>NZ_FNTG01000002.1:603877-905815 GCF_900104795.1 Burkholderia sp. WP9
ACGACCTTCGAGCGCGATCTGCATCCTCGTCACGACCGCCCGGCGTTGTCGAGCTCGTTTACCGGCTTGTGCGTGCGGGTGGCGGAAGATCTGGTGCGCAAAGGCTACGTGGGTCGCACGGTGGGCATCAAGCTGCGTTACGACGATTTCCGCACCGTCACGCGCGATCTGACGCTGGATGCGCCGACCGCCGACGCCGCCGAGATCCGCCGCGCCGCAACCGAATGCCTGCGCAGAGTGGAATTGAACCGCAAGCTGCGGCTGCTCGGTGTGCGCGTAAGCGCCTTGAGCCCGGCCAACGCGCTGCCGCCGCAAAGGCGGCTGCCGGTTCAGGCCGACTTGCCCTTTACCAGCGACGAATAATCCGCCGACCCGGCCGCAGCGCTTGCGTTCGCCCGCACCGGCCGCATACCGGCTTCGACCGCCAGCGCCGCGACCGAGAACGCAAAGGTGTTGATGCCGTGCGCGCTCTGCGCCGACACCGTACCGCGATGCATCTCCGCAATCGCTTTCACGATCGCGAGACCCAGCCCGTGGTTTTCGCGGCTATTGGTGCGCGAGACCTCCGCGCGATAAAAGCGGTCGAACAGATGTTCGAGCACGTCCGGCGAAATCGGTGCACCGGGGTTGGCCACCGCGACGCGCACCTGATCCTCTTCATTCACGATCGTCACGTTGATCTCCGCGCCGGGCTCGCAATGCTGGATGGCGTTCATCAACAGATTCGTGCAGGCACGGCCGAACAGCGAGCGGTTCACGCGCGCCACGGCGTCACCGCGCAATTGCGCATGCACTCGCGCTTCTTCGAGCGGAATCTCCAGAAACTCCAGCGTGTGCGCGGCTTCCGCGGCCAGCGACACTTCGACCAGACCGGTTGCCCGCTCGCCCTGATCGGCGCGGGCGAGGAACAGCATGTCGTTGATGATCGCGCGCATGCGCTCGAATTCTTCGAGGTTCGATTGCAACGTATGGCGCAGATCGTCGACGGAACGATTGCGTGTCAGCGCCACTTCCGTCTGGCCGATCAGAATCGTCACCGGCGTGCGCAGTTCGTGAGCCACGTCCGCATTGAACGATTCGAGGCGGCCGTAGGCGCCGTCCAGCCGCTCGAGCGCGCCGTTGAAGGAATTCGCCAGGTCGCTCAATTCGAGCGGCAGCGCGGCCGTGTTCAGACGCTGCGAGCGATTGTTCGGGCTGACGGCGGACGCGTCGCGCGTGAGGCGCGTGAGCGGCGCGAGACCGAGCCGGGTGACGGAGTAGCTGAGCAACAGGACAGCAAGACTGCCAAGCGCCGACAGCGCGGCGAGTGCCGAGCCGAACACGCGCATGGTGCGCACGTTGGGCGAGTAGCTCGCGGCCACCTGCAATTGAACCGGCGGACGCGCGCCGTAGGCCGGGATCGTCACCGTGGAGGTGAGCATGTCCTGACCGCCGCCGGCCGGCGTCACGCGTGTATAGCCGCCCGGCCAGCTCGTCACCACCGGACCGTCCACCAGCTTGCCGTAATGAAAGTATGGGTCGGTGCTCGACACCGCATAGACGGTGCTGCCGTCGTGCGGCGTCATGTCAGTGAGTTTTTCGCGCGCCATGCGCCATTTTTCCGGCGTGACCGCGTGATAGACAATGATGCGCGCAATCTGCGTGCGATCGTCGAGCGACTCGCGCAGATGATGTTCGAGCTGCGTGCGCAGCACCAGAAAGAGCCCCGTGCCGACAAGCGTGAACACGAACAGTGCGACGAACGCGAACATCATGGCGAGGCGCCGGGCGATCGAACGGTTCATGACTGCTCCGCCTCCTCGCGCACTTCGAGCACGTACCCCATGCCGCGCACGGTGTGCAGCAGCTTGGAGGAAAACGGGCCGTCGAGTTTGGCGCGTAATCGTTTGATCGCGGTTTCGACCACGTTCGTATGGCTGTCGAAATTGACGTCCCAGACGAGTTCGGTAATCGCGGTCTTCGAGAGTATGTCGCCTTGCCGGCGCGCCAGCACGCTGAGTAACTGGAATTCCTTGGCGGTCAGGTCGAGGCGCACGCCGTCGCGGGTCGCGCGCCGGCCGATCAGATCAACGAACAGATCGCCCACGGAAATCAGCGTGGATTCCTGCGAACGGGTGCGCCGCGCCAGCGCGTGCAACCGTTCGACCAGTTCGAGAAACGAAAAGGGTTTGGTGAGGTAGTCGTCCGCGCCTTCGCGCAAGCCGCGCACGCGGTCGTTCACATGGTCGCGTGCGGTGAGCATGATGACCGGCGTCGATTTGCGCATGCGCAGTGCCTTCAGCACGCTGAAGCCGTCGCGTTTGGGCAGCATCACGTCGAGGACGATCACGTCGTAATCGAATTCGGTGGCCAGATGCATGCCTTCCTCGCCGTCGAGTGCGACGTCGACGACCCAGCCCTGCTCTGTCAAACCGGAGCGCAGGTAGTCCACCACCTTGTGCTCGTCTTCAACAATCAGCAATTTCATGCGCGTCCCCTTGTCTGTGCATTATACGAAACGCCTCGCCGCTCCCCTGCGTCCGCGCCACTCATGATCCATCGGCTCACCGCGCGGGAGCCATTGCCTCCTTCGTGTCGCCGGGCTGCGTGTTCTTCGGCGTGTCCGCCATATCCGCGCCGACGTCCCAGCCACCGCCGAGCGCCTTCACGAGCGATACCGACAGCGTCATCTGCTGGCCGTGAATCTGCACGTCCTGGCGCTCGCTGGTCAAGAGCGACTGCTGCGCCGTAATGACGTCGAGGTAAGCGACGAGGCCGCCCGAATAGCGGTCGTTGGCGAGCGCCAGCAGATGCTGCGCGTCGGTCACGGCCTCGCTCGACTGCCTGGCCGCGCCGTCCAGCACGGAGAGTCCGGTGATGCCGTCCTGCACCTGCTGGAACGCAGTGAGCACGGTCTGGCGGTAGTTCGCCTCGGTGGCCTTGTAGCCTTCGCTCGCGAACTGCACGTTGGCCGCGCGGCGGCCGCCGTCGAACAGCACCTGGCCGACCGCCGCGCCGAGCGTCCACATCAGCGTGGGCGCGCTCAGCAAGCTGGCGAACTGCGTGCTTTCCCAGCCAATGCTCGGGGTCAGCGTCAGACTCGGGAAGAACGCCGCCTTGGCGACGCCGATCTGCGCATTCGCCGCGGCCATCGCGCGCTCCGCCGAGGCGATATCCGGCCGCCGTTGCAGCACGTCGCTCGGCACGCCGAGCGGAATCGACGGCACCTGGACATCGACCACTTTGGGTGCGATCGAGAACTGGGGCGCGGGCACGCCGACCAGCGCGGCAATCGCATGTTCGAACTGCGCGCGCTGATTCAGGAGCAGTTGCGCCTGCACGCGTGTCGAGTCGAGCAGCGACTTCTGTTGCAGCACGTCGAGTCCCGACACCGAACCGAGATCGTGTTCCGTCGTGACGTAGTCGAGCGCCTTCTGTTGCAGTTTCACCGATTGATTCAGCACGTCGATCTCGGCGTCGAGTTCGCGCAGCGAGAAATAGTCGGTGGCGAGATCCGTGGTGAGAACGAGGCGCGCATTGGCGAGGTCGTCCGCCGATTGCTGTGCGGATGCCACCGAGCCTTCCACTTCACGCCGTATCCTGCCGAATAGATCGGTGTCGTAGTTGATGGCGGGGCCGAGCTGCACGTTGTTCTGCACGGTCGACGTGGTGGGCGTACCGTAATTGGTCCGCGGGCGATCCTGCGAAATCCGGAAACGCGATGCCTGTGCCGCCAGATCGACTTCAGGAATCTGCTGCGCGCGGGTGTTCGCCAGCGTCGCCCTGGCTTGCTCATAGTGCGCGCTCGCCGCCACCAGCGTCTGATTCTGCGCGAGCGCCTGGGTTTCCAGCGTGGCAAGCGTCGGATCGTTGAACGCACTCCACCAGTCCGGCGAAATCGGCGCATGCGACGGCACGGCCACGCGCCAGTACGAATCGGTTTGCCAGGTAGGCGGCACCTCGGCCTGCGGCCGCTGATAGTTGGGCCCGACCGTGCACGCGGCCAGCAACGCCGTGCCCGCGAGCGTCGTTATCGCACGCCCTGTGGCCACGCGCTTCACGACGCCCCCTTGCCGTTGGCCCGCGGCGGCTGGATCTGCACGTGATCGCCGTCCGCGATCGAATCGCTCGGGTTGATGATGATCTTGTCGTTGGCCTCGATCCCGCTTTCTATTTCGAGCGACTGTCCGAGGTCTTGCGCAATCACGATCTTATGCAACTGCACGTTGCCGTTCGCGTCGACCACCGCGACGCGCGGGCCTTCGGCGCGGAACAGCAGCGCGTTGCCCGGCACCATCAATTGTGCGTGGGCGACGGAAGGCACCGCGACCTGCACGTAGGCGCCCGGGCGCAGCTTGTCGTCGGGATTCGGCAGCGTCACTTCGACCTGCAACGAACGGGTGGGCACGTCGATCGCGCCGGACATGTGCGTGATGGTGCCGTGGAATTGCTGGCCCGGCAGTTCGGCCTGCGTCACCACCACCTTCTGTCCCACCGACACGTTTTGCGCGTATGCCTGCGGCAATTGCACATAGACACGCAGCGGGTCCGACTGCGCAAGCGCGAAGAGCGCGCGGCTCGTGCCGCTGCCCGCGTCGATCAGGTCGCCGACATCCACATTGCGCTGCGTGACCACGCCCGCGAACGGCGCAACGATGCGCTTGAACGATTCGAGCTGCTGCAGGCGCTTGACGTTGGCGTCGGCAGCGGCCAGGTTGGCGACGTCCTGCGCATACGTGCTCTGCCGTTCGTCGAGCTCCTGTTGCGAGACCGCGTCGCGCTGGCGCAATTGCTGCCAACGGTCCAGCGAGCTTTTGGCGAGGCCGAGGCTCGAACTGGTTTGCTGACGCTGCGCCAAAGCCTGCGCGAGTTCCTGATCGATTTCCGGCGTATCCAGATCGGCGAGCAGTTGGCCCTGCTTCACGCGCGTGCCGATATCGGCGTACCAGTGCAGCAGATAACCCGTGGAGCGCGCATAGATCGGCGATTCGACATAGCCGCGCAGCGTACCCGGTAGCAGCGTATTGCCGCCGCCTTCGGTCTGAGTCGGGCTCACCACGTTCACGTACTGCGTGGCGTTCTGCTTCGTGGTCTCCGCCACCGAACGGTTTTGCATCACGTTCGCGATCACGGTGCGCAACGCCCCGACGGCGAGCAGCGCCAGCACGATCCAGACAGCGATTTTGGCGCGTTTCCATTCGCGATGGCGCGGCGGCAAGGCGTGGCCGCCTTCGGTCTCTCGCGAGGGAATCGCTAGCGATGCATGAGTTTTTTCGGTCATCTCAGTCAGCCATCTCAGTCAGCCGTCAATTAACTTTACGCGGGCTTGCCGGCGCCGCCGTGGTCCGGCGTCGGGCCATCGTGGCCATCGCCGTGGGAGTCTGCGTGGTTCGCGCCGCCGTCGTCGCCATCGTCACGGTGGCGGCGTGCGAGCCGCGTGTGAATGGCCGCGAACACGAGCGGCACGAAAAACAGCGTGGACACCGTGGCGAATAGCAATCCGCCGATCACCGCGCGGCCGAGCGGCGCATTCTGCTCGGCGCCTTCGCCGAGACCGAGCGCCATCGGAATCATGCCGATGATCATCGCAAACGCGGTCATCAGCACCGGCCTGATCCGGCTCGCACCGGCTTCGAGCGCGGCGGTCAACGGCGGTGCGCCGGCGGAGAGCCGTTGGCGCGCGAACGACACCATCAGAATACTGTTGGCGGTAGCCACGCCCATCGTCATGATCGCGCCGGTCAGGGCCGGCACGCTTAGATGCGTGCCCGTCAGGAACAGCATCCAAACAATGCCCGCGAGCGCCGCGGGCAACGCGCTGACGATAATCAGCGGATCGACCCACGACTGGAAATTCACCACGATCAACAGGTACACCAGCACGATCGCCATCGCCACGCCGAGTCCCAGCCCGAAGAACGAACTGCGCATGGTCTGCACCTGGCCGCGCACGGTAATCTGACTGCCGCGCGGCAGCGACGCGCGCATGTTGTTCACGAGCTGGTCGACCTGATTCGCCACGCTGCCCAGGTCGCGCTTCTCGACGCTCACGTACAGATCGATCACCGGCTTGATGTTGTAGTGCGTGACTTCCGCGAACTGATTTTGCGGCGAGACTCGCACCAGGTTGCCGAGCAACTGCGTCGGCCCGTTGGCCGAACCCGACACCGGCGTGCGCAACAGTTCATCGATCGACGAGACCTGATACTGCGGCGTCTGCACGGCCACGTTGTATTCAACGCCGTTCTTGTTGTTGAACCAGAAACCCGGCGAGGTCTGCGAACTGCCCGACAAGGAAATGAGCACGTTCTGCGCCACGTTGCTCGCGCTCAGATTGAGCTGCTGCAAACGCGTGCGATCCATCTGAAGGTTGATCGCCGGTTCATCCAGCTTCTGCTGAATGTGGGTATCCACCGTGCCGGGAATCAGGCGCACCTGTTTCAGCAGCTTGCGCGCGACGTCGAAGTTGCCCTCCTGATTCGCGCCGGAAATCTGCACGTCCACGGCGGCGGGCAAGCCGAAGTTGAGAATCTGCGTGACGATGTCGGCCGGTTGAAAGAAGAACTCGACGCCCGGAAATCGCTGCGGCAGGATCGCGCGCAGTTTGTCCATGTAGATTTGCGACGGCTCGTGGTCTTCATTGAGCGCCACCTGGATCTCGCCGTCGAGCGTGCCGATCGTGCCCGCATTGCTATAGGAGAGGTTGATGCCGCTATAGGGCAAACCGAGGTTGTCGAGAATCGTGCCGAGTTCTTTAGCGGGCACTACCTCGCGGATCACATTTTCGACCTGGTCGGCCAGACGCGCGGTTTCCTCGATGCGGGTGCCCGTCGGCGCACGCATGTGCAGGCGAATGTCGCCAGCATCCACACTCGGGAAAAAGTCTTCGCCGAGCACGAAAATCAGGCCCATCGACACGACGCAAAAACCGAGAAACACGCTGCCGAACACACCACGGCGCACCAGCACACTGCTGAGTATCATGATGTAGCCGGCGCGCATGCGCTCGAATCCGCGATCGAAACGGTGATAGATGCGCATGAACGGATTCGGCTTCGCGCCCTCTTTCGGTTTGTGCGCGTGCCCCATCAACAGCATCGCCAGGGTCGGCACCAGCGTACGCGACAGAACGTACGACGCCAGCATGGCGAACACCACGGCCTCGGCGAGCGGCACGAAGAGATACCGCGCCACGCCGGTCAGGAAGAACATCGGCACGAACACGATACAGATACACAATGTCGACACCAGCGCCGGAATCGCGATTTCTCCCGCGCCATCCAGAATCGCATCGTGCAGATTCGTGCCCATATGCAAGTGCCGTTCGATGTTCTCGATCGTCACCGTGGCATCGTCCACCAGAATCCCGACCGCCAATGCCAAACCGCCGAGCGTCATGATGTTGATCGTCTGCCCGAGCGCATGCAGCGCGATCAGCGAGGACAGGATCGACAGCGGAATCGAGATCGCGATGATGCAGGTGCTGCGCCAGTTGCCGAGAAACAGCAGGATCATCGCCGCGGTCAGCGCGGCGGCAACCAGCGCCTCGCGCACCACGCCCTGCACGGCCGCTTTAACGAACACCGATTGATCGAATAGCGGCGTGATCTTCAGGTCCGGCGGCAGTGCCGCCTCAGCGCCCGGCAGCAGGCCACGCAGCGTGTTGACGATCGAGAGCGTCGACGCACTGCCGTTCTTGAGCACCGACATCAGCACGCCGCGATGGCCGTCCTGCCGCACGATATTGGTCTGCGGCGAGAAGCCGTCGCGCACGTGCGCGACTTCCCTCAGATACGTCGTGGCGCCGTTGAGCGTACGCACCGGAATATCGTTGAGCCCTTCCACCGTGGCGGGCGAACCGTTCATGTTGATCGTGTATTCCTTCGGTCCGATCTTCGCCGTACCGGTCGGCAGAATCAGGTTTTGCGCGTTGAACGCGCTGACCACGTCGGATGGCGTCAGGCCTTTGGCAAGCAATGCGCGCGTGTTCAGATCGACCGAGATCAGCCGCGATTTGCCGCCGTAGGGGTACGGCACGGCCGCGCCCGGAATCGTCACGAGTTGCGGGCGCAGAAAGTTCAGCGCCGTATCGTTGAGCGCCTGCTCCGAGAGCTTTGGGCTCGACAGGCCAAGCTGGATCACCGGAATACTGGAGGCCGAGTAGCTGATAACCAATGGCGGCGTGGCGCCGGGCGGCATCTGCTTGAGCTGCGCCTGTTCGACGGCCACCGTCTGCGCGATCGCGGTCTGGATGTTCGCCGTCGGCTGCAGGAAAACCTTCAGAATCGTAATGCCCGCGAGCGATTGCGATTCGATGTGTTCGATGTCGTTGACCGTGGTAGTCAGACTGCGCTCGTTCACCGACGTAATGCGGTTGGCCATGTCTTCGGCCGACAAGCCCGTGTAGGTCCAGATGATACTGACCACCGGAATATTGATTTCCGGCAGCACGTCGACCGGCGTGGTCAACAGCACGAATGGCGTCGCCAGCAAGATCAGAATGGCCATCACGATGAACGTGTATGGCCGTTTAAGCGCAACGTTGACGATCCACATTGAAACGTGCCCGAGAGAATGCAGGTAAGGGATGGGTGAATCTGCGCCTATGCTAGATCGATAGCACCAACGCCTGCATGGCGCGAAAATGGCGGAATTGTCAGGAAGGCTAATGTAAGAAAACGGGGCGCTTGAGACGGGACGCAGTTTGCTGACAAGCAAACGTTTGATACCCAAAGATAGGCGAGATTGATGCGCGCCTTGACGCGATGCTCCGCGCCGGCATCGCGGAACATCGCAAAGATTGATTTGCGCAAAGCAAATACTTCACGCTTGTCGAAAGCTTAGTCGATCACTGTCCACTTGCCATTTCGCCGGCACTTTCAGCAGTGCCGGTTCTGGCGTTCGGTTCGGCTTCAGCGTGAATGGCCTGCATTACTTGGCGAACAACGACGACATATCCGCGAACGCCTTGAACTCCAGCGCATTGCCCGACGGATCGAGGAAGAACATGGTGGCCTGCTCGCCTACTTCGCCCTTGAAACGCACGTGCGGCTCGATGATGAAGTCGATGCCCGCTTTCTGCAGTTTGTCCGCCGCAGCCTGCCACTGCGCCATCGAGAGCACCGCGCCGAAGTGACGGACCGGCACGGCGTCGCCATCAACCTTGCTGGTCTGACGGTGGCCGACTTCTTCAGGCGCGAGATGAGCGACGATCTGATGGCCGTAGAAATTGAAATCGACCCATGCGTCCGAGCTGCGCCCTTCCGGACAGCCCAACAGGTCGCCGTAAAACTCGCGCGCGGCGGCAAGGCTATGAACAGGGAACGCCAGATGGAACGGCGGCAAGGCGGTGTCGGCAACGCTCATGATGGGGAAACTCGCTGATTGGAATTGGGTTGAACGTGCCGGCGCTCCACGCCACACGCGTAAGGCCAAGTTTAACCATGACTAAAAATGGTTAAAAACGATATATATTTGACCTGACCCACACCAAAATCGATTAATCGATCATGCTGAGCGAACTCAAGACCTTTATCGCCGTGAGTCAGTACGGCACGTTTTCCGGCGCCGGCGCGCGGATCGGCCTGACGCAATCCGCCGTGAGCGCGCAGATGCAGCGGCTCGAACAGGAACTCGGCTTTGCGCTATTCGACCGTACCGGCCGCTCCGCCACGCTCAACGACGCCGGCCGCGAAACGCTCGCGCTCGCCGAGGAAATGATGACGCTATACGCCCGGCTCTCCGAACGCGGCGCAGGCGCGGCGGAAAGCGGCATGCTGCGGGTGGGCGCCATTGCTTCCGCGCAAGTGTCGTTTCTCGCCGATGCGCTGGCGCGTTTTCGCGAAGACCGGCCCGGTTGGCGAATTCGCGTCGTGCCGGGCGTGTCACTGGGCTTGCTGGGGCAAGTGGATTCCGGCGAACTGGATCTGGCCGTCATTATCAAACCGCCCTTCGCGCTGCCGTCCGAACTCGAATGGCGCACGCTCGTCACCGAACCGTTCGTGCTGCTCGTGCCCAAGACGCTCGTGCGCGGCAAGGGCCACGCCCGATCGTGGCGCGAGCTGTTGCGCAGCGAGCCGTTTATCCGCTACGACCGCACGTCGTTCGGCGGCAGACTGGTCGACCGGTTCCTGCGGCGCTCGCGGCTGAACGTACACGATGTGATCGAACTGGATGAATTGCAGGGGATCGTGCAGCTGGTCGCGCGCGGCATTGGCGTGGCGCTGATTCCGGATAGCGCGGGACTCGGCAAGTGGCCCGCCAACGTCGCCGCGCTCGAACTCGGCGAGGCGACGTTTCACCGTGAGATCGGACTCGTGCAGCGTCCACGGCATAGCCGGCAGGCGGTGGCAGGCGCGCTCGCCGATTGCATCGGCATGACGGCAAAAGGGTGAAGCGCTGCGCGTGCGCATGATTGTGCCGTTGCGGGAGCGGTCAACTGTATCTGTGAGACTCGTGCGGCCGCATGCAGAATCCTCATTCGCGTGACGCTTACCGCTTTCCGCCCGTGTGCGCGCCGCACGGTTTGCCCGCCGCCGAGGTTCAGCCCATGACCGCCAGCCCCTTCCTGACCGCCGATGTCCTGATTGCCTACAGTGCGTACTTCGTCGGTACGGCAAGTCCCGGGCCGAGCAATCTTGCCATCATGTCGCTCGCCATGAGCGCGGGCCGCCGATCCGCGTTGACCTTCGCGCTCGGCGTGGTGTCGGGTTCGTTCTTCTGGGCGCTGCTGGCGTCGCTGGGTTTGTCCGCGGTGCTCGCCACTTACTCGGAATGTCTGGTGGCGATCAAGGTCGCTGGCGGACTGTATCTGCTGTGGCTCGGTTTCAAATCCGCACGCTCGGCCTTGCGCGCCGAGGCATTGCCCAGCGCCACGACACGGCAGGACGCAACGCTCAAGCGCCTGTATCTGCGCGGGCTGCTGCTCCATCTCACCAATCCGAAAGCGATTCTCGTCTGGCTGTCGATCGTTTCGCTGGCCATGTCGCCCGCGAGCGGTACGTCGCACACCGCGCCGGTCGTGCTCGGTTGCATGTGCATCGGCGTATCGGTGTTCAGCAGTTATGCGGTGCTGTTTTCAACCGTTTCCGCGCGGCGCATCTATGTGGCGATCCGGCGCTGGCTCGACGGCTCGCTCGCGATCATGTTCGGAATCGCCGGCATCAAGATGCTGACTTCGAAAAGCTGAGCGCGCTTCGAGACGTCCACCGCTCTGCGATACTGTCGCCGTGACGACTGAAGCGGATAAGCGAACACGATGAGCGGCGGTAATGAAGTGAACCCGGCAACGCAGCGCTCGCCGCGGCAGAAGCGGTTCTATCTCGCGGGCATGGTCGCGCTCGTGGCCGGCGTGATCGCGGCGGCGATCATCTACGCGACAGCACCACCGCCGGACAGCGCCGTCTCCATGTACAGCATGGCCGATCCACGCTATCAGATCGAATTGCAGCGCATCGGCGGCAATGCGGCGGTGCTGATGGCGCAATTTCATCAATGGTTCGACGGGCTTTGGCACGGCACGGCGCTCGCTTATACGGTGGCCGTGCTAGGCATCGCCATCGCGGGCATGTGTTTCTTTATCGGCCATTTTTTCGCTGACGAAGAACCGCCACGCTAAAGCCATCACAGCTCGACGCGAGCATGCGCTTGCGTGACCTCGTCTACCTGCCGGCCGGGCTCACTACGCCGGCCGCGCGCAGCGCCTCGTGCAAGGTGTTGAAAATACAGCTTGCATCGATAATCGGCGTAATGCCGTGCCGGTCCATATCCGAGCGCAAATATTGGTTCACGCGCGCGAAGAAAACCTCGATGCCCTGGCGCTTCAACGTCGCGCACAACTCGCCGACCGAGCGCGCCGCCGAATAGTCGAGGTCGGTGATCGCGCTCGCGTCGATCACGAAACAACGCACTTTGCTGGGCGCCTCGTCGATCAGGCGGCGGGCGTCGTCGACGAAAAAGTGGTCGTTCGCGTAAAACAGATCGGCGCCGAAGCGATAGACGATCAGGCCCGTCGCGGTCTGCATGCCGGGCACGGCAGGCTCCGGAACCCAGACGCCGTTGTCGCCGGGAACGAGAATCATCGTATGCGGACGGTAGCTGTGCCGCACGTGACGAAGCAGCGAGAGCGCCACCGCGACCAGGATACCGTGCTCGACGCCGATCAGCACCACCGCCGCCGCGGTGAACACGGCCAGCGCGAATTCGCCCGGGCTTTCGCGGCGAATGGCGAACAAGGTCTTCAGATTGATCAGACCGATGGCGATCGTAAACACGATGCTGGCGAGAATGCAGTGCGGCAGATACTGCAGGAATCGGCTGAAAAACAGCAGCACCGCGACCACCACCGCCGCGAACACGAGCTGCGCGAACTGGCTGCGCGTGCCGGCGAGATCCGCCATGGCGGTTTGCGTGGGGCTGCCGTTCACCACGAACGCGCCTGAAAACGCCGCCGCCGCGTTGGCCGCGGCGATGCCCAGCAGATCGGCATTCGTATCGACCGATTCGTGGTAGCGCTCGGCGAACACGCGACTCGCGGCAGCGCTTTGCGCGACGATCATCACGAAGCAGGACGCCGCGACGGGCAGAAGATCGAGCGCCTGCTGCCATGTCACCGACGGCATGCGCAGCGCCGGCAGCCCACCCGCCACCGGGCCGAGTACGGCGATACCGTGAGCCGAAAAACCGTAGAGATTGCTTGCGGCGATACCCGCCACCACCGCGATCAACGGCACCGGCACGCGTGGCTGAATGCGCTTGAACGTCAGAATGGCGCCGACCACCAGCAGCGAAATGGCGAGTGTCGGTGGATGGATTTGCGCTGCTCCGTGCACCACCAGCATCAACTGATCGACGCTGCGCGAGGCGCGGCCAGGCACGCCGGACATGTCGCCCAGCATGCTGATACCGACCTGCACACCCACTCCGGCGAGAAACCCCACCAGCACGGTGCGCGACAGGAAGTCAGCCAGAAAGCCCAGTTTGAAAATGCGCGCGACGAACAGCAAAGCCGCGGTCAGCAAGGCAACCATCGCGGCAAGCGCGGCATAGTCGGCGCTGGAGGGCGGCGCCATGGTGGAAAGCCGGCTCGCGAAAATGGTGGCGGTGGCGGAGTCGGCGGCCACGACGAGGTGCCGCGAGGCGCCGAAGAAGGCAAAGGCGATGAGTGGCAGAAAGACCGTGTAGAGGCCCGTCACGGCCGGCATGCCGGCAATGCGCGCGTAGCCCAGCACTTGCGGAATATCCATCGACGCAAGCTGCACACCGGCGAGCGCATCGCGCGCCGCCGCAGCACGGTTCAGGGGAAGGACGCCCTTCAGCACGCTAACGCGCGCCGTGACATTCGCCAGAAAATCTCGCATACGCGATACTGCCCTAATCTTGGGTTATCGCGCATCGTGCCGCGACTCGGCACTCAAAGGCAAGACTTGTCGCGAGATCGGCTCAACAAAACCGCACTCCCCAGCACGCTGCTCAGCGGTGCCGCAGGAAACATCCGACCAGCGGATTCAACGCTTGAATTGTCCCGTCACCGGATCGACGTGCCGCGCGAAACCAATTAACGCGGCGATGCCGATCGGGCAGGCAATGAAGAACACGGCCAACATCTCACACCCCGTAACAAAATGTTACCGGCAAGTCTACGTGATTGGCCTGCGAATTGAATGAGGGAAAACGGCAAATCAGTGTATCGGCAATTACAACAATCTCTTGAGTGTCCGCTTTCGCGCGCGGCGAAAATATCGGCAGAAAATGCGGCATAAAGCGCGGGAAACCGTATGTTGCACGAGACGTTTCGATACGCAAACGCTTGCGCATTTCTCCCCGTTCGACACTGTCAGATCCGCTTTTCCGTGGCGACACCTCGCAATTAGACGGACGCTTCTACAAGCTATTACGGCGAACACGCGTTGGAGACTTTCGGGAGTGATGCGATCGGGTTCGCGCCCAGGTCGGTACCGCGCCCATGCTTTTTGCGGTCTCCCCGTATAATCCGGCATGAACCGAATCCCGCACCATCCGCCCTCGCAACCGGCCGCTGCTCGCCGCCGCGCTGCCCGCCACCCTTCGGCGGTCGCATGAAAACTCCGAAACGTCTGCTCCCGCTGGTCGAAGAAGGCCTGATCGACGAAGTCATCTCCCAGCTGATGAGCGGTAAGGAAGCCACCGTCTACGTGGTGCGCAGCGGCGACGCCACGCGCTGCGCGAAGGTCTACAAGGACGCCAAACAGCGCAGCTTCCGCCAGGCCGCCTCCTATCGCGAAGGCCGCAAGGTCAAGAACAGCCGCCAGCAGCGCGCCATGGAAAAAGGCAGCCGCTATGGCCGCGAAGTGCAGGAACAGGCCTGGCAGAACGCCGAGGTCGACGCCCTGTTCCAACTCGCCAATGCGGGCGTACGTGTGCCGCAGCCTTTTATCTGCACCGACGGCGTGCTGCTGATGGAGCTGGTGACCGACGCCGACGGCAATGTTGCACCGCGACTGAACGACGTCGAGATGAGCGAGGAACGCGCGCTCGAATTGCACGCGCTGCTGTTGAACCAGGTGGTGCGCATGCTGTGCGCCGGCATGATTCACGGCGACCTGTCCGAGTACAACATTCTGCTTGCCGCCGACGGCCCGGTCATCATCGACCTGCCGCAAGCGGTGGACGCCGCCGGTAATCTGGAAGCGCCCGCCATGCTCGAGCGCGACGTCAACAACCTCGCCACGTATTTCGGCCGCTTCGCGCCGGGGCTGCTCGAGACGCGCTACGGCAAGGAAATCTGGGCGCTCTATGAAGCGGGCGCGTTGCATGTCGACGCCGCATTGACCGGCCGCGTCGAAGCGGACACCACGCCGATCGATCTCGAAGCCGTGCTCCAGGAACTCGAAGATACGCGGCTCGACGAAGAAGCGCGCCTGCGCTACGAGCAGTCGCTGCGCAGCGGCACCTGAGTGTGTGCCGCCAACGGCAGCGGCATGGAGCGGCACGTAGCGGCAGTAGCGCTTAGCAGCACCGGCGCGCAGCAGTTCGCCGCTGCCGTACCCGGCTACCGCGTACGGCCCAAATGTGCAGCGTCGATGGCACCGGCCGCTACACCCGGCGCCGGCCCCACCGATTCGCGCATCGTCACCGTCACCGGAAACTCGCGGAAAATCTCCCACGTGGTCCGGTAGCACTGGTTGACCAACCAGCGCACGGCGTTCTGCGTCAGCTCGGCCGTTGGAATATGCACCGAGGTCAGCCCGGGCGCGGCGTACGCAGCCGAGTAATCGTCGTCGTAGCCGATCACCGAGACCTCGTCGGGAACGGCAATGCCCGCCTGGTGAAAACGCGCCAACGCGCTCACGGCCATCGTATCGTTCGCGCAGAACACGCCCGTGAAGCGGCGTTTCGCGTCGAGCAATTTTTGCGCGGCCGCGTAGCCGCCTTCCGGTGAGAAATCCGATTCGATCAGCGTGACGTCGTCGCGCGCAATGCCCTCGCGCGCCAGTTCGGCAAAGAAGCCTTCCAGACGGGTCAGGTTGTCGGACGCGGTAAAAGGCCCCGAAATCACCGCGATGTCACGGTGCCCATGATCGAGCAGCGTGCTCGCCGCCAGCTCGCCGCCACGGTGGTGGTCGGCGCAAAACGACGCCTCCGGCAACTGATCGAACGCGCGGTTCAGGAACACCATTTTCGGATGCATGCGGTGCAGCATGATCAGATCCTCGTCGTGCAGATCGTGACTGATCACCACCACGCCGTCGCAATCCCGGCCGATCAGAAAACGCACCGCCTCGATGGCCTGTTCACGCGGCGACACTTCTCCGCAGCCGGTCGCCACCACCACGTGACGGCGTACCGCGCGCAGTTCGGTGTCGGTCTGCTTGAGGATCGTGCCGTAGTAGGAGCCGAAGAAAGTCGGCACGAAAAGGCCGACCATGCCGAGCGACTGCGTAGCCATGGCGCGGCCGATGGAGGACGGCCGAAAGTTCAGCTGCTCGATGGCCGCTTTCACGCGAGCGGCGGCATCCGCCGAAATCGGCCCTTTACCGGAAATGGCGCGCGAGGCAGTCGACATGCCCACGCCGGCCAGTGCCGCGACATCTTTGAGTGTTGCCACGCGGTTCTCCGTCAAGCATGTTGTATTTGGAGCGACGCCGCGTGCCGGCGCTACAAACGCGCGCCGCCCGCTTCGTCGAACAGAGAGACATGTGTGCCGCAGAACGAGAACGCCACGGTGTCCCCCACCGCGACCGGCGTCTTCGTCTGGTCGATCGACGCGACCTGAACTCCATGATAGTCGAGCCAGATGACGCGGTGGTTGCCCATCGGCTCCACCAGCGAAACTTTTGCGCGTTCGCTCGCGCCCTCGCCCACGCTCACGTCTTCGGCCCGCACGCCAAGCACGCACGGCAATGCATTCGCCGGCGTGGACTTGAACGGGTACGCAGAGACGTCGAGCCGCCCATGCTCAGAAGAGAAGTGGACGCTGCCGTCGTGTGTTTCGAGCGTGCCCTTGAGCAGGTTCATCGCGGGCGTGCCGAGAAACGTGGCGACGAACAGGTTGTCGGGGCGCGCGTAGACTTCGGCGGGCGTGCCGAACTGCTGGATCACGCCGCCGCGCATCACCGCCATGCGGGTCGCGAGCGTCATCGCCTCGACCTGATCGTGCGTGACGTAGATCATCGTCGCGCCCAGACGTTGATGCAGTTGCTTGAGTTCGCGGCGCAGTTCGGTGCGCAATTTGGCGTCGAGGTTCGAGAGCGGTTCGTCGAACAGGAATACGTCGGCTTCGCGCACGATCGCCCGGCCAATCGCCACCCGCTGCCGTTGGCCACCTGAAAGCTGCGCCGGTTTGCGCTTGAGCAGCGGCCCGAGTTGCAACATCTCGGAGGCCCGCGCCACGCGCCGCGCAATCTCCGCCTTCGGCGTGCCGTTGATGCGCAAGGCAAACGACAGATTGCGCTCCACGCTCATGGTCGGATAGAGCGCGTACGACTGGAACACCAGTGCAATGCGCCGGTCTTTCGGGTCGGCCCAGGTCATGTCTTCGCCGGCAATCTCGATGCTGCCGTCACTCACGTCGATCAATCCGGCGATGCTGTGCAGCAAGGTAGATTTGCCGCAGCCCGACGGCCCGAGCAGTACGACGAATTCGCCGGCCCGCACGTCGAGATCGAGGTTCTCGATCACCGTGTTCGCGCCCAGCCGGATGGTCAGATTGCGCACGGCCACGTTGGCCGGTGTCGCGAGACCCGCCGCGTCCGCCGCCTCGGGACGGGTCGCCACGCCCGCCACGTCGGCCTCGCTTGCGACCGGATTGACCAGCGCGTTTGCCGGATTAGCCACGTTTGTCATTGCCCTATCCCTTGACGGCGCCGGAGGCGATCCCGCGCACGAACCAGCGGCCCGAAACGAAGTACACCGCGAGCGGCACCATGGAGGTCAGAATGGTCGCCGCCATATTGACGTTATAGAGGCGCTCGCCGGTCGTCGTATTGATGATGTTGTTCAGTTGCACCGTCATCGGCAGATTCCTGGTGCCGGCGAACACGAGGCCGAGAATGAAGTCGTTCCAGATGCCCGTGACCTGCATGATGACCGCCACCACGATGATCGGCACGGACATGGGCATCATCAGTTGCACGAAGATACGCCAGAAACCGCCGCCGTCGATGCGCGCCGCCTTGAACAGTTCCTGCGGAATCGACACGTAGTAGTTACGGAAAAGCAAGGTCATCACCGGCATGCCGAAGATGGTATGAATCACCACGATACCCGGCAGTGAACTGAACAGGTGCACGCTCGCCAGCACCCGCACGAGCGGATAGACCATCACCTGCACGGGGATGAAAGCGCCCATCAGCAGTACGCCGAACAGCAGGCCCGCGCCGCGCGGACGCCAGAACGACAGTGCATAGCCGTTCACCGCGCCGATCGCGATCGACAGAACCGTGCTCGGCACGACAATGCGCACCGAGTTCCAGAAACCGACCTGAATGCCGTTGCAATCGAGCCCGGTACACGCGGACTGCCACGCAGCGCCCCACGCGTTGAGCGTGAAATGTGCGGGGAACGCCAGCAGATTGCCCAGACGAATCTCGCTCATCGGTTTGACCGAGGTGACGAGCATTACGTACAAGGGCAGCAGGAAGAATAGCGCCGCCGTCAGTAAAAACGCGTAGACGCCCAGACGCGCGGGGGTGAATATCGCGCGGCGGCGGCGCTGCGGAGCGCGGCGCGGCGTACCGTCTTTGAGCGGCGGACTGAGCGTGTTCATCACCTCTCCTCGTGCCTGGCGGCGCGGCTGCGCGCATAGAAGAACGGCGCGAGGATCGCCAGCACCGTCGCCAGCAAAACGATCGACGCCGCCGAAGCAAGCCCGATATTGGCGCGGCCGAATAGATAGTCCATGATGAACTTCGCCGGCACTTCGCTCGCCGTGCCGGGGCCGCCTTGCGTCATCGCGACCACAGCGTCGTAGAGCTTCACCACCATCACGAACAGCAGCACGAAAGCGGTGGAGAACGACGGTCCGAGCATCGGCACGACAATGCTCGCATACACCCGCCAGCGCGGAATGCCGTCGATGCGCGCCGCCTTCCACAATTCGTCGTCGATGCCGCGCAGGCCCGCGAGCAACAACGCCATCACGAGACCCGAGGCCTGCCACACCGTGGCGATCACGATGGTGTAGATCACTCGGTCCTGATCGACGATCCAGTCGAAGCGCGCGTGCGCGAAACCGAGTTTGTGCAGCACGGCCTGCGCGCCGAGTTCCGGGTTCAGGATCCATTGCCACACGAGCCCCGTCGCCACGAACGACATTGCATACGGATAGAGAAACACCGTGCGCAACGCGCCTTCAGCGACCACGCGCTGATCGATGAAAATCGCCAGCAGCAAGCCGATCACCATGCACGCCACGATAAAGCACGCGCCGTAAATCAGGATGTTTTGCAGCGACAGCAGCCAGCGGTCGTTATTGAACAGCCGCGCGTATTGCGTGAAGCCCGCGAAGTCGCCGGAAGGAAACGTGCGCGAATTGCTGAGCGACACGCGCGCGGTCCAGACCATCGTGCCGAGATACGCGAACACCACGGTCAGAACCATTGGCAGCAATGCGAGCCACACCGCGAACGGAAAACGCTTTTTGAGCGGCTTCTTCAGCCGCGCTTTTTGCGCCTTCGACCCGGCTGCCGGCAACTTGAGCGCGTGCATGCCGCGCACCTAGCTCTTCAGCGCACTGGCAAATGCCTTCTGCGCGTCGTCAACCGACTGGTTCTTGTTCCAGAAGTTGGTGACGACGTCGATCAACGCGCCCTGCGTGTCAGGCGAGAGCAGCATTTCCGGATTCGGCAACTGACGCGACTTGTCCTTCATGATCGCAATGCCCTCCTTCGCGCAGATGTCGAGACTGCTGGCGTCCACGTCGGGACGAATCGGAATCGAGCCTTTTTTCGCGCTGAATGCGACTTGCGCGGACGGCGAGGTCATCACCGTGGCAAGCAGATTTTGCGCCTTGATCGCAGTGGGATTGTCCGTTTTCGGGAACACGAACACGTCGCCCGCGACCAGATACGGCGAGTGCGGCCCGAAACCGGGGAAGCAGCCGAAGTCTTTACCCGCGCTCTGATTCGCCGCCGAGAATTCGCCCTTGGCCCAGTCGCCCATGATCTGCACGCCCGCTTTGCCGGAGATCACCAGCGCGGTGGCGTCGTTCCAGTTGCGGCCGGGCGAACCGGCATCGACGAAATCGTGCAGACGCTTGAACGACGCCAGCACCTTCTTGAAGGCATCCGACTTCACGGCATTCATGTCGCGGTCGCGGTACACCTTCAGATACAGATCGGCACCGCCCACGTCAGCCAACACTGCGTCGAAGGTGATTTTCTCCTGCCAGGGCTGACCGCCGAGCGCAAGCGGAATCACGCCCGCGGCTTTCAGCTTGCCGAGATCGGCGACGAACTCGTCGTAGCTCTTCGGCTCGGCGGTAATGCCCGCTTTCTGGAACACCGGCTTCGAATAGAAGAACCAGGCGGGCATGTGGATATCGACAGGCGCGGCGTAGTAGTGTCCCTTCACCTTGATGCTGTCGAGAATCGACTGCGGAAATACGCCGTTCCAGTTCTCTTTCGCGGCGACGTCGTCGACATTGTTCAGCAGGCCCTGATCGATCAGGTCGTGAAACTGCCTGGACGTATTGAACTGCGCGGCGGTGGGTGGATCGCCGCCGACGATCCGGTTGATCGCCGTGGAGCGCGCCTGATCCGCGCCCGCCACCGCGTTGTCGACCCATTGGCCGCCGGCCTTGTTATACGCGTCGGCAAACTGGCGAATCGCGGCTGACTCGCCGCCGGAGGTCCACCAGTGAATCACGTTGGCCTTCAAAGGCTCCGCATGCGCGACGACGCCATATAACGTCAGTGCCCCAACCACGCCTCGCAAGACCCATTTTCTGCTGTCCATTCCGTCTCCTTTGTCGGTGTTTCAGGTCGACATACAAACCAGCACCCGCCCGCTATTCGCTGCGTGCTTTGCGCTCCTTCAGGAATTTCGACACCAGTTCGGCACTGCGTTTGATCGTGCGTTGCTGGGTAGCGTAATCGACATGCACGACACCAAAGCGACGCTCGTACCCGAACGCCCACTCGAAGTTGTCCATCAGCGACCAGAGAAAATAGCCGCGAATCTCCACGCCGGCCTTGATGGCCTGATCGACCGCGGCGAGATGGCGCTTGAGGAACGAGATGCGCTGGGTATCCTCCACGTGGCCGTCGATCACCTTGTCGTCCGAAGCCATGCCGTTTTCGGTGATGTAGATCGGCGGCAGGTTCGCATATGTGGCCTTGAAGCCGGTCAGCAGATCGCGCAAGCCGTCCGGATACACTTCCCAGCCCATCTGCGTGCGCTCCACGCCTTGGAGCGGCACTTCCCTGAAACCGTGCGCGCCGTCGCTCGCGACATTGGTGCGGAAATAATAGTTGATGCCGAGGAAGTCCAGCGGCGCGGCGATGGTTTGCATATCGCCGTCGAGCACCAGCGGCTCGGTGCCCGGCCACAGTTCGAACAGATCCCGCGGGTAGCGGCCCTCCAATAGCGGATCGAGAATCCACGCGTTGTGCTGCACCTCGAACAGATGCGCCGCGCGCTGATCGGCCGCGCTCCCGCTGTTGGCCGTGCCGCGTCCGACATTGGCGACGATGCCCTTTTGCGAAGCCGGATCGTTGGCGCTCAAGACCGGCACCGCGAGACCGTGCGCGAGCAGCAGATGATGCATGGCCTGCGTGGCATAGCGTCCGTCTGCGAGCCCCGGCGCGTGGTGGCCGTTGCCGTAGCCGAGGTACGCGGAGCACCAGGGTTCGTTCAGCGTCATCCAGCCGTCCACGCTACCGGCCAGCTCGCGGCTCATCAGGTCGGCGTAGTCGGCGAAACGGTACGCGGTATCGCGATTGAGCCAGCCGCCGCGATCTTCCAGATGCTGCGGCAAGTCCCAGTGATACAGCGTGACGAAGGTCGTGACGCCCTTCTCCTTGAGCCGCGCGAGGAGCCGTTTATAGAACTCGATGC
This sequence comes from Burkholderia sp. WP9, assembly GCF_900104795.1. Taxonomy (NCBI): domain Bacteria; kingdom Pseudomonadati; phylum Pseudomonadota; class Betaproteobacteria; order Burkholderiales; family Burkholderiaceae; genus Burkholderia; species Burkholderia sp. WP9. Next base: position 625,391 of record NZ_FNTG01000002.1, read on the forward strand.
CTTTGCGGTTCGGCGCGCCGGCCGCGTCCATCACGCGCGGCCAGGCGATGGAGAGCCGGTAGCCTTCGAGGCCGAGCCCGGCCAGCATGTCCACGTCCGCTTCCCAGCGATGATAGTGATCGCAGGCCACGGCGCCGGTGTCGCCGGCGAGAACCTTACCGGGCGTCGCCGAGAACGTGTCCCAGATGGATGGCAGGCGGCCGTCTTCGTTCACCGCGCCTTCGATCTGATAGGAAGCCGTGGCCGCGCCCAGCAGAAAATTCTTGCGCCATAGCGACGAGTCCGCTGGCGGGGTGAAAGGATCGGCTGGCGATTGGGAATGGGGGGAGAGAGCGTCGGATACAGCAGAAGCGTCGTTTGCCACGGGGTCTCCATACATAGCAATTACCGCGCTGAGGCCATGAAACGGCGGCACAGCGAACGTCCACGCTCATCCACTCAGAAGCCCAAAGTGGAAGCGCTTCCACACGACCAGCGAACGATATCAGCGGCCGATTCAACGCAGCAATCAGGGTTTGTCTGGAGCGGTTCTGGCACGCGCGACGGCATGATGCGCCGCGCATTGAGAGACGCTTGCAAGCGGCGCACCGACCACGCCGGAAGCGCACAAGGCGCGATATAACGCGCCCAACGTATCGAAGCTCAGTGCCCGGCAGTCAGGTTGAACGCGCCACTATCGTAAGCGTCGCAATACGCTTTCCAATCCGCAGCCACCTGCGCTTCGCACTGCATCGCGACGTTCACCAACGGCACCTGCCAATCCTGCCGATTGCCGAACGCGATCAACTCGTCGGCGATCGACGACTTTTGACGCCCGCCGCTGCGCAGATGTGCCCACGCGCTCAATTGGGCCATGTTCTTCACCACCTCTTCGAGACGCGGCAGCTTGCCGTCCCAATCGCTCAACGCCACGCGGTCTTCCGAAGGCTGAAGACTACGCAACACATAGGATCGCTGATTGAATTCAACCGCATGCAGGAATGCCTGCGAGACCGCCTGATTGCGCCGTTGAATTTCCACCACCCGCTGCGCTTCCGTCTGCCAGGCCGGTTGCGGCGTCTTGATGTGTGGCGTGACCGAAGAAGGCAGCGCCTCTTTCAGATCGATCAGATAACTGCCGTCCGGCGAGCCTTTTCCTTCGACGAGGATCACGTAACGATCCACACCGAGACTCCCCGTGCCGGCAATGCGCCGCGCGACGTCGAGAATGCGGAAGAAGTTGGGATTGGGCTCGGTCGCGGCGAATTTTTGCATGAACTGCGTAACCGCGACCCGCTGGGTATCGCTCACCGCCAGCGCTTTCTTGCCGTCCACTTTCAGCGCGCGGGTTTTGCCTTTGAGCGTGGTGCGCCGGTCCAGATGCGCAACCCGCGTACGGCTGGCGAGCGCGACGAACAGATCGCGCACCATCCCCGTCGCGGTTTCCTCTTCGATCCAGCGCGATTTGCCGTCCGCGAGCGCCGCGCCGTACGCTTCCACGGCGGTGTGGCACAGCGCCAGCGCCTGCGCGCGGCTCAGTTTCAGATCGCTCGCGCCGACCAGCACGCTCGTCAGCAACCGCACCAGCTCGTAGAGATTCGGCGCGAGACACGCTTCATCGAAATCGTTGTTGTCGAAGTAGATCAGACGATTGTCGGCCTTGTAGCTGCCGAAATTTTCCAGATGCATGTCGCCGCAGATCCACACCGGCGGTGCGTCGTCGAGCGCCTTGTCGCGCGGCAGGCGTTCGTAAAAGAGGTGGCACGTGCCGCGCAAAAACACGAACGGTGAAGTGCGCATCGCCTTGTATTTCATCGCAAGCCGCTCGGGATCACGACCTGTGTTAAAGCTGGCGATGGTCTTTGCGATATCGAGCATGAGTTTCCTTTGAATGAGCGACTCAGCGCCGCCCGGCCGTCGTTCAATGCGGGCGCATGGAATCCGCAAGCGCATGCAGATTGAGTGGCTTCACGCGTATCATGCCGCCGCGCGGACTGTCGATATCCGCGATCAACGTGAACGATAGCGACACCAACAGTGGCACGATCAGCAGCAATCCCGCCCCCGCTTTCAATCCGCGCGCGCCGTAGCCGACCAGCAGATTGGCCCCCATCGCTATTAGCATCATGAGCACCCACGCTGCGGCAGGAATGCGATTCCACCACGCGGCCTGGGTATAACCTTGCGCATTGAGCACATCGTTCATTCCCGAAACAGCCAGTGCGACGATCGGCGTGGGCTGCTCGGTGGCCGCCTGTTTTACAGTAGACCACATGGCGTCCTGCAGACGCTCGGTTTCCGCGTTGACCTTCGCCAACTCCTGCTCGTCGCGCGTGGTGTAGAACAGCACGCGCTCCTCGATATAGGCTTTCAGCAGGCCGCGCACCATGGCCGCATCGGCGGCGGGCAGCAGTTCGGCGCGAATGTATTCGGTGCCGATCGCGTTCGCCTCCTCTTCCTCATAGTTCTTGCGCTGGTCGTAGCGTCCCACCGCCATCGAAAACGTGAAACCGATGATCAGCGCAAGCAGTGTCAGCGTAGCGGCCTGAATCACGCTGAAGTCCTCGCGGGCTTCGTCCTCGATTTTTCTGAAGCGCCGCAGGAGTGTGGCGCCGAGACGCGCCGACAGCCACATCAGCACCAGGGAGATGATGAACAGGCGGGCCGGGTAGTGGAGAATATTTTGCATGGCGAGCGTTTGTCTCAGAGCGGTTGGGCAGGAAACGCTTTCTGATACGGAATCGACGTGTACAACCGCTGCATGATAAGCGCAGCAGCACACGCGCGGATAGGGCCGCGATGATGGCTGGCAAAGACGGCCGGAAGATCGCCGAGCACGCGAATCCGCCAAGGCGGCCCAACGCAGTGCTAAACCGCCCAAGCCGCCCAAGCCGCGTAAGCCGCTTAAGCCGGTTAAGCCGTTTCCCGCGCGCCGAACTTCTTGCGATACGCAGCCGGGCTCGTCAGCGCAATACGCCGGAAATGCCGCCGCAACGATTCCTCGGAACCGAAGCCCGCGAGTTCCGCAATGCGCGCCATCGGCAGCAGCGCCTGTGCTTCGAGCAGTTCCCGCGCGATCGCCACGCGCTCGCGCACGAGCCACTCATAAGGCGCCATGCCGGTGGCGTCGTGAAACTGACGCTGCAATGTGCGCGGACTCATTGCCGCGCGTTCGGCCAACGAGCGCAACGTGTGCGGCAAGGCGGGATGGCTGCGCACCCAGTCCATCAGCTTCGACAGGCGCCCGCTTTCGTCCTGCGGCATGGGGCGCGGCACGAATTGCGCCTGGCCACCCTCGCGATGCGGCGGCACCACCAGCCGCTGCGCAACCCGGTTCGCCACCGCGCTGCCGTGATCGCGCCTCACCAGATGCAGCAGCATATCGAGCCCCGCCGCCGAGCCCGCCGACGTGATGATCTGCCCTTCGTCGACATAAAGAGAGTCCGGCTGCACATGCAATGACGGGTAGCGCTCCTGCAATTTGCCGGCATAGCGCCAATGGGTCGTGACGGTCTTGCCGTCGAGCACGCCCGCGGCCGCGAGGACGAACACGCCCGAGCAGATCGAACAGAGGCGTGCGCCGCGCGCGTAGGCGGCGCGAATTTTCTTCAGGAGCGGTTCGGGCGGCACTTCGTCGGCATCGCGCCAGCCGGGAATCACGATGGTGTCGGCGCGCTCAAGCAGCTTGAGCGTGTAGGGCGCGGCCAGGGTGATCCCGCCTGCCGCGCGAATCGGGCCCGGCTCGCTCGCGCAGACCGCGAAGCGATACCAGTCCACGCCGAGTTCGGGACGTTCGAGCGCGAACAGCTCGGTTACGCAGCCGAATTCGAATGTGCAGAGCCGGTCGTAAGCGAGGGCGACGACGAGATGATTGTGCATGGCGCGATGTTACTGGAGATTGACGATCACGCTACCCCATCCGCACGGCGCGCAACGTCTGAAGACGTATGTCCCGGCGCCCGGACAAAATGAACGCCATGATCGAGCCGTCCTTCGCCGCTGATCAATTCGATCTTCGATTTCGACAACGAACCATTGAAATCGAAGTACGTCGATCCAACGCGTCGTATCCGGTGCAAATCAACCGGCTCGGTGAACTAGGCGTTCTCGATCCGACGAACCACTGCACCAGCGAACTCGCTCGTCGACGCAGTCCCTTTCAGGTCACGCGTGCGGATATGGTCCGTGTTCAGGGTTTCAGTGATTGCAGCTCGCAATCGCTGGGCGAGATCACCTCTGCCGACATGGTCAAGCATCAAGCCAGACGCAAGGAGCAAAGATATGGGATTGGCCACGCCCTTGCCGGCAATGTCCGGCGCCGATCCGTGCACGGCTTCAAATATCGCAGTGTCATTGCCGTAGTTCGCGCCTGGAGCCATGCCGAGTCCGCCAACAAGACCCGCTAACTGGTCCGAGAGAATATCCCCGAACAGATTGGTACACAGCAGCATATCGAACTGCCACGGGTTCATCACCAGTTGCATGGCACACGCGTCGACGATCATGTCATTCATTTCCACACGGCCTGCGTACTCCCGCGCGACGTTTCTCGCGGCTTCCAGGAACAATCCCGTGAGTGCCTTCAGGATGTTGGCCTTGTGGACAACGGTGATCTTTTTCCGTCCGTGTTTCAAAGCATATTCAAACGCGAATCGGGTGATTCGCGTGCAGGCATCGCGTGTGTTGACTCCTGTCGCGACCGCAACCGCTTTCGGGTCATTGCCGACAGGCACATAGTACTCGTGCGCAACATAGAACCCACCCAGGTTCTCGCGTACGAGCACGAGGTCGATGTTGTCGTAGCGACCGGGCACGATGGTACGCACGGGCCTGACATTGGCAAAAAGCTGAAACTCTTCCCGAAGCCGAACGTTGGAAGAACGGAACCCCTCACCGACCGGAGTCGTCAGTGGACCTTTGAGGGCAAGCCTGGTTCTGCGAACACTATCGAGTGTCGCGACTGGTAGCGGGTCGCCGCTGTGGGTGACCCCGGCGACCCCGGCATGCTGCACGTCCCAAACAAATGGGGCCCCTAAAGCGTCAAGAATGCGAGTGGTGGCGTCAACCACTTCCGGCCCGATTCCGTCGCCGGGGATCAGCGTTGCGGGAATTTGTTGGCTCGTCGTACTTTCCATGACTTTTCTTCCTGATCTGGATGGCGGCGGGCCGCCGGGAATGGCGATGATGGTGGCCACAACTGATGCGACAGCGTGAGTCGCGGGCATGGACCATTATCAGTATTTCACTAATGTAATACGCATGTGTCAGGCAACGTCAATCCGCATGCCTGACGGTGCACATAAGAGTGGCTTGCGCTGCCACTGCATCCTCCACTTCAGCGCGTGCCGTGAACTTCCAGATGCCGCGCATGTGGCGCTGGAACGAGACCGTCAGGAGAAGTTGGTCACCCGGCTCGACCACCCGCTTGAAGCGTGCCTCGTCGATACCCACGAAAAGATACTGCGAGCTGGCCGGATCGTGCGGCTCTTCCGAGAACGTCAGCAGCGCCGCGGCCTGCGCGAGCGCTTCGAGGATCAGCACACCCGGCATCACAGGACGGCTCGGGAAATGACCCATGAAGTACGGCTCGTTGATCGATACGTTCTTCAGCGCCTTGATGCGTTTATGCGGCTCGAGTTCGAGCACCCGATCTACGAGCAGAATCGGATAGCGATGCGGCAGCAGCGTGAGAATCTTGTGGATGTCGAGATTGGTTTTTTCGGTGCTCATGGTATTTCTGCTCACGCATTGGCCGTGCGCCGATGGGTCTGACTGCCGGCGCACGGGTTCGTCATTCTGCCGGTGCCGTCTAGCCTTCATCCAGAAACGACTTCAGGCGCTCGGATCGGGCCGGATGCCGCAGCTTGCGCAGCGCCTTCGCTTCAATCTGACGGATCCGCTCGCGCGTCAACTCAAACTGTTCTCCGAGTTCCTCCAATGTGTGATCCCTGCCGCTCTCAATACCGAAGCGCAGGCGCAAAATCTTCGCTTCGCGCGGCGTCAGCGTCATGAGCGCCTCGCCGATGGCGTCCCGCATGCTGGCGTGGAGCGCCGCGTCGTCGGGCAGAATGGCGGCGGAGTCTTCGATCAGGTCGCCTATCGACGTGTCGTCGTTTTCCCCGACGGACGCGTCGAGAGAAACCGGCTCCTTGACGATTCGCAGCATTGCCCGAACCTTCTGCTCCTGCATTTCCATCAACGGCGCAAGTACAGCGGCGTCGGGTTCACTTCCCGTCTCCTGCAGGATCTTGCGCGAAATCCGCTTGAGCTTGTTGAGCGACTCGATCATGTGGACGGGAACCCGGATGGTGCGCGCCTGATCCGCGATCGACCGGCTGACGGCCTGCCGGATCCACCAGGTCGCATACGTGGAGAACTTATATCCGCGGCGGTATTCGAATTTGTCCACGGCGCGCATCAGCCCGATGTTGCCTTCCTGGATCAGATCGAGAAACAGCAGTCCGCGATTCGTGTAGCGCTTGGCAATGGAGATCACCAGCCGCAGATTCGCCTCGATCATTTCGCCTTTCGCGCGCAGCGTTTTTGCCTCGCTTGCGCTCAGCGCGCGACAGACCTCGCGAAATTCGTCGAGCGGCAACACGACCCGCTTCTGCAGGGCAAGCAGCTTTTCCTGCTCCAGCTGGATAGCGGGGAGGTTTCGTTCCAGCACGCTGCTGAACGGTTGCCCTGCCGCAACGATCTGCCGCGCCCACGCAGGGTTGGTCTCATTACCGACGAAATGCGCGACAAACGTGTCACGCGGCACGCCGCATCGCTCTACTACGATCCGCACGATTTCGCGCTCGATGGTTCGGACTTCGTCGGCTGACAGCCGCAGTGCCCCGCACAAGCGGTCGATCGTGCGCGCGGTGAAGCGGATTGTCATCAGCTCGGCCTCGATCGCTGCCTGTGCGGCGCAATAGCGTGCGGAACCGTAGCCTTGTGTTTCATAGGCATCCCGCAATTGCCCGAACCAGTCAGCCACTTTCGCAAATTTCGCAAGCGCGTCGTGTTTCAGCGTCTCGATGTACTGATCGGCGGGTTCGGTTCCAGCGTCGTCAGCGTCTTCGTCGCCCTGGTCGTCGTCGAACACAGGGGCCGAATCGAGCGAGTCTTCAGGCACTGCGGTCATATCGTCCGTCCCGGCTTCAGCCGGATCGACCAGACCGTCGACGAGCTCGTCGATGGCCGTTTCGCCGCAGGCGACGCCGTCAGCAATCGTGAGGATCTCCGCTATCGTTGCGGGACACGAAGATATGGCCCGGATCATGCCGTTGCGGCCCTCTTCGATTCGTCGCGCAAGGGCAATCTCGCCCTGACGGGTGAGCAGCTCCGTGGCGCCCATTTCACGCATGTACATGCGCACGGGATCGGTAGTACGGCCGAACTCCGCGTCCACGCTCGAGATTGCCGTTACGGCCTCTTCCTCCATCTGCTCGTCGCTCGCAACCGCGGCCGGATAATCGCTCATGATCATCGACTCCGCGTCCGGCGCCTGCTCGAACACGGCAATGCCCATTTCTCTGAACGCTCTGATCACGTTCTCGATCGCATCCGGTTGCGCGAGGCGCTCGGGCAGACAATCGCTGATTTCCCCACGAATGATGAAGCCACGCTCGGTTCCGAGCTTGATCAGTGCTTTCAGGTCTGCGCGGCCGCTTTCATTTTCTCCGCTGGACTCATCGGGCATCGAGGTGATCGCAGCATGCACAAGTGTGCTCGCTTTCGTGCGACGTGACGCCGCCCGCGTCGGGACCGTTCCGTCCGGGGCCCCGGAGTGCGGCGTCACGTCCTGAGCCGGGGCGTTCGCCGGTTGCGTCGTGATTGCAGGCGTCTGACCTGCAACCGTTATGCGGACGCGTTCGTCCTGCATGTCGAGATCTTCCGCTGCCACATCCAGTGTCCGCCTTTTCACCGCCCTCTTCGTCACGCCGTCGCTCCTTTGAGTATCACGTTCGGATCAGCACGCAGCGCGTGCCCCGCCGATATTCGGTGGGAATGCAATGTCAAGGGCACGCGCCGCGCGTCCGATCGACTGGCTCCGCTCAGATGCCAAAGTCCCTTGCCCACGACCCGTCACACAGTGGCGGCCGAAATGGCTGACGTGATAATATCATTATCATAATCTGCAAATCTGGTTAGTCGTGTGACATGATTGCCGGCCGAGCGGAAGCGGAGCGAAGGCGCTCCCGGTTATCACGAGGCTGAAGAGCCAGACTTACACGCTGCCCAGGCAACTGCATGGATCATTCGCACGCGTCCTTCAACGCCTACATGAAATTTCTTGCCGAGCCGCCAGCGGACGGTACGCCCGTTGTACTGGAAACAGCCAATGCGCTGTCGCTGCACTTCGACTTGCTGGCCACGCAGAGCTTCATGTCCCGGCGCGATCCGCACAAGCTGGTGCTCGGCTATACCCGGACAATGATGGGATTTCTTTTGCTGAAGCCCACGCCCAGCAGAATCTCGATGGTCGGCCTGGGCGGAGGGTCGCTGGCCAAGTTCTGTTACCGGCACCTTCCGGACACACGAATAGTGGCCATCGAAATCGACCCCGCAGTGATCGCGCTGCGCGACACATTCCATATTCCGCCGGATGACGAGCGATTCGAGGTGATCTGTGCGGACGGGGCGGGATACGTCAAAGGCGGCGACGCGCGCCCTGAGGTGATTCTCGTAGATGGCTTTCTGGCACACGGCATGCCCGCGCAGTTGGGTAACGCGGCGTTTTACTCGGCGTGCCACGCGCGACTTACGGACGATGGAGTGCTCGTCGCCAATTTCGTCGAGGACGATCCGCTTATTCCCCATTATCTGGAAGAGGCGCGCTCGGCGTTTGGTGACTCGCTCTCCATTTTTATGGCAGAGGACAGTTGCAACTACACGATGTTTGCATGGAAAGGCGCGTCGAAGCTTCCGTCCCGGGATGCGCTACTCGCACGTGCACGCACCCTTGCAACGATACATCCGCTGAACCTGCTCGCGACCGCGCGTCGACTGAAGCAAGGCACGAGCCTCGCCATGAATTGGAGATCTGAACAGAATCGGGAGTTGGGCGAGCGCTGACAGCAATTGTGCAGCCGCCACCCGCTTGCAACGAAGCGCAGCGACGCTGAAGGATCGGGGTGGGGACTTGAAAACCGCCTTGATTCAGGCAGTTTTGCGGCGCGGACGCGCACCAATAGCGCTCTTTGTCTTGTAGCTGACGCCGTGCTGCTCAAGGTAATCGCGGATCAATTGCCGAACCACCTGTGAGGGCGTCAGGTCCTGCGCTGAGCACAGTTTCTCGAACGCTTCCTTCTTCACAGGATCGATTAAAATCGTGAGCCGAGCGCTTTTCGTTTCCATGACGGGCAGAGTCCAGATATGTTAATTTGATTATAATACATGGCTGCTCCCGAGTCATCCTGGCGCCGCCCTCGCTGGCGCGTCCTCCCGTCGCCTTCCTGCCGCGAGCGCACACTTGCTCGATCTGTCCGGTCCGTAGAGATGAAACCGTCCGCAGATAGCGGACACCTTCACTCAAGCCGTCCGTCCATATCGGCTCCAGTTAAATTTTTTGCCGTATTCAATGCGCGTGGCCGTGGCGTGGAGATTGACCGCGTGCCGCGCCTGAAGCGCGCGCGCCCGCTCAAGCATTGCTGTGAATGATGGAAGTCCGCCCGCTCCTTTCCACGCAAAAACGGTGACGTTGTGCTCACTACCTTCAGACGGCGCCAGAGCAACCGCGCCGGCAAACACCTCCCAGAGCGCGCGGAGGTAGCGGTGGAAGTCGGGTTCGTCCGTCACCAGATTGGCCACCAGCACGCCATCGTCGCTCAGTCTGCGCCGACAGGCCTCGTAGAACGCGCTACTGCCCAACCTGGCCGGCAGGCCGTCGGCATTGAAGCCATCGACCAACAGCACGTCGGGCCGGTGACCCGGCACGGCGACGTACTGCGCACCATCTGCGCAGACCACTGTGAAACGCCCATCGTCGCGCGGCACGTGAAAATGGTCACGCAGCGCGATGACATCCGGATTGATTTCGATCGCGGTGATGGCGGTGTCCGGCAAATGGCGATAGCAGTATTTCGCCAGTGAACCGCCTCCCAGACCGATCATTGAAATACGGCAGGGAGACGGCCGGAACAACAGAAAGCCCATCATGGTCCGCGTATAGCCCAGTGCGAGAGCGTAGGGATCGTGCCGCAACATCGTGCTCTGGACGCCGCGCGCGTCGAAGTACAACGACACCACCTGGTCGTTTTCAATCACCAATGGCTTGTTAGGGTTTCTCTTTCCTGTCTTGAGCATGATTGGGGGCGAATCGTGGCGTGGTCGGTTGGCGAGTGCGTGTCGAGTGGGGTGCCCTGCCTGAAGCGGGTCAGGAAGACACCTGCGCATGCAGAACCGCCGACAGGGCATCCATCGCGGCGCTTTCGTCGGGCCCCGTAATCAGGATGCGTACGAGCGTGCCTCGCCTCACCCGAAGGGACATGACGGACATGACGTCCTTGGCGTTAACGGACCGGCCGTTCGCCATGCAGACGATATCGCTGCCAAACCGGCCAGCACTCACCGCGAGCCTCGCCGATTCGTGCCCGTTCAGCCCCCACCGGCCATTTATCTGAATCAATGCCTCGACCAACCCACTCCCCTTTGCACGTAAATCGTCACAGCCGACGCCCCCGCCCGGACATAGCCACACAGCACTCAATGCATGGAACTTGCGGCCCTCTGCGCAAGGAAAGCGCGTAATTCCCCGTCCCATTCGTCATCCCGCACCGCAATGTCGACCGTGCCGAGTCGCTTCATATCCCGATCCAGATGAACCGCCCGAAGCGATTTTGGACGCAGTGGAGCACGAAAGAACTTCCCGTCGTCGTCCAGAAACAGACAGGGCCGCTGCCGGTATCGCGCCCCGAAAAGCGAGGTTGTGTCGTGGACATGGCGGGCCGATTCCTTCTGATAGACGAAGATGACATTGATCCCGCAGTCTTCCAGGCTGTCGCAGATGTCGGAGAACCGGTACAGCATCTGAAATCCCCGCTCGCCCGCCCTGCCTACACCAATGACAATCAGTCCGTGACGGCCCATCAGGTCTCGCAAGAACCGGTGCGTGTAGTCATGGGACAAAAGCGAAATACTCGTGTCAATCACGTCGATCTCCCCTCAAACGCAGCGCCCCGTCCGCACGATCCCCGCATTCAGGCTCGCAAACACAAAGGGCGTGCCGGTCAATAACCAGCATTATCATTGTAGCGCACTCTAATGATGATTTTATTATCATAATATGTGCGTCCGCGTCAGGCAGACCGTTTCCATCCTGATGGCGGCTTCGGGCGCGGCGAGCGGGGCGTCACGAAGCCGCAGCCAGCTATTGCGCTAGCGGTCGAGCCAATAGATCCGTCCGCGCAGATCGTCGATCAGCGGCACGATCGCCAGCGCGATCAACAGTGCCGCGAGTGGAAATAGTCTGCTGGCATCAGGTATCGACTCCTGTGTTTGCATGCATCGAGCCGTGCCGGCGCATGCAGGAGCCGGAGCGGCAAGCAGTTTCTGAAATTCCATACGTCATGCGCGGCTCGCGCCGTCAATGCCCGGAAGGACGCGGCGCCGCTTTTCCGCGGATGTCGCCGGAGCGGCATCGGTGGAACCATCTCAACAAAGCTGCTACGATGATAATGACATTATCATAAACTGGTAACCCGATGCACCTTACGGCCTGGCAGATTCAACGCACGCACCCGGCCCAGGCAGTTTCCGGAGACGATTGATTTGTCGGCCAATCACCATCACTTCAGGCAGGCGCTGGCGGAACTGTTGAATGGCCCGCCCGGAAATCCCGTGCCCGTGGTGAGCGACGGGTTGCGCACACGGTCGCTGCGCTTCGGTCCATTGGGCATACAAAGCTCGATGCGCAAGCGCGAGCCGTTCGAGCTCGACCTCCCGTACACACGGGCCATGATGATCTTCGGGCTCTTCCACCACGCCCCACGAGACATCCTGATCGTCGGGCTGGGCGGAGGATCGTTGTCGAAATACTGCTTCCAGAAGTTTCCGTCGGCGCGGGTCACTACGGTCGAAATCGACGCGAATGTGATCGCGTTGCGTGAATTTTTTTTCGTCCCGCCCGATTCGGAAAGATTCCACATCGTGCATGCCGACGCGGCCGCGTATCTTTCACACAGGACGGGAATCGCCGACGTGATCCTGCTCGACGGCTTCGACGCAACGGGTCTGCCCGCTGCCCTGTCCAGCCAGTCGTTTTACGATTCTTGCCGTGCAGCGCTGCGCGACAAAGGGGTTCTCGTGTCAAACCTGCTGAACAATGACGCCCGGCTCGCCACGCACCTCGCCCGGATGCGCCGGGCGTGCGACGCAAACCTGCTCCGCACCACGGCGCAGTGCGGGGCAAACGTCATCGCCGTCGGCTTCAAGCGGAGAAGCGTGCCGGGGTGGGACGACCTCCATGCCCGCGCGAAGGTCTTGACGACATCGCTGGGTCTTGACCTGTGTCGCCACGTCAAACGAATGGAACATCATCACCGGGAGGAGTCTGATTCGGAGTACCCTTCGTCCGGCGAGCCTGCCGTCGAACACGACATCTGACAGCCCCGGAGACAACGGCGATGGAACACCTGCTGGTCATCCACTACGTGCTGCTGGTCGTCGCGGGCTGGCTGATCGTCAGCGTTCTGGGACTCGCCAGCCTGCGACGGACACGGGTGGTTGCGCACGGGCTGTTTCCGGTCGGCGCAGTGTTTGGCCTGGCTCTGTTCGGGCTGGGCCTGACCGGCGTTTTCGCCGGTCCTCAGGAAATCATCCTGCCGCTCGGGTTGCCCGACCTCCCCTTTCATCTTCGGCTCGATGGACTGTCGGCGTATTTCCTGGCTGTGCTCGGCGTGGTAAGCACGGGCGTCAGCGCGTTCTCCGCCGGTTATTTCCGCAAGGGTGAAGGCACGCCGCCCGGCTTACTCTGCTTCGAATATCACGTGTGCCTCGCGAGCATGGCGACGCTGTTGCTCGCGGACGACGCGTACAGCTTCATGGTCGCATGGGAAACGATGACCGTGTCGGCAGTTTTTCTTGTCATGACCAATCACCGCATCGCGGAGATCCGTCGAGCCGCTTACCTCTACTTCCTGATCTCCCATGTCGGCGCGCTGGCGCTCCTGTTGTGTTTCGGCCTGCTGCAAGCCAATACCGGCGACTATACGTTTGCCAACATGCGCGAACAGCACCTCGACGTATTCTGGGCCTCCGCCGCATTCCTGCTGGCGCTATTCGGCTTCGGCGCAAAGGCGGGGGTCTTCCCCTTGCATGTGTGGCTACCCGAAGCCCATCCGGCTGCGCCGTCACCCGTGTCCGCCCTCATGAGCGGCTTTATCCTGAAAGCGGGCCTGTACGGCATTCTGCGCACGGTGTTCGACTTGCTGCATGTCCAGTTGTGGTGGTGGGGAGTCTTCGTGCTGGCGCTCGGACTCTTCACCGCCCTGTTCGGCGTCGTGTTCAGCGCGATCCAGACAGACATGAAACGGCTGCTCGCGTATTCGTCGATCGACAACATCGGGCTGATGTTCGTCAGCATGGGACTGGCGATCCTGTTTCGCGCGTACGGCATGAACAGTCTCGCCGCGCTCTCGTTGACTGCGCTGTTCTACCAGATCGCCAGCCACGCAACGTTCAAAAGCCTGCTGTTTCTCGGCACGGGTTCCGTGCTGCATGCCACCGGCGAACGCAATCTCGGCCGTCTGGGCGGCTTGATCCGCGTGATGCCGTGGACCGCATGGGCGGCGCTCGTGGGCGCATTTGCGAGCGCCGGACTGCCGCCGTTGGGCGGGTTCGTCTCCGAATGGCTGTTGCTGCAGAGCTTTCTGTTCACGCCGGGCTTGCCGAACCCGTTCCTGAATATGGTGGTGCCGCTGGTCGCGGCGCTGATCGCGCTCGTGGCCGCGCTGGCAGGCTATACGATGGTGAAGTTCTTCGGCATCGTCTTTCTGGGTCAACCGAGAGAGGCGAAGCTGGCGCAAGCGCGCGACGCGAGCCATTGGGAGCGCATCGGCTTCGTCTGGCTGGCGGCGATATGCGTATTGCTCGGGCTGCTGCCGGTGCAGTTCGTGGCCGTGCTGGACCGCGTCACCCGGACGCTGGTGGGAACCGGCATCGGCGAGGCCGTCGCGCGCAATGGCTGGCTGCTGCTCGCGCCCACCAGCGTAGACCGGGCCAGCTATATGCCGGCTGTTTTTCTGCTGTTCTTCTGCGCGTGCTGCGCGCTCGCCTGGTTACTGGTCCGCCGTCTCTACCACGGGCGCCTGAGGCGCGCGGCGCCGTGGGCCTGCGGCTATCCGTTCGTGACCGCGCGGATGCAGGACACCGCGGAAGGGTTCGGGCAACCCATCCGCGAAATTTTCACGCCGCTATTCAAGATCGAGCGCCGGCTTCCTTCGCCGTTCGACCAACACCCGGAGTACAGCGTCACCGTGACGGATCGCGCGTGGACCCTGATCTATGCGCCGCTGGAACGGCTGATCATGCGCATCGCGGCATTGGCCGGACGGCTTCAGACAGGCCGCATTGCCATGTATCTGATGCATAGCTTCATCGTGCTGATCGTGCTGCTGATGCTGGTGAGACGATGATCACGCTTTCCGGACTGATCTCGCAGGGGCTCGAAATCCTGCTCGCACTCGCGGCCGCTCCGCTGCTCACGGGCTGGGTCAACATGTGCCGCGCCCGCTTACAAAACCGCCGCGCGCCAAGCATCTGGCAGCCTTACCGGATGCTTCACAAGCTGTTCAACAAGGAGTCAGTGGTCGCTAGCCATGCAAGCCCGATATTCCGTGGCGCGCCTTATGTTGTCTGGGCGTGCATGACGCTCGCCTGCGCGATCGTGCCGACGCTCTCGACCGACCTGCCGCTCTCGCCTGCCGCGGACGCAATCGCGCTGGTCGGCCTCTTCGCGCTGGCACGTGTAACGCTTTCGCTGGCCGCTATGGATATCGGCACCGCGTTCGGCACGCTCGGCGCGCGTCGCGAGATGCTGGTGGGTTTCCTCGCCGAGCCCGCCTTGCTGATGGTCCTGTTCTCGGCATCGCTCATCACGCAGTCCACCTTGCTGACCAGCATCGTCGCCACGCTCAGTCACCGCGAACTGGCAATCTATCCGAGCCTTGCTTTCGCGGGCATCGCGTTCACGATGGTGTCGCTCGCCGAGAACGCGCGTCTGCCGGTCGATAACCCGACTACCCATCTCGAACTCACGATGATCCACGAAGCGTTGATCCTCGAATATTCGGGCCGGCATCTCGCCCTGATGGAATGGGCCGCGAGTCTCAAGCTGTTCGCGTACTCCTGCATCGGCGTTGCCCTGTTCATTCCGTGGGGCATTGCCGAAGCCGGCAATCCGACTGCGCTGCTGTTCTCCATCCCCGCGCTCTTCGTCAAGCTTCTGGTGGGCGGCGCTGCGCTCGCGATAGTCGAGACGAGCAACGCGAAGATGCGCATTTTCCGCGTCCCTGAGTTTCTCGCCACGGCCTTCCTGCTGGCCGTCATCGGGATGCTCGTTCATTTTCTGCTGGGGGCATGAATGCACGGATTCGCCACGCAGATCATCAACTTTCTGGCCGCCATCCTGCTGCTATTGTCGTTTGCGATGTTGAGCCAGCGCCGGATCCTGTCACTGATCCACCTCTACACGCTGCAGGGCCTGACGCTCGTATCCGCCAACCTGGTGCTCGGATACGTGACCGCCGACTCGCACCTCTACATTTCCGCGATGCTGACCCTCGTGCTCAAGGTCGGCCTGATCCCCTGGATTCTCTACAAGCTCGTGCAGCGGCTCAATGTCAGGACGGATGTCGAACCGCTCCTCAATATTCCCGCCACACTGCTGGTGGGCATCGTGCTCGTGATCATCGCGTTCAATGTCGCCTCGCCGATCAGCCAGCTCGCCTCGTCGGTCGCGCGCGGCACGCTCGGCATTGCGCTCGCCTGCGTGCTGCTGTCGTTCATGATGATGATCACGCGCGCCAAGGCGATTCCTCAGGTGATCGGCTTCCTGTCGATGGAAAACGGCCTGTTTTTCGCCGCGGCCGCAGCCACTAACGGTATGCCGATGATCGTCGAACTCGGCATTGGACTCGATGTGCTGGTGGGCAGCCTGATCCTCGGCGTGTTCATGTTCCAGATCCGGGAGCAGTTCGACAGTCTGGACATTCATCACCTGGAAAAACTCAAGGATGACTGAAGCCTGGGTACTGCTGCTGGTTTTCGGGATCCCGCTTTTCGCGGGCGCATGTCTGGCGCTCGTGGGACAACACCGTGTCGCGGCGGAACTCAACGTCGCGTTCAGTTTCCTCACGTTCGCGGCCGCCGCGCTGCTTGCCGTGCAAACCGTGGCACACGGGCCTGCGTTCGCGCTGGGCAAACTGTTCTTCGTCGATCCGCTCAATGTGTTCCTCGTCGCCCTGACGGCCTTTGTCGGCTGGACCACTTCGATCTTTTCGAGGCCGTACATGCGCATCGAGCGGGACCGGGGCAAGATGACCGGCCCTCGCATGCGCCTCTACCACAGCATGTACCAGCTGTTCATCTTTGCGATGCTGCTCGCGCTGCTCACCAACAACATGGGCATTCTGTGGGTCGCCATGGAAGCCGCCACGCTCGCGACCGTGCTGCTGGTCAGCGTATATCGCACCGCGGCCAGCCTCGAAGCCGCGTGGAAGTACTTCATCCTGTGCGGTGTCGGCATCGCACAGGCGCTGTTCGGCACGATCCTGCTCTATCTTGCCGCGAGCCGGCAACTCGGCGGCGACGAGGCACTGCTCTGGACGAGTCTGAATGCGGTCAAGGGCAGTCTCGACCCGACCATCATTTCGCTCGCGTTCGTGTTCCTGCTGATCGGCTACGGCACCAAGGTCGGCCTCGTGCCGATGCACAACTGGCTGCCCGACGCGCATGCCGAAGGCCCCACGCCGATTTCCGCCGTGCTGTCCGGCCTGCTGCTCAATGTTGCACTCTATGCGGTGCTGCGCTGCAAGGTGCTGGCCGATGGCGCACTCCATAACGGCCTGCCGGGAAACCTGCTGGTTGGCTTCGGATTGGTCTCGGTGCTGGTCGCCACCTTTTCGCTGTTCCGGCAAAAGGACGTCAAGCGGCTTTTTTCGTATTCGTCGATCGAGCACATGGGTCTGATGACGTTCGCCTTCGGACTCGGCGGCCCCATTGCGACCTTTGCGGGGCTGCTCCACATGACGGTGCATTCGTTGGTGAAGTCGGCCATTTTCTTTACCGTGGGGCATGCGGCCCAGAAGGCCGGTACCCAGGCGATCGACGACATCCGAGGTTTGTTGCGTGTGAGCCCAACCGTCGGCTGGGGCATGATGCTCGGCGCGCTCGCGATCCTCGGCATGCCGCCATTCGGTGTCTTCGCGAGTGAGTTCCTGATCCTGACCACCGCGATGAGCAAGCTGCCGTGGGCCACGCCCTTCCTGTTGCTCGCGCTTGCTGTAGCCTTTGCGGCTATCTTCGTGCGCGTGCAAGGCATGGTGTTCGGCGACACGACGGCCAAAGTTCTTGAACACCCACCGGCGTTGCTGCCCGTGTTCGTCCATCTCGGCGTCGGGTTGATGCTGGGAGTCTACATTCCGCCCTATCTTGCAACGTGGTATCGGCAGGCGGCGGCCATGATCGTGGGGTGACACATGCGCATTGAGGCATTCGGGTTTTCCGACCTGGTTCGCCTGTCCGTGTTTGCGGGCAGGTCCTCGGCTTTTCTCGCACGTGTCGATTTTGACACCTGGAGCCGCACCGCCGGCACCGTGCGCGAGACGGGTGGCCGTCTGATCTCCCTGTGGGGTGCCGAAGAGACTCCGGGCACATTCACTATCTCTGTCGCTTACGCGCTGGAAGACGGCATCTTGTGGCTTAAGTTGCCGGTAGGCGACGGGCATGGGCGCAGCGACGGATACCCGGATATATCGGCGCTCTTTCCGTGCGCGACACGCATGCAACGGGCCGTCTACGATCTGGTCGGGCTGCGCGCGATCGGCGCCGACGATACACGGCCGTGGCTGAATCACGGCAACTGGCCTGCCGATTACTTCCCGTTGCAGAAATTGTCTTCCGGGACCGAGCAGTTTCAGATCCAGGAAGCGGACTATCCGTTCGTCCACGTCGATGGTGACGGTGTCCACGAGATTGCCGTCGGTCCGATTCACGCAGGCATCATCGAGCCCGGACACTTCCGCTTCTCGGTCGTCGGCGAAAAGGTGTTGCGCCTCGAGGAGCGGCTGGGCTATGCGCACCGGGGAATCGAGCGGCTATTCGAACACATGCCCGCGCTCGACGGACACCGTCTCGCAAGACGCATCGCCGGAGACACCACGGTCGCCTTTACGTGGGCCTATTGCATGGCGGTCGAGCGCGCGTTGAATGGACGGATTCCGCCACGCGCGCAGTGGCTGCGTGCGCTATTGCTCGAGCGCGAGCGCATTGCCAATCACCTGGGCGATCTTGGCGCGCTCGGCAACGACGCGGGGTTCGCGTATGGTCTCTCGCAGTTCTCCCGTCTGAAGGAAGACTGGTTACGCCTGAACAATCTGGCTTTCGGGCATCGCTATCTGATGGACCGGATCGTTCCCGGGGGCTTGTCAACGGACCTCGATGCGCGCTTCGTCACCTCGATGCTGACGCAGTGCGATCAGATCGACACACAAGTCCGCGTCATGCAGCGCATCTACGAGGATCAATCGGGACTGCAGGATCGCTTTGCAGGTACGGGCATACTTTCCGCAAAATTGGCGGAGCACTTCGGTGTGTGCGGGCCGGTCGGACGTGCGAGCGGCCGGAAAATCGACGTGCGTATCGATCACCCTTACGCGCCCTACCACGAGGTTCAGGTGCAGATGGTCAGCGATGACCGGGGCGATGTGGCAGCCCGGACCGCCGTCAGGTTCAACGAAATCTACGAGTCCACTCGGTTGATCCGGACCCTCCTCGCCGATCTGCCTGGTGGTGACATCGTCTCCCGGGTCGAATACAGTGGCTCGCCATCCTGCGGGGTCGGTTGGATCGAAGGCTGGCGGGGCGATGTATTCATCGCACTCGAAACCGGGGCAGACGGAACCATTTCGCGCTCTCACTGCCATGACCCGTCGTGGCAGAACTGGCCGGCTCTGGAGCACGCGATCATCGGCAATATCGTTCCGGATTTCCCGCTGATCAACAAGTCGTTCAATCTGAACTACGCGGGACACGACCTGTAATGTGGCAACTTCTCAAACAGATCGCGACAACCGGCACACCGACTCAACGCCTGCCCGAGGGCGATGAAGCATGGCGGTCCGAAGGGCACCGTATCCAGCAGGAAATACTCGACGTGCTGGGTCGGGCGCTATGCATTCGCGAGATTGATGCGGGCTCCTGCAACGGCTGCGAACTGGAAATCCATGCGCTCAACAATCCGTACTACAACATCGAAGGTCTGGGTATCAAGTTCGTCGCGAGTCCCCGTCACGCCGACATGCTGCTCGTCACTGGCCCGCTGACACTGAACATGAAGGAAGCAGTGCTGCGGGCCTACGAGGCAACGCCGCATCCGAAGCTGGTCGTCGCAGTTGGCGAGTGCGCCTGCACCGGAGGCATGTTCAAGGAAAGCTACGCCGTGTGCGGACCGCTCTCGAAGCTTTTTCCTGTCGACGTCACGGTGCCGGGTTGTCCGCCGCCCCCCATCGATATCCTGAGAGGCATTCTCGCCGCGCTTCGTGTGAAACGTACGATGCTCAAGCCATGATCACCAGCCGTGACATACGCCGCAGACAGTGTTCCTGGTTGAGGGTTCCGCGCGGGAACCAAGTGTGATGACGACTCCAGTACGCCACACTGATGTTTATAAGGACCGTGGAACAGCAGTCGAACCTCGCACCCGGTGCGCTCTTGCATAGGGCCGGCCATACATAAGTAACTTCAGATCCAGCGTTGGCATGGTCAAGCGTGTTGACCCAGTGGGGCTCCTGCGCGATCTTTCTGGCAATTGTAGCGGTGTGGGGGCTGGCCAGCGCACGTGCCGACTGAATCCCGAACCCGCGCAGCGCGTCAGTCGACGTTTCCCGCGCATGGGTGAAAACCTGAAGTCCACAGTCACCGTAACCGGCCATTGCAGCGGTTCAGGCTATGGGGAAAACACGCACCGGGAAGGCTGCGACCAAGGCACGGGCTACGATGTTCGTCCGGAGCAGAGAAGGCTTTTATTCAGACGGTTGCCTGCTGGATTCCACAACATGGCCCGCATCGGTCTGCGTCGGCTCCCGGACGACGAGGACCGGGATCCGACAGTGCGTCAGCACCTTCAGGGTCTCACTGCCGAGCAATAAGGCACGCATGCCGCCTCGGCCGTGGGATGCCATGACAATGAGATCACAGCTTCGTTGCGCTGCCACGCTGATAATCGCCTCATACGGGTGAGCGTGGTTTCTGGTAACCGTATCGCACTCGACACCGGCCTGGGTAGCCGCTTTTGTGACGGCCAGCAGATAGTTATCCGCATGCTGTCGGGTAACCTGAATGACCCGATCCTCCGTGTCGGCGATCATTTCGGTGCCATACGCGAGGACATGGAATTCCGGAATGACATGGAGCCCGGTGACCTTTGCGCCGCTTTCCGTGGCAAGCGTCACCGCCATCTGGATGGCAGCGTCAGAAAGTGTCGAACCATCGGTTGGCACCAGCAGATGCTTGAACATACGTTTCTCCCCGCGGCCAGGTCTGCTCGTCTTGAAGTCCTGCCAGAGCAAACCGCTTGAGCCGGGCACACCTGAATCGAGGTGACTCCTTTCAGTATAGTCAGCTTTATGAAGCCTGCCAGGTCGACTGATTCTGTGGCAAAGTGCCGCGCGACGACCTCACCGAAGTCAGATACATTCGACAGGCATCCGGCGTCGTTCCGGGTTCGCTCAGCGCGCACCAGACGCTCGGCCTGCGGCTTGTCGCAGGCCGTCCCGCCACTCGGCTGCTTCCTGCCGATGCGATGCAGCAGATCAAACGTTGGATCAACCCGGTCGTGGCTCAAGCATCTTCCCGAAAATCTGCAATGACGCCCATCAAGTTCATACTCCGCTACACGGCTGTGCCGTTCATGGCAATCGTCGCCGTCGTATCTTGGGCCTCACTTCACTCGTCTGCCGAAATCGATGCCCGACAGTACGCGGCATTATCAGGCGCCTATGCAAGCTTCCCGGTGGATCTCCGACGAGATATCAGACAGGCGCTGCAATCGGGGAAGCTGAGCAAGTGGGATTATTCGTCGCTGGTACGGGAATCCCTCAACGATGGAGTTGTTCTCGACTGGCCGTCCGACGATAAGGAGGACGTCGCTACCGAGCGGGAAAAGCTGGCTGCGCTCGTCAAGGCGGACCGACCCTGAGCCACGCCACTCACTGAGTTACCAGTATAGATACGCCACGCTCGTTGTCTGGGATGGCACCCCGTTTTATTGATAAGGCATCCATATTTATAGAAAGTGGCTTGGCCAGACCTGCTGTTTGCAGCAGTGGCCTTGATTTCAGCCCTGGCTAGCGGACTCTCTCGCGAAAGACTGGTGGCGAATCAGGTATTGCCAGTCCCTCCACGACGGCTTCAAAGCCGTCCGGCATGCCTGCGGCCGGCGAACCTAGCGTGAGTCGTGCGCCGGCCGCCTGGGCGATCGCATTGACGATTGCCAGCCCCAGGCCGCTTCCCTTCGCTGTTGTGGCCCCGCGTTCGAACGGCTGGCTCAGGCGCGCGAGCGTCTCCGAGGGTACGACAGGCCCCCGGTTCCGGACGCTCAAGGTGCCGCCGCTCGTGAGCATGATACGAACGGCCGTTGCGTCCGTACCGTGCTTGACGGCGTTTTCAATAAGGTTGCGCGCAAGAATGGCGAAAGCGTCCTGGTCGATTGGCGACAATACGGGTTCATCGGGCAGGCTCAGTGCGAGTTCATTAGATCGTGCAATGCGCCGGACATCGTCGACCACGAGTTGAAGGACGGGCCGCAAGTCTTGCGCGATATCAGAGAGGACGCGGGCGCCTTCTGCCCGGGCCAGTTGCATGAGCTTTTCGCTGAGTCGCACGAGCGTCTGCAAAGTGATCTCGACGTTTCGCGCACGTTGCTCGATTGGCGTGCCTTGTGCCTCGGCTATCAGGCGTTGCGTTTGCGCAAGTGCTGCGGCAATCGGCGTGCGAAGCTCGTGTGCGCTGTTGGCCGTGAAGCTGCGCTCGGCGCTCAGTGCCCGGTCAAGCCGCTGCATCAGGTCGTTGACCGCGTCAGCTATTGGCTCGATTTCCGTAGGCATGCCGGCCTTGGCGAGCGGAGTGAGATCGTCGCGACCTCTAGAGGCAACACCCTCGCAAAACCGGCTGATCGGACGCAATCCTGTCTTCACGATCAGCCACGTGCCGACGAGGCCAAGCAAGATGAGAACAAGGAGCGGCTCGATCACCGCAAGTGCCGCCCGGGTGCTGACGTGACGGCGCTCAACCAGGGGTTCCGCAATCGCGAGCAGGACCGTTCCTTGCAAGACCGTTTCCGTATAAATCCGGTGGCTGGGCGTCGACGTGAAGCCTGCCTTCAGATCAGCCGGGAAGACCCCAGGGTCCGCATCATGAGACTGCAGGACGGTCTTGCCGGTTTGGTCGCGCACGATATAGGTGAGCAACTCGTCGTGCGCGCGTACGGCCGCTACGCGCTGTCCGGTGCTGCCTTGCGTACTTAGATCAAGGATATCCGTGACGGCCAGCGGCACGAGCCGCTGCGCCGTCTCCTGCAAGGCGCTATCCGAGATCCGGTCGATTTCGTCTTGCAGGACATGAAACGCCGCTGCTCCTACAAGGAGCGACAGTGCGGCCAGGCCAACGGCAAGCGCTACTGCGAGGCGCGCCTGGAGGCTGTGCAGCATCGCTAGCACTGCCTGAGTTTGTAGCCGAGGCCACGCGCCGTCTCGATCAGGTCGCCCCCCAGCTTCTTGCGCAGCCGGCTCATGTGCACCTCGATGGTGTTGCTGCCGATTTCGGCGTTAAACGAGTAAAGGCGCTCTTCCAGCTGCGCCTTTGAAAGAATCATGCCCTGTCGCTGAATGAACGCCTCGAGCAATGCCCATTCGCTGGCGGTAAGGGAAATGGAACGGCCTTCTCGACGGATGCTGTGGGCGGCCAGATCGATCTGCAAATTGCCCAGTGTGACAAATGGGTTGGGATTGCCTGAATACCGGCGCGCAACGGCGTTGACGCGCGCGGTGAGCTCGGATAGATCGAATGGCTTGACAAGGTAGTCGTCGGCGCCAGCGTTTAATCCGGCGATGCGGTTGGCGACCTGGTCGAGCGCAGTCAGGATCACCACGGGTACCGAAGAGCCGGATACACGCAATTCACGCAGAAAATCGATTCCCTTGCCGTCCGGCAGCAGCAGGTCCAGCAGGATCAGGTCGTAGTTCGCGGCTTGCACGTAGCGCCGGGCGTCACCCAGGGTCGTGACGTAGTCGGTGGAATGTCCGTCCCGCGTGATCTGGTCCCGAACGGCTTGGCCGAGCAGCGGATCGTCCTCGACAAGCAGTACTCTCATGCGATAGTCCCGGCGGTTGTTATCGCAAACTGTGCTACGCCAAGCTTACGCCAGGCTGAAGAAAAATCTTTTCGTTCGCAAGGCTGGCTTCAGGTATGGGCCGCATTGTAGAGCCTGTCAGGACAAAACCACACTCCCCGTCATGAAACGACCACCGCTCCGAAGAAGCATTGCCATCGTATCCCTTGTCGCGCTATGCGCTGGCGTCGCCCAACTGGCGCAGGCGGACGACGACTGCACCGCACCGCTCACGAACTGGAAACCGGTCAGCGAGATCGATGCGCTAGCCAGAAAACAAGGCTGGAACGTGAGTCGGGTCAGAACGGATGACGGTTGCTACGAGATCCGTGGACTCGACGCGCAGGGGCGGCACTTCAAAGCCAAAGTCGATCCGGCCACGCTCGCGATCATCCGGCTGAAAACCGATGGCGACGCCCAGGACGAGCGCCACGGTGAAGACGGCGGTGAGCACGAGGACCGGAGCGGCCCGCGACCGGCTGCGGCAGGACCGCGCGCGCCCAACGATAAACCGGGTAACGCGGCAAGCGGCGCGCAGCCATCCAATGGGCTATTGACCCCGGGGAGCCGGCCGCAGGTTCAGATCCGCTGACCTGCGAAAACCGTCGTCGCAACACACTTTCGTCATACGCAAATCAACGCTGACGCAGGGTAAGTGCGCCGTCTCGCCCGGCGTAGCCACTATTGAAGAGGACAGATCATGAAATACACATTCCCTATTGCTGCGCTTGCCGGTGCACTCGCGATTCCCTCGCTGGCGTTCGCCCGCCCCGTCACGATTGAAGCGCAATTGACCAATTACGGCGGTGACGGTGCGTACGTGGTGATGTACGTCACCGACCGGGCTGGCCGTTATCAGGGCACGCTGTGGATGGCAGGCGAGAAGGCGAAGTACTACAGGCACCTGAGCGCCTGGTACCGGATGACGGGAAATGGCGCGGCAAGGATCGACGGCATTACGGGTGCGAGCGTTGGTGCCGGCAGGACGCTGAAGGCAACGCTCGATCTTGCCGATACGCTAATCGACGCTGGCTACGAAATTCACGTGGATACCGCAGTGGAGAACATGAACGAGAACCCGTCCGAGGTGGTCGTTCCATTGACGACATCGGGAACCGGAAAGTCCGTCAGAGGGCGCGGCTATGTGAAAGCGTTTCGCTACACGTTGTGAGGAATGACATGCTTCGCAAGCTTCATTCGTTGCCCGGACTGATCGCCGCCCTCGTCCTGATGGTCACGGCGATCTCCGGTGCGATGCTGTCTCTGAACCCTGTGATCGAACGCGCAGGCGTAGTTCAGGTTAGCCAGCATTCGCTCGACGCCGCGACGCTCGCCGCACGTGTGAAGGCCCATTACCCCGGCCTCGAGAAAATCGTGCGAAAGCCCTCGGGCGCCGTCATTGCCTATTACTCTTCAGGCGGCGAGTCTGGCGCCGCCAGCATCGATCCCGTGACAGGTGACGGTATCGAACCTTATACGCCATCGACCACCATGCGCTGGCTGACCAATCTGCACCGCAAGCTGCTCATAGGCGATGCCGGGCGCGTCGCAACCGGCCTCGGGGCAGGTTTGATGCTGCTGCTGGCCGCATCCGGCCTTGCGCTACTCGAACGCCGTATGGGCGGATGGGCGAAGCTGTTCGGCCGCATTCGGGGTAGCGGTCTGCAGCGAATCCACAATGAGGTTGCCCGCGTCGCCATTCTCGGGCTGACGCTCTCGGCTGCAACAGGGCTCGTCCTGTCGTTGACGACCTTCGAGGTGATCCCCGAACGAGCCACGGCGCAACTTCCGTTTCCGGCCTCCGTGAGCACCGGCGCCCCGCTTGCAGTGAATCGCGTTGCTGCGCTCAGGAACGTCGATGTAACCGACCTGCGTGAACTGATGTTGCCCTCCCCCCAGAACCCGGGCGATGTCTACGCGTTGCGGACATCGAGCGGCACCGGCTACATCGACCCGTCGTCAGGGAAATGGCTCGCGTGGCAGCCCAATGACGCTTGGCAGCGTTTTCACGAGGTCGTGTTCATGCTGCATACGGGCGAGGGACTGTGGTGGCTCGCGCTGATCCTCGGGCTTGCGAGCGCGTCGGTGCCGGTTTTGGCGATTACTGGAGTATGGCTATGGGTGCGGCGTCGCCGCGCGACGGTAAAAGTTCCAGACAACGTGAGCGCGGGTCAGGCCGATACGGTCATTCTCGTGGGAAGCGAAGGAAACAGCACCTGGGCGTTCGCTGCCGCAATTCATCAGGCGCTGACGCGCGCGAATTTTCGCGTGCATATAGCGCCGATGAACGATCTTTCATCACGCCACTGCAAGGCGCAACGCCTGATCGTACTGACTTCGACGTATGGCGATGGTGAGGCACCGTCCAGCGCCACGCAGTATTTGAGCAAGCTCGCGAGCATGAACGACTATGTTCCACCAACGTTTGCCGTCCTCGGTTTTGGGGATCGCCAGTTCCCCCATTTCTGTGGTTATGCGCAAACCGTGCACGATGCGTTGATCGCCAAAGGCGGCCAGGCGCTCATCGAGTGCAGCAGCGTTGACCGGCAGTCGGAGAGCACGTTCAGGAAGTGGAGCGAGCAACTGGGTATCGCACTCGACGTGCGACTCGACGTGCGCTACCAGCCGTCGCTACCGCGCACCGTCTCCCTGACGCTTGTGGAGCGCAAGGACTATGGACTCGACTCTGGAAGTGTCACGTCGGTGTTGCGCTTTGTCCGCAGCACACCGCGCAATCGGCGGTGGCACACCCCGCTGCAAAGGGCTCTGCCGTCATTCGACGCGGGCGACCTGCTCGGGGTGATCCCGCCCGGCGACACCGTGCCGAGGTTCTACTCGCTCGCGAGCGCTTCGCGAGATGGTTTTATCGAAATCTGCGTGCGCAGGCATGCGCATGGGGCCGGCTCTGGCTATCTGACAGCTTTGCAGCCCGGCAACGCGATTCAGGCGTTCATTCGCCGGAACCCTGCGTTCAGACCCGCGGCGGGAGAGGCGCCAATCATTCTTATCGGCGCCGGGACGGGCATCAGCCCATTCGTTGGCTTCATCCGGCAAAACTCGGCGGGGCGGCCCATGCATCTGTATTTTGGTGCCAGACGCTCAGGCGAGGCGTTCCTGTACGACGAAGAGTTGCAGAACCTGGTCGGCAACCGCCGGCTGACGACTTTCAAGACCGCCTTCTCGTGCCCCGTACGGAAGACCTACGTGCAGGAGCGACTCATGGCCGACGCGCCAACGCTTCGTGAACTCGTCGCCAGCGGAGCGCAGATCATGGTGTGCGGAGGCAGAGACATGGCCAACTGTGTGGCCCGAGCGTGGGAACACATTCTGGATGGCTCCGGCCTTTCCGTGAACGAGATGAGATTGAAGGGAAGATATGTCGAAGATGTCTATTGAAGGACCGATGGCCGGTTGTCCCGAGCGCTATACGTTCAACGGACCGACGATGGGCACCCGATACAGCGTGCAATGCTACGCGCCGGCGGGGTTGGACCGCGCCCTGATCGCTTCTGAACTGGATGCGGCGGTACGAGCGGTAGACGAGGAAATGTCGAACTGGAAGGACAGTTCCGATTTGACACGGTTGAATAGAGCCGAGCCCGACGTCTGGGTGCCGATCTCCCGCAATCTTGCGACGGTGCTGGTGCGCGCGACGGAGATGGGGCGCGAGACAGACAATGCGTTCAACGCAGGTGTCGGCGATGTGGTGGATCAGTGGGGCTTCGGCCCATCCAACGCGCCGCGGCCAACCATGCGGGAAGCCTCGCGCGAACGACCCCGACGCCCGCTGGTCGAACTGCTCGACGTCAACGTCGAGCAGTGTCGCGCTCGCAAGCAGGCGCATGTGAGCCTCGACTTGTGCGGTATCGCCAAAGGCTTCGGCGTAGACGAATTGGCGCGTGTGCTGGACAGTCATGACGTTCGGTCGTGGCTTGTCGGAATCGACGGTGAGATGCGTGCGCGAGGCACAAAGACTGGCCAGGCACTGTGGGCAATCGCAATCGAGCGTCCCGACTATGAACGCCGGGAGGCGCTCGGCGTGATCGAACTCACGGATATCGCGGTCGCAACTTCGGGGGACTATCGTCACTGGAGCGAATGCGAGGGCAAGCGCATCTCGCATGTCGTGGATCCGCGCACAGGTGAGCCTTTATGCAACGGGGTCGCGTCGGTCACAGTGCTGGCGAGGTCCTGCATGGACGCGGATGCTTATGCAACCGCGCTCATGGTGTTGGGGCCTCAGAAAGGCCTGGATTTCGCACGCCGCAAGCAGCTGGACGCACTTTTTCTGCTGCGCGATGGCGCACAAATACTGGCGATCGGCACGGGTTTGTTTGATGCGGGTTTCAACGGTATAGAAGTCCCCGGCGGATAAGGTGTTTCTCGAGCTCGACCAGAACGAACACCACACTGGAGAGCAGAACACACATTGCCAGCTCAGTCATATTAAGCGCGGTCGTCCGGAAAACGGTGTTCAACATGGGTACATAGATCGTCGCCAGTTGAAGCGCAAAGGTGAGCAGCACCGCGCCCACAAGGGGCATGTTTGAACGCGCTCCCCGCGCGAAAAACGACGCTTGCTCCGATCGGATGGCAAGTACGTGCCCCATCTGGGAGAGCGTGAGCACCGTAAAGGTCATGGTCTGCCAATGTGCCGAAGCGACGTGAATGGCGTATGCCTGCGTGAGCAGCGTGACACCGGCCATTGCGAGCCCAACCCATACGATGTGCTGCCACATGCCGCGGGCAAAGACGCTTTCCCCTGGGGGCCGTGGTGGCCGTAGCATGACGCCCTTCTCCGCCGGTTCGGCCGCCAGTGCCAGCCCCGGCAGTCCATCGGTGACCAGGTTAATCCACAGGATGTGTATGGGAAGCAAGGGAATCGGCAGGCCGAGAAAAGGCGCGAGAAAAATAGTCCATATCTCGGCCGAATTGCACGTCAAGGCGTAGCGAATGAACTTGCGTACATTATCGAAGATTCGCCGCCCCTCTTCGACGGCACCGACGATGGTGGCGAAGTTGTCGTCCAGCAGCACGATACTGGCCGCATCCCGCGCAACATCGGTGCCCTTTTTCCCCATCGCAATGCCGATATCCGCGCCGGCGAGCGCCGGCGCGTCGTTCACGCCATCACCGGTCATCGCGACGAACTGGCCATGCGCCCGAACGGCCTCGACGATCCTGATTTTTTGCGCCGGGTCCACCCGGGCAAACACGCGGGTATGCACAACCTGCGCGACTAGCGCTTCATCCGTGAGTCGACTGAGTTCCTGGCCGGTCAACACGGTGTCCCCGGGGGCGAGAATGCCAAGTTCGCGGGCGATAGCACACGCGGTTACAGGGTGATCCCCCGTGACCATTACGGGTGTGATCCCTGCCGATCTGCAAGCCTTGACTGCCTGCCGTACGTCGGGCCGCGGCGGATCACGCATGCCAGCCAGGCCAAGCAAAGTGAGGCCGCATTCGATTTCTTCTATATCGTGACCGGCAGGCAGACTGTCCCACTTCCGGCTCGC
Source organism: Burkholderia sp. WP9 (assembly GCF_900104795.1). Classification (NCBI taxonomy): domain Bacteria; kingdom Pseudomonadati; phylum Pseudomonadota; class Betaproteobacteria; order Burkholderiales; family Burkholderiaceae; genus Burkholderia; species Burkholderia sp. WP9. Next base: position 654,482 of record NZ_FNTG01000002.1, read on the forward strand.
GACGGCGAGTACACGAAGACCACTATCCGCCATCGCCTCCGCCGCCGCCAGCACGCGTTCGTGGTCCACAGCGACCATCCCATGATCTGACAGGGACGCGTTGCAACGTTCAATGACCGTCTCCGGTGCGCCCTTCGTGTAAGCAATAAATCCGGTTCCGCTGCGGTGAATCGTTGTCATCCGCTTGCGATCGGAGTCAAACGGGAACTCCAGGAAGCGCGGGCTCGTGACTTCGAGCGCGCTCTTGTCGAAGCCAGCGTCAGCGGCCACTCTCCACAACGCAACCTCGGTCGGATCGCCTGCGACCTCCCCGCCCGCAGCGCGGCTAACGTTGTTGCATAACGCCAATGCCTCCAGCAAGCATCTCGTAACGGGCCTTTTTGTATCGAACGATGCGATGGGTAACCGCACGCCATCAGCGTAGAGCTCAGTTGTGCACATCTCGTTCAGGGTCAATGTGCCAGTCTTGTCGGTACAGATCCAGCTCACGGACCCCAAGGTTTCGACCGCAGGCAAACGTCGCACCAGGGCATTGTGTCGTGCCATATTGCGCGCACCAAGGGCAAGCATCACGGTCACCACTGCGGGTAAAGCTTCAGGGATAGCGGCGACGGCAAGACTCAGGCTCGTGAGAAGCATGAGCAGCACTGGCTCGCCCCGCAGCACACCTGTCGCAAAGATGATCGCGCAGATCACAAGAATCATCATGGCCAACCGGCGCCCAAACGCTGCAAGACGCTTTTGCAGCGGCGTCTGGACTACAGGTGCCGCTTCGATCATCCCGGCGATCTTGCCGAGTTCGGTGGCCATGCCGGTAGCAACGGCAATACCTCGTGCTCGACCGTAGGTGACAACAGTGCCCTTGAAAGCCATATTTGTCCGGTCGGCGAGTTGTAGCGAAGCGTCGTCAAGCGACGCGGTGCCCTTCTCTGCCGGCACCGACTCCCCAGTGAGAACTGCTTCGGCGATCTTCAGCCCGGACGCCTCGGCAAGACGAAGATCGACGGGAACGGTAGAACCGGTATCCAGCAAAACGACGTCGCCCTGCACAATGCCCGATGCCGGAACCGTTTGACATTCGCCTTCGCGAATGACTGTCGCCTGCAACCTGGCGAGTTGTGCGAGCGACGCCATCACACGCTCGGCGCGATAGTCCTGGATGAAGCCGACTGTGCCGTTAAGCAACACGATCGCGACGATCACGAGCGCGTCCGCAGCCTCGCCGATCAGGCCCGACGCGAGAGCCGCCGCCAACAGAGCGACGATCATGAAGTCCTTGAACTGACAGATCAGCATGTCAAGGACGCCCCGGCGCCGCTGCTCACGAATCTCGTTCGGCCCGTCTTTGGCGAGGCGCCGGTGCGCCTCTGCCAGTGTCAGGCCATGCTCGCAATCGGTGCCCAGTTGCATGGCGATGGCCGCGACCTGCATTGCGTGCCATGTGTTGGAACCCTCCGCCCCAGGGCAAATCGTGCGCGTCGGAGTCAACATGGACCGATCCTTCTGTACGAGAGTCGACGAACGTCGCATTGAAGCGGTACGCGGCAAGTGCCAGTATCGGTGCGGGTCAGACTCGCTGATTGACCTTTATCAAGCAGTACCGTGCGGGTAGCGACAGATCATATGGTCTCCGGTCTCGCATCTGGATGCATTGTTTCGGCCTGCGATGACTGCCCGGATACAGAAACGCCGAATCCACGAACGGGAGCGCTCAATGCGATCGGGAAAGCATGTCGTGCTAGCACTGCTTCTGGCTGGTCTGGTAGCTTTGGGGTTCATGGTTCTGCGCCCTTTTCTAGTTCCGGTCGCGTGGGCGCTGATTATTTCGTATGTCACCTGGCCCGCCTACAGCCGTTTGCGACGCCTGCTCCGCGAAAGCGCGGGTACTAGCGCGCTGCTGATGACCCTTCTCCTGACGTGTGCGTGCATACTGCCAGTCGTCTGGCTGATGAAGCCGTTGACAGAAGATCTAACGGACGCCAGCCGGGCTATCGTCGCCTACTTCTCCGATCGTCCTCGCGACTTACCCGATTTTCTGGCGCGCATCCCCTGGATCGGGTCCTCGTTGCAGGCGTTTCTCGATCATGTGGAGATTGATCCCCCTGCCATCCGCTCCCAACTCTCAGGATGGGCGAATCGCTGGACAAGCGAAATTGGTGACCTCCTCGGAAGTGCGGCCCGGAACGCCACAAAGCTGGGGTTTGCTCTCGTGACGCTGTTTTTTGCGTATCGCGATGGAGAAAGTCTCCTGAATCAGATACGGCAGGCTTTGCGGCCTTTCCTTGGCGAGCGCCTTGACGACTATCTCACCGCGATCGGCAGCATGACCCGATCCGTCGTCTACGGCATTGTGCTGACAGCAATCGCGCAGGCAGTGTTGGCCGGGCTGGGTTACTGGGCCGCAGGCGTAACTGCGCCCGTCACGCTGGCAGGGATCACTGCTCTCGTAGCATTGATTCCTTTTGGCACGCCATTGGTATGGGTGCCGGTGGCGGTCGGCCTTCTATTTGCGGGCCGCACGGTGGCCGGAGTCGGGTTATTGCTCTGGGGAATGCTGGTCATTAGCTGGGTAGACAATCTGATAAGGCCGTTTGTGATTAGCAGCAGCGCACGCATTCCATTTCTGCTCGTCATGTTTGGTGTGCTTGGTGGACTCGCCGCATTCGGTCTGATCGGATTGTTCCTTGGGCCCGCCATACTGGCTGTTCTGATGGCGCTGTGGCGCGAATGGCAGACAGAGGCGACACGGCAACAGGTGCGGCAACCGGTTCAGCGGAATGACATACCTAAGTAGTGGATCGCCAGCGGTGCTGGCACGAGCTTATCCAATCGGAACACAAGTAAATCATTTCGCCCAAGCTTTCACCGCGACCGGAGCCTGTTTCAGGCTTCGATCGGGCGGACGAGCAACACCGGCACGTGGGTGATACGCAGTACGCGGCTCGCCACGCTACCCAGCAGCCAGCGCGAGATACCACGCCGGCCGTGTGTGCCCATGACGACCAGATCGGCGTTCCAATGATCTGCCTCCCTCACGATGGCGTGGGGCACATCGTCGCCGGTTCTTTCCGTGCTGATCATCGCGGATTCCGCCTCGATTCGTAATCCGGCCAGCAACTCCGCTGCCGCCGCAAGTGCTGCATTGCCCTCTTTGACAAGTGCATCTTCAAGCAGAGGAAGTGGCACAAAATCGCTCATCCTCACCGCCTGATCAAGAATATTTACGATACGCAAGGACGTCTGCTTCGTGGCGAGTTTTAATCCGTATCGAAGCGCATGCCGCGATGGTGAGCTACCGTCGACGGCGAAGAGCATTCGCTTCGGACCGCCGCAGGTATCTCTTTCATAAGAAGCTGGAACAACTAGAATCGAGCACGGGCAGATTCGCGCCAGAGGTTCAGAGACTGTTCCTTCCAGCCAGCGTAGCAGCCGACGGTTCTGTCGGGTGCCAACCACGAGGAGATCGGCTCGCCACGTCCGCGCTGCTTCAAGCAGTGCGTAGGCTAGATCCCGACCCTGCATGGAAAGATCGATCACCTCCGTGTCGACAACCGTCTCGCCGCTCGAAAATATGCTCTGTGCCTGAGTGACCGCATCCGCGGCACCGCGCAGCAACTCGTCGCGCACCGGGCTAAGATCCACTCCGACAAGTGGATCCAACGGGATCAGCCTGCGTGGATCTTCAGCCACACTGATGATTCGCACGTGTGCCCCTGGCGCCGCAATGCCTTGAACATAGGCCGCAGCGCGCAAAGAGGCGGGCGAAGCGTCTACAGCAATGAGAATGCGACCGACTTCGTCGTGATCGTGGAGGGTTGAACTGGTAGTGCTCATGACGAAGTCTCCAAGGTGTCCGCATGGTGGGTCCGATATGTTTCCTCAGACGGTTTGTCGAGCCTTCGCGCGCGACGACACTCTCATGCGCCCTGCCCACGGGCTGTCCGGATAACAACGCCCCAGTACACTCTATTCGCCGGCTCATCCCCCAGATTGACCTGAATCAACCCATCCGCCCACGGGCTATCACTGTTGTTCGCAGCCGTCTGAACGGGACACTTCATGCCTCGCATTGCGGTTCGAACTCCAATAGCGAATGATTGCGCGCCCCGACGGACCATTCATTACGACCAATGCATTGCTCTGGCTGCGAACAGACATGATGAGCCTCCATCGCATTCGATCCGTTGGGCACACCGGTCGTCTTGACGCACGTCAATCTCTCATGGCGAACGAGTCCTATGCTCGATCCATAGCGACACAAATCACGCGCTGAAGTGAATATGTCGAGGAATACCGTACTCGTTGACCTTTTAACGCCTGCCAAGCCGGCTACGCACACGTAGTCGTTAGGTGCGCAGACCTGACTGTCATCGCGTCTGCCCTATACGACAAAGGCCCGATCGACCATGAAGTGCCCGAAAGCGATCGACGTTCCCTCGTCCGAACCGCCCGTCGCAGCTATCGATGCCAGAAGCGTTAGAACATTGCCTGAAATGTTCGAGGCTGCCTGTACGCGTTACGCAGGACGCCCCGCGTTCAGTTCGTTCAATCACACGCTCGAATATCGGGACGTTGCGCTATATGCGCACCGCTTTTCCGCGTTTCTTGTCAACGAATTCAAACTTGCGCCGCTCGAGCGTGTCGCACTCATCTTGCCGAATGGCTTACCCTATGTGGTCGCCTTTTATGGCGTCCTCGACGCCGGGCTTGTCGTCGTCAATATCAATCCGCTGGCTACGCCTCGTGAGATTCAGATCCAGCTCGCCACGGCAGCTGTTTCAGCGATCATCGTACTGGAAAACTTTGCCTGCAAACTGGACGAAATCCTGGATGAGAATCAGGCGAAGGCTGTTATATCCGTCGCGGTGGGCGATCTGCTTCCGCTGCCCAGGCGCGCCGCAATGGATTTCGTACAGCACGTTGTGCGTGACTCGATTCCGCCTGCAAAAAGGGAATACTGGACATTTAGTGCGGCCTTGTCGTGTCGGCATTCGATCGAGCGAGATCACATCCGCCCCAGTCTCGACGATGTCGCGCTGCTGCAATACACGGGAGGAACCACAGGCACTCCCAAGTGCGCGATGCTCACGCATCGCAACCTTAGCTCGAACGTCGCGCAGATTCGTGCATGGCTGGGTTCGGCGTTCTGTTCTACGCCTCAGACCATTCTCACACCGCTGCCACTCTTTCATATATTCGCGCTGACCGCCGGTCTGCTGACGTTTGTTGAAATCGGCGGGCACAATGTGCTGGTGACGGATCCCCACGACCTTGCCGCGCTCGTCAGAACCATGCGCCACGCACGGCCCACCGCGCTGCTAGGCGTGAATACACTATTCAATGCCCTTTTCGCCGCACCGCATTTCGACGCTGTGGACTGGTCACACCTGCGTCTCGTGATCGGCGGCGGCGCAGCGATTCAGGCTTCGGTTGCCGCGCGATGGCAGTCAGCAACGGGAGTGCCGATTATCGAAGGGTACGGGCTGACCGAAGCGTCGCCAGTCGTCTGCGTGAATCCGATGGATGCAAAGCACTTTTCCGGATCGGTCGGTCATCCGTTGCCTTCAACCGAGGTTAGCATCCGTGACGACAACAACGCAGCTGTCGCCGCGGGTGTCATCGGAGAAGTCTGGGTCCGGGGCCCGCAGGTCATGCGCGGCTACTGGATGAACCCCGTCGAGACCGCGGAAGTGATCTCGCCCGAGGGCTGGCTTCGCACGGGGGACGTTGGTTATCTCACGCCCGCGCAGATGCTCGTCCTGGTGGACCGCAAGAAAGACGTGATCGTCGTGTCCGGTTTCAAGGTTTACCCCTCGGACGTCGAAGCCGTGGTCTCCGCGCTTGCGGGTGTAAGCGCCGCTGCGGTAGTCGGCGTGCCGGATGAAAGGACCGGGCACGCCGTCAAACTATTCGTCGTCCGGTCCTCGGCGGATCTTACGGCCGCCGCCGTGCTGGAACACTGCCGCGCTAATCTGAGCGCCTACAAGGTTCCCCGGTCAATTGAATTCCGTGACACCTTGCCTCTGAACCAGCTCGGCAAGGTACTCCGCCGAACGTTAACCTGACCGAGCCAGGGATGCGATTGCATGGGTAACGGCGCGTGATTGCGCGCGAGGCGCAATTCAGCAATTGACGACGATCAAGCGCCCTCCTCCCCGTCGCGCCTATGCTGAAATCCCTACGGAAGCGGTCGTGCGATATGAACGAAGACGTTACCCGCCGCCGATCGAGCGACGCCCAACGGTTGCTCGATATAGCCGATGCTTTCGCCGCTGAAGTCGGCCCACGGGGATACAGGCCACATGGCGTCACGCTGAACAGCGAGTTCGAACGTGACCTTGGCCTCGACAGTCTCGCGCGCACTGAACTGCTGGCTCGCATCGAGAAAACGCTCGGCGTGCATTTTCCGGTTGCGTTGTTCGAGCAGGCGAAGACGCCCGGTGATTTACTGCGTGCACTTGAAGGAGAAACATTGGGGCAACCGGGGTGCGCAATCGGCACCGCTGAGCTTCCAGCGCCGACCGACACCCTTGACCCGCCGATCGAAGCACAAACGCTGATCGAGGCATTGCAGTGGCACGTATCCCGGCGACCTGAACACACGCACATCGTATTTCTCGACGAGGAAGCGTCGCCACACACAATGACCTACTCGGCGCTGTACGAGGCGGCCCTACTGGTATCGAGCGGGTTGCACAGGCTCGGCGTGAACCCCGGCGACACCGTCGCACTGATGTTGCCGACCGGTAACGACTATTTCGCCTGCTTTGCGGGAATCCTGCTTGCCGGCGCAGTAGTCGTGCCGGTGTATCCGCCTGTGCAATCGGCACGGATCGACGATCACCTGAAGCGACACGCGGCCATTCTGCTGGATGCGCGCTCACGCGTCATGATCGTGCCGTCACACGCACTCGTAGCAAGCCTTTCTGGCAAAGGCGCGGATACCGACGTTGCGTGAGATCGTGACGACGCATCAGCTCATGGGCGAAACGGACAATGAGCGGTATATCCCTCGCGCACAAGACGTCGCGTTGCTTCAGTACACTTCCGGTAGCACAGGTGCGCCAAAAGGCGTGGTGCTCACACACGCCAATCTGCTCGCCAATATCCGGGCAATGGGAGAGACTGCCCGGATCGAGGAACACGACATCTTCGCAAGCTGGCTCCCTCTGTACCACGACATGGGCCTGATTGGAGCCTGGTTCGGGCCGCTTTACTTTGGTATCCCGTTGATTCTCATGTCCCCGCTGACGTTCCTCGCACGTCCAGCGCACTGGTTGCAGGCGATCGGCCACTACCGTGCCACCATTACGGCGGCACCCAACTTTGCCTACGAGCGATGCACGCGCCGGATCGACGACGCCGATCTCGAAGGCGTCGATCTGTCTTCATTGCGCCTCGCATTCTGCGGCGCAGAACCCGTCAGCGCGCCGACCATGCGAGCATTCGCCTCACGCTTTGCCGATCATGGGTTCAGGGAAACCGCCCTGACCCCCGTCTACGGCCTGGCGGAAAACACGCTTGGACTGGCATTTTCGGAGCCAGGCCGCGGGGTGCGAACAGACTGTATCAGTCGCATGCGACTGGCTGAGTCACAGCGTGCAGCAAAAGCGGAATCGCCTGATGACGCACTCGAACTGGTCTCGTGCGGACGCGCATTACCCCGCAACCAGATCCGCATCGTTGACGTCGACGGCAATGACGTATCCGAAAGAACGGTCGGGAGAATTGAATTCCGAAGCCCATCCGCGACGCGTGGGTATTTTCAGAATGCGGAACTGACCGCGCGGCTAATTCATGATGGCTGGCTAGATACCGGCGATCTGGGATATATGGCCGATGAAGAACTGTTCATCACGGGCCGCGTAAAGGATCTGGTGATTCGGGCCGGGCGTCACTTCTTCCCCTATGAACTGGAGGCTGCTGTCGGGCATCTGCCTGGCGTGCGCAACGGTTGTGTCGCAGTGTGTGGAACGCCCGACATTGAGACCGGTACCGATCGCCTGATCGTCATTGCGGAGACTCGCGAAACGGCACCTGAGGCAATCGCGGCGATGCGCACTGGCATCAACGAAGCCTCCGTGGCTCTGCTGGGCGCTCCGCCGGAAGAAATCGCTCTGGTCCCGCCGCATAGCATTCTGAAGACATCGAGCGGGAAGATTCGTCACGCGGCTACGATGGAGATGTACCTGCGTAGTCGCGGGAATCTCCTGCCACGCCCTGCGTGGCTTCAGTGGCTCGACATCGGAACGAACACCGTACGGCCAATCGGCCGGCGGGTTCGAGCCGCCGCCAGGCAGATCGCCTACGGCGCATGGTGCTGGCTGGTCGTAACCCTGATCGCCATACCGACATGGTTGATGACCGTATCGCATCCGGACGCCAGGCGAAACTGGGCGATTGCATCGCGCGCGGCACAGCTAGCCCTCATGCTTGCAGGCATTCGCGTGACGGTACGCGGTGCCGAACTCATCGACATGGCGCGGCCGGCCATCTTTGTTGCGAATCACGCGAGCTACCTTGACGGCCTCGTGTTGCTGGCGGCCATCCCCATGCCGCTTGGCATCGTCGCCAAGCGTGAGTTGGCCGGCGGATTGCTGATGGGTGCCTTCCTTCGGGCAATCGGCACCCGCTTTGTCGAGCGCGTCGACTATCCGCGCATGGCCGAAGACGAACGCGAACTGGTGAAGCAGGCGACGGCTGGAACCTCGCTGCTCCTCTTTCCCGAAGGAACATTCGTCCGATCCGCGGGACTGCGGCAGTTTCGTCTCGGCGCCTTTGTGGCCGCCTGCGCATCGCACCGGCCTGTCGTACCGGTCGCAATCGCGGGCGCACGCGTTGTGCTTCCGGATGGACAGTGGTTGCCAACGCGAGCCGACGTAACAGTTACCGTGCTCCCCGCTCTGGAACCAACAGGAGACGACATGAAGGCTGCCGCGGCCCTGCGTGACACCGCACGCGATGCAATAGCAGGCCATTGCGGGGAGCGGATTCTGAGTGAAATTTCCCCGCTGGAAACCCCCACTCGTCACACCGAGATCTAAGCCTGCGTTATTCGAGGGTTCACCCGGTTCGACACTAGCATGCCCATGCCAGGACAGACACTAACTGCGCCGCTCCGACATCTGCCCGGGTGCCATGGGCAGGGACGCCGGAATGGCGACGATCTGATTGGCCTCGACATGGTCCGGAGCACTGGTCTGGGCTGAAAACGAGTTTCGAACAGCCGCCAACTTGACAGCGCCCATGGGCACGGCACGGTGCTTATCTCACCGTGGCCGACGGGTTGACTGACTGGACCGCCGCCTCGCCTCGCGCCTCACCGCGGGCCGGGCCGATCACCAACCCCGCTTGCGCCAGCAGGCGCCGCAGCCCCAGCTTCGGATATTTACGGTCCACCGCGCGCACGTCGGCGCGCGTCTCCTCGATGATCCAGTCGCGCACTTCCGCGGCAACCGGCCGCAACGGCCGATTTTCCGGCCACACCAGACAGCAGCGCCGGTCCGTCATGACCAGTTCCTCCTCGGCGGGCAGCAGCGCGCCCTGGAGAAGCCAATGCGACACCACGTTGAGCCAGCCGAGCGCGACACCCTGCCCAAGCAATGCCGCCTGCACGACGATCGCGTAGTCGTTGAAGCTCAGCATGCTCGCGGCGTGCCGCCCCTGTGCCGCGAACGCGGCGAACCTGTCATGCCAGCCGCGCTCGCCGTCGTCCATCACGATCACCGTATCGCCGTGCTTGCGGCCCGCCTCGGTCGCGGCTGTCTCGTGATAGCGCCGGTTGCATACCGGCAGCAGCGTCTCCGGCATCACGAGCACGCTGTTCTCGCCGATCTGGTCCTCGCGCAGGAAGCGCATGCCGAGATCCACATCGACGAGTGGCCCGCCGATTCGCCCCGAGATGAGCTGAAACCGCAAGTCGACATTCGGAAACGCCTCGTTCAGACGACTCATGCGCGGCATCAGCCAGTGTGTGGTGAACGCGGTGGACACTGACAGCGTGACCGACTCGACACCGGTTGCGCGCGCTTCGATCTCGCGTATCGCGCTTTCTATGCCGTCGAAGCCTTCGGAGATCTTCCGGTAAAGGATCCTGCCGCTCTCGGTCAGCTCGATTCCGCCTCGCACGCGCTCGAACAGGCGCACGCCGAGATGGTCTTCCATACGCGAGAGCATGCGGCTCACCGCCGGCTGGCTGACATATAACTCCTGCGCCGCACGCGTGAAGTTGCCGCAGCGCGCAGCCGCCTCGAAGACGAACAGCGCGTTGGCGCTCGGCAGTTTTTTGCGAAGATTGGGCATGACCTGATGTTATGCCCTATCCAACAATTTGGGAATTGCCGCCAAAAATGGCTCGGCCTATATTTTCCCTAACGCAGGCTTCTACAGCGAGACAGGACGCAATGGACGCACGAGCGAAAACAGGTGTTTCGATCCGATCGGCAGCGAAACGTTATGGCCACGTAGTGGCCCTCGACGACGTTTCACTCGACATCGCCCCCGGCGAATTCGTGTCGCTGCTCGGCCCCTCGGGTTCCGGCAAGACCACCCTGCTCGGCATTCTCGGCGGCTTCGTGCAACCGAGTTCGGGAGCGGTCTGGGTCGGCGAGCGCGACATTACATTTGCGCCGCCGCACAAGCGCGACATCGGCATCGTCTTTCAGAACTACGCGCTCTTTCCGCACATGAGCGTGGGGGACAACGTCGCCTTTCCGCTGCGCGCCAGGCGTCAGCCAAAAGCCACGTGGGCGAGGAAAGTCGCCGACGCGCTCGCGATGGTCGAACTCTCGGGCTACGAGAGCCGCGGCATCGGCCAGCTGTCGGGCGGCCAGCGCCAGCGCGTGGCGCTCGCTCGCGCCATGGTGTTCGAGCCGCAACTGATCCTGATGGACGAACCGCTCTCCGCGCTCGACAAGCAATTGCGCGAAACCATGCAGATCGAGCTACGGCGGCTGCATCGCAAGCTCGGCGCGACGATCGTGTATGTGACGCACGACCAGCGCGAGGCACTCACCATGAGCGACCGCGTAGCCGTGCTGAAGAACGGCCGCCTCGTGCAGATCGACACGCCCGAGCGGCTCTACGACCGTCCGTGCGACGCGTTTGTCGCGAGCTTCATTGGTGAGGCGACACTGCTTGCCGTGACGCGCGCCGGCGACGATGCCGTGCGGCTCGGCGACACGGTGCTGCGCACCGCGCACCCGCTGCCACGCGGCGACAAACTGCTGCTCGCGGTGCAGACCGAAAAACTCGTGATCGATAGCGGCGACAGCCGCGACGGCGTCAATCGGCTGGCATGCCGCGTCACCGAGGTGCTGTATCAGGGCGAAAGCTTGCGCGTGTTCGCGACCCTCGCCGACGGCACCGCCATCAGCCTCAGGCAACCCGGCGGGCACGACTCCCGCCGCCGCATTCCCGAGCCGGGCGCGCCGATGAGCGTCGTACTCGATCCGCAGGACACGATCGTCGTGCCCGCCTGATTCCATTTTGCTATTTCCCGCCCTCGCCAGGGCAAACCCTCTCCCGATTCACAGCACACTGCAAAAGGATGATTTCATGAAGCTCACCGATTTCAAGGTCCTGACGTTCGACGTCGTCGGCACGCTCATCGACTTCGAGCGCGGCGTACTCGCCTCAGTGCGACGCCTCGGCGGCCCGGCCGCGAAAGACCTGACCGACGACCAGATTTTCGAGCCGTATATGCGCGGCCGTGCGGCCTACCCGGGCCGTTCGAGCCATGAAATGGCGAACGTCTACCTGTCGCTGGCAAAGGAACTCGGTCTGCCTGACGACGCGCAATCGGCCGCCGCCTTCCAGCGCGACGTGCTCGAATGGCCGGCGTTCGCGGATTCGGTCGCGGCGCTCAAACGTCTGCGCAAACACTTTCGCCTCGTCGCCATGACCAATGCGGACCGTGTCGCGCTGTCGGCCTACGCACACACGCTCGGCGACCCGTTCGACGACACCGTCTGCTGCGACGAAACCGGCGTCGCCAAGCCCGATCCGCAATTCTTCGCGTACAACCGCGGCCGTCAGGCGGCGTTCGGCTACAAGTTCGGCGAAATCCTGCACACCGCGCAGAGCCAGTATCACGACATCGGCGTCGCCACCAGCCTCGGCTACGCGACCTGCTGGATCGAACGCCGTCAGGGCGCGAAGGGCTTCGGCGCCACGCCCGTGCCGGAAGCCGTCACCACGCCGACCTTCAAGTTCGCGACGCTCGGCGCGCTCGCCGACGCTGTCGAAGCCGAAGCGCGTCTCGCCGCCTGAGCCGATGCTCGCGCCGACGACACCCCACACGCCCGCGCCTGATTCGCTGTGGCGGGCGCTCCTCGCCGCCTCGCCCGGCGCCGGTGCGACGCTCAGCACCGGCGTGCCGCTCACGCGCGATCTGGAGGTCGAGGTCGCCGTGATCGGCGCGGGCTACTCGGGCCTCGCCGCCGCGTATGCGCTGCAAAAGCGCGGCGTCGACTGCGTGGTGCTCGATGCGAATCCGGTGGGCTGGGGCGCGAGCGGCCGCAATGGCGGCGTGGTGTCGTCCAAGTTCAGACTGTCGTTTCCCACGATCGACAAACTGCACGGCCTCGATACCGCCAAGCGCATGCACCGGCTCGCGCACGAGGGCGTGCGGGTCGTCGAGACGCTGGTCGACGAATTCCAGCTCACGCGCGCCCGCTTCGAGGCGACCGGCAGTCTGCGCTGCGCCCACACGGAGGCCGCCTTCGCCGCGATTCGCGCGGAGGCCGACTGGGTCCGCACGCAACTCGGCGATACCACGATGACCGTGCAATCGCGCGCCGAGATCGAACACGAGACGGGCTCGAAAGGTTTTGTCGGCGGCGTGCTGAGCGCGGACGCCGGCACGATCCTGCCGCTCGAATACGTGTGCGGACTCGCGCGCGGCCTTACGCTGCGCAGCGTGCCGATCTACGAATCGACGCCGGTGCAGCAGATGCACCGCGCGCCCGGCGAAACGCGCGTGACGCTGCGCACGCCCGCCGGCACGGTGCGCGCGAAGCAGGTGATCGTCGCGACCAATGCCTACTCCGATCTCACACCGGCCACCGCGGCGTATCAGCGTGAACTCGTGCCGTTTCGCAGCGCGATGATCGCCACCGAGCGGCTTCCCGCCGAGCTCGACGCGCGCCTGATGGTCGAGCGCCGCAGCTACACCGAAACGCGGCGCATGATGAAGTGGTTCCGCAAGGTGGACGGCCGCATGCTGTTCGGCGGACGCGACGCGTTCGGCAAGGAGGGGCAAACGACCGGCTTCGACGCGCTGCAGCGCGCCATGGTCGCGCTCTTTCCGGATCTCGCGGACGTGCGCGTGGACTATCGCTGGTCGGGGTATGTGGGCATGACGTTCAATTCGTTGCCGCATGTCGGACGCAGCGACGACGCCACGACCTTTTGTCTGGGGTATAACGGAGCAGGCGTCGCGATGGCGAGTCTGCTCGGCCAGCATGCCGCCGCGCTCGCGCTCGGCGAGACGCCGGAGCTCTCGCTGCTCGGCGCGCCCGGCTTGCGGCCCGTGCCCTTTCATTCGCTGCGCGCGCCGGGTGTGAGACTCGTCGCGGCGTGGTATCAGTTTCTCGACGCCGTAGGTGCATGATGACAACCGCCAAGCGGATGCTCCAGGGAACCACCTTGATGCAAGCCACCGAGTCCGATCCCGCCACGCGCTATCAGCGCCGCGAGGATCGCACCATGCTGCTGCTAATGACACCGGCGCTCCTCGTGATCGTCGTGCTGCTGGTCGTGCCGCTCGCGTGGCTGTCGTGGCAGTCCATCTATCACGACGGCTTCACGCTCGAAAACTACCGGCGCATGTTCACGGGCGCTTACCTCGAAACGTTCTTGCTGACCTTCAGGCTCAGTATCATCGTGACCGTCATCACGCTGCTGCTCGGCTATCCGGTGGCCTACTTCGCCGCCTCGTTGCCGCCGAAGCTGAGCGCGCTGGTGCTCGGCATGGTGATTCTGCCGTTCTGGACCAGCGTGCTGGTGCGCACCTACGCGTGGCTCGTCCTGCTGCAGCGCACGGGGCTGGTCAACAAGGCGCTGATCGCGTCGGGCCTCGTCGACCGGCCGGTGCAACTCGCCTATAACCAGTTCGGCACGGTGATCGCGATGGTTCACATCCTGCTGCCGTTCATGGTGCTGCCGCTCTATTCGGCAATGCAGAAAATCCCGTCGAATCTTTCGCAAGCCGGCGCGAGCCTGGGCGGTTCGCCGCTGCACGTGTTCCTGCGCGTGTTCCTGCCGCTGTCGATGAGCGGCGTGTTCGCGGGCGTGACGCTCGTGTTCGTGCTCTGCCTCGGCTTCTACATCACGCCTGAACTGATGGGCGGCGGCAAGTCGATCATGGTGTCGATGGTCGTGAGCCGCAACATCGAGATCTACAACAGCTGGGGGGCGGCGAGCGCGGTGAGCGTCGTGCTGCTGATCTGCGTGTTCGCGATTTTCTATGCCGCGAGCCGCGTGGTGCCACTCGAAAAGACCCTGGGCGCGAAATGAGCAAACTCCCGTTCGGACGGATCGTCCTCGGCGCGATCGTCGTGCTGATCCTGCTGTTCCTGATGGTGCCGGTGCTGATCGTCGTGCCGCTGTCGTTCTCCGACACACGCTTCATGACCTTCCCGCCGCCGGCGTACTCGCTGCGCTGGTATCACTCGTTCTTCGACAACCCCGCATGGATCGACGCCGCGCGCGTAACGCTCACCGCGTCGATCTGCGCCGCGCTGATCGCCACGCCGCTCGGCGTGGCCGCCGCCTACGCGATCCAGAACGGCACGCACTGGATCATGCGCTATCTGCGCACACTGCTAATGTTGCCGCTGATGGTGCCGATCATCATCGTCGCGGTGGGCGTATTCTTCGTGTACTCTCAGGCCGGCTACGTGAACACGCTCGGCGGCCTGATTCTGGCCGATACGATGCTCGGCCTGCCTTATGTGCTGATTTCGGTCGGCGCCGATCTGCGCACCTTCGACCGCACGCAGGAAATGGTCGCGCGCAGCCTCGGCATGAATCGGTTTCGCAGCTTCATGACGGTTACACTGCCGCAGATCAAGGCAAGCGTCATCTCCGGTACGGTGTTCGTGTTCATCCAGGCGCTCGACGAAACGGTGGTCGCGCTCTTCGTGTCGGGCGGTTCGAACCAGACGCTGACGCGCCGCATGTTCGTGACGCTGCGTGACGAGATCGACCCGACCATCGCCGCGATCAGCACGATGCTGACCGCGCTCACGCTGTGCCTTGTGATGATCGTCGTGGTGAGCCGCCGTTCGGGCGCGGCACGCGCCTGATTTCTTTCCTCAAGATACCTATTACATGGTCAATGCACTGAAGTTCTATATCGACGGCGCGTGGGTCGAGCCGTTGGGCAACGCACGCCGCTCCGTCGTCGATCCCTGTACCGAGGAAGCCTTCGCCGAAGTGGCGATGGGCACGCCCGCCGATGCCGATCGCGCGGTAGCCGCCGCGAAACGCGCGTTCACGTCGTTCTCGCAGACCACGCCGGCCGAACGCCTCGCGTTGATCCGCCGCATTCTCGAGGTGTTTCTCGAACGTCACGACGAGATGGGCGACACCATTTCGCGCGAACTCGGCGCACCGCGCGCCATGGCGCATGCGTGGCAGGCCGGCATCGGCCGGCGGCATCTCGAAGAACTGATCCGCACGTGTGAGACGTTCGCCTGGCAGCGCCGGAAGGGCACGACGCTCGTCAATCACGAACCGGTGGGCGTGGTCGCGCTCATCACGCCGTGGAACTGGCCGATCAATCAGATCGTCTGCAAGGCCGCGCCCGCCATCGCGGCCGGTTGCACGATGGTGCTCAAGCCCAGCGAAGTCACGCCGCTGAACGCCCTGCTGTTCGCGGAGATACTCGACGCCGCGGGCGTGCCGCCGGGCGTCTTCAACCTCGTCAACGGCGACGGGCCAACGGTCGGCGCGGCGCTCGCGGCGCACCCAGACGTCGATATGGTGTCGTTCACCGGATCGACGCGCGCGGGCGTTGAAATTGCGAAGCTCGCGGCGCCGACAGTCAAGCGCGTGCACCAGGAACTGGGCGGCAAGTCCGCGAACATTCTGCTGGACGACGTCGATTTCGAGGCGGCGGTCACGGCCGGCGTCAACTCGTGCTTCAACAACAGCGGGCAATCATGCAATGCGCCGACGCGCATGCTCGTCCCCGCGGCACGTCACGACGAAGCCGTGGCGATCGCGCGGCGGGCGGCGCAAGCGCAGCGCGTCGGCCCCGCCGACCACGAGCGTACGACAATGGGTCCGGTTGTCAGCGGCGTGCAGTTCGAGCGCGTGGAGCGGCTCATCGCGGCCGGTATCGACGAAGGCGCGCAGGTCGTGGCCGGCGGCCTCGGGCGTCCGCCGGGTCTTGAGCGTGGCTTCTACGTGCAACCCACCGTGTTCGCGGACGTGCGCCCTTCCATGACGATCGCGCGCGAGGAAATTTTCGGCCCCGTGCTCGCGATCATGCCGTACCGCGACGAGGAAGAAGCCATCGCGATCGCCAACGACAGTCCCTTCGGGCTCGCGGCCTACGTTCAATCCGCCGATCTGGACCGCGCGCGGCGCGTGGCGTTCAGGCTCCGTGCCGGCAGCGTGTATCTGAACTACCCGTCATGGGACGCGGGCTCGCCGTTCGGCGGATACAAGCAGTCGGGCAACGGCCGCGAGTACGCCGAATGGGGACTCGAGGCGTTTCTCGAAGTGAAGGGCATTGTGGGGTTTGGCGACTGACTGTGTTCGGGCCTTGCTGGGCTAAATGCCCGGAGGTAGGCAAAACATTCACCGCTTGAAACAAGCACCGGGCCGTCGCGTTTGCAATGCGACGGCCCGGCATCACATTCACGCGCGTTCGCGCAACATATCCGCAATCCGCTCCGCGATCATGATGGTCGGCACATTCGTGTTCGCGCACGGAATCGAAGGCATCAACGACGCATCGCATACGTAAAGTCCGCTGACGCCATATACCGCGCCGCGCGTGTCGCACACGGCGAGCGGATCGTCGGCGGCGCCCATGCGGCAGGTTCCAGACGGATGCCAGGTGCCGCCCACCGAGCGTGTCACGAAACGCGTCAGCGCGTGATCGTCGGCAAGCAGTTCGTCGAGCGTCACGCCTTGCGTGACCACACACCGCACGAGCCAGCCGCGCAACGGTCCGGCAATGTCGAGCAGTGCGCTCAGCAGGCCGCGCTGCAATGCATTCCACACGCCCGGCACGGCCACGCTCGCCACGCGGGGTGAATAGCTCGAAGGCAGCAGCGTGTTGCGGTGCCTCGCCATCAGCGGATCGGCCAGAGTCCGGGCGCCAAAGCGCAGCGCGAGCTTCAGCCGTTCGAGATCGCGCGCGTCGGACAGCATGTTGAAGTCGACAGCGGGTTCGTCGTGCGGATCGGCCGACACGAGGCTCACGCGGCCGCGCGAGTACGACTTGTTGACCCAGAAAAAGAGCGTGCCGAGCCGGTAACCGACCGAGTGCCAACCCGATCGCGACAAGATCGCGCCGTGCATGTCGCCGGGCACCGCGCCGCTCACGCCCGAAGAAAAACGCACGATCGCCTGCTCGTGATGCTCGTCGGGATATAACGTGCGGGCGGCGCGCGGCAGAACCGCGGATACGGCGATCGATGGATGTTCCATCAGATTGCCGCCGACACCGCCGCGATCGGCGAGCACCTCGATACCGAGTGCGGTCAGCTCGGACGCCGGACCAATGCCGCTTCGCATCAGAAGGGCCGGGCTGTGAATCGCGCCCGCGCAAATGATCACCTGTCTGGCGCGCACTGCTTCGCTCGCCCCGTCTTCGCCGACGAGCCGCGCGCCGATGGCGAGCTTGCCGTCGAACAGCACGCGTTCAACCAGCGTGTGCGTGCGGATCGTGAGATTCGGCCGGGCGCGCACGGCGTCGTCGAGATAGCAGACCGAGGTCGGGATGCGCTCGCCCGCTTCGCTCACTGCGATCGAACCGATGAACGTGCCGTCCTGCCATGTGCCGTTCTGGTCGTCATGCCGCGTGTAGCCGCGCGCGTCGAGCGTGTCGAGCACCGCGCGTACGAATGGCGAGATGCGCGCCCACGGCGTGCGCTGGATCCGGACCGGCCCGCTCGTGCCGTGCAGCGCGCCGTCAAAGTCGCAATCGGTTTCGAGCTTGCGGAAGTACGGCAGACAGGCGGCCCAGTTCCAGCCGTGCGCGCCTTGGGCGTGCCATTCGTCGTAATCGGCCGGCGCGCCGCGGTTCGCCATCAGCGCGTTGATCGCCGAACCGCCGCCGAGCAGGCGCGCCTGCTCGTAACGGCGTGTCGCGGCCGAGGCGCTCATGCGTGCCTTCAGGCGCTGCCAGATGTTCGTGGTGTCGAGATAGGCGCGGCCCGGATAACGGCTGCGCACCGTTGCGGGCATGTCCGTTCGCGAGATATTGCGGCCGGCCTCGACGAGGCAGACGGTCTTGCCCGCGTCTTCGGAAAGACGCGCGGCCAGCACGCAGCCGGCCGAGCCGCCGCCGAGAATCAGATAGTCGATCACGTTCGATGTATGCGCAGACAATGCGCGGTGCGGGACGCGCAAAAAAACCGCTGGGATTGGCGCGCGGGTTTGACATTCAACTGTCCAGCAACCCGCGCGTGCGCCACCAGGTCTTTCGCTTACTGCATGAACTTGAGCCAGCGCGCCTTCGCCTGAATGCCGGCGTCCGACGCCCACCATTCCTCCGACATCAACGCCTGCTTCGACGCGTTCTCCGGTGAACTCGGCAACTCGCTCGCGCGCTTGGCGTCGATTTTGCCGGTCTTGAAGGCCGCAGGATTGCCCGGCCCGTAGTCGATATACAGCGGCAGGTTGGCCTGCAAGTCGGGCGACACGGCCGCGTTGAGGAACTTGATCGCATCGGGCAGGTTCGGCGCGTTCTTCAGCACACACAACTGCGTGTTCTGCAGAATGCCGTCGTTGTACGTGAAGTCGATATCGGGATTGTCCTTGCGCACGGCGCTCGCGCGACCGTTCCAGATCATCGTCATGTCGACTTCGCCGTCGTGCAGCAATTGCGCCGACTGACCACCCGAAGTCCACCAGACGGTCACGTCCGGCTTGATCTGCTGCAGCTTCCTGAACGCGCGATCCACGTCGAGCGGATAGAGCTTGTCGCGCGGCACGCCGTCCGCGAGCAGTGCGGCTTCGAGCACGGTCTGCGGGTCGTTGCGCAGCGCACGGGTGCCGGGGAACGCCTTCACGTTCCAGAAATCGGCCCAGCTTTGCGGCACCTTCTTCAATGTCTTCTTGTTATAGCCGATCACGGTCGAATAGAACTCGTACGCGACCGAGTACGGCGTGCGGTACTTCTCCGGCATGGCCGCCGCATTCGGAATCTTCGCGAAGTCGAGCTTCTCCAGCAGCCCTTCCTTGCCGCCGCGCAGACAGTTGGAAGTCGGCGTGTCCACCACGTCCCAGATCGGCTTGCCGGTGGCGGCCTGAGCCTTGATCTGTGGCCACGCGTCCGGAATGCTGTCCTGGTTCACGGTGATATTCAGCAGCTTCGCAGCCGGGTCGAGGATGGCTTTGGTCTGGGCTTCCTGATAGGTCCCGCCTTGAGAGACAAAGGTAATCTTCCCGGCAGCGAAAGCAGGCGTCAGACACGCAGGCACGAGGCCCCCGACGCCAAGAATCAGAACCGCTGCAAGCGGGCGCAACGTTGGCTTCTTGATCACGACTATGTCCTCGAAACGGTTTGGCGAAAGATATCGTGGATGTAATGCGCGTTGAGCCAAATATAGTGAATCTATTTTTTGGCGACAATGCCGCAATTGTTGTGGGGTCCATGACATCACGTTATGGCAAACGTGCGGCGTTGTGTGCCGGGCGCGCGGCACTGCCCTGCCCGACCGTATGGTCTGCGTGGGCCGCCGCGCGCAGTATGAACATGCGCGGCGGCGCCCCACGGCAGCGCTTGAAATAGCTGGTACATCGGGCGGCTGCAACTCGCCGGATTCAGCCAAACGCTTCGTGGTCCGTTTCGAGTCTATTGTTCACAAACAGTCAAGCCAACGCCTCATTCTCGATGGCAAGCTGGAAACCCTCGTCGAGCCAACCTGTCACGCCGCCGGTCATGACCTTGACCGGACGACCGAGGCGGGCGAGCCTGATTGCGGCGCGCGTGGCTCCGTTGCAGTGAGGACCCGCGCAATACGTGACGAAGAGTGTGTCGGGCGGATAATCGGCAAGCTTGGACTCGACGATCTTGCCATGCGGGAGGTTCACGGCGCGAGGCACATGGCCGCGGGCGAAAAGTGCGGGGCCACGCACGTCGAGCAGGACAAAATCCATAGCGAGCCCATCACTGGCTTCAAGCCTGGTTTCAAGCGCCGCGTGTACGTCGGCGCAATCTGTTTCGAATGACAACAGCGAGCTGAAGTGGGCGAGCGCCGCGGCGCTATCTGCTGCAGGAACGGCTGAGACCGGGGAGATGACCGGGGACATATAAGGCTCCTTGTGGGTGAATCGTTGACATGCATTCTCCCGGTCTCATGGGCGAGCAACCAGTGGCCTGATTGACATATTCCGGCAACATCACGCCACGGCTGCCCGCTACGGCAAGCGCTAACGTGCGCCGTTGTCGGCGGGCGCCGCGTAGGTCCTCTTATGAAGTTCGGGCCGGACGCTGAACATCGGTTCGTTGATCCAGGTCACAAAATCGTCGTGCCAGTGATCCCACTCGTAGTCGCTCAACTCGAACTCGTCCTCGATAATTCCGGAATCGTCACTGGAGACGAATGCGTAGATAACCTTACTGCCATTCCAGAACGCGATAGCGTAGCCTGTCAGGTCGGCACTGGTGCCGTAAGGAATGTCGCGCAACATCGACGCCAGTTGCGTCTTGAACTGGTCGAGGGTCAAGGATTTCATCGCGCGCTCCGCTGTGTGGTTTCAAGTCCCGTCAGCAAGCTCCGCGCCCGGCGGCCGCTATGAGAGCCACGGTGTACCGGCTTGTAAGATTGATAGGGCAGACTCTCGCGATTCCCGCGACATCGCGGGCACGGATACTCAAGGGCTCAATGATGGATATCAACATGGACCCGTCCGATAAGCCGGACCCCGAGGTTCAGTCGTGGCTCGAAAAGCTCGGACCCGGCCTCATCACCGGCGCGGCGGACGACGATCCCAGCGGAATCGCAACCTATTCGCAGGCCGGCGCGCAGTTCGGCTTCAACATGCTGTGGACCGTCATCGTCACGTATCCGTTGATGGTTGCCATTCAGGTCGTCAGCGCCCGACTGGGACGCGTGAGTGGCCACGGACTCGCAACCAACATCCGGCGCCACTATCCGGCCTGGCTGCTCTATGGATCGGTTTTCCTGCTGCTGGTCGCCAATACGATCAATATCGCGGCGGATCTGACCGCAATGGGCGCCGCAGTGAACCTGGTGATCGGCGGTCCGACGCACATTTACACGCTCGCGCTCGGCCTGTTGTCAGTTCTGCTGCAGGTCTTCATTCCATACCGCAGTTACGTGCACGTGCTGAAATGGCTGACGCTTGCATTATTCGCCTACGTCGGCACGGTGTTCGTCGTCGATATTCCGTGGCACACGGTCATCGTGCGTACCGTCAGTCCACATCTGTCATGGAAAAGCGACTACGTCACCACCGTGGTCGCCGTGCTTGGCACCACCATCAGCCCCTATCTGTTCTTCTGGCAGGCGTCGCAGGAGGTCGAGGAAATGCGCGCCGCAACCGGGCAGCGGGCATTGAAGAACGCACCCGGACAAGGACCGGCCAGTTTGCGGCGGATCCGGATGGATACGTGGGTCGGAATGGGTTTTTCCAACCTGGTCGCTTTTTTCATCATCCTGACGACTGCCGCCACCCTCAACGCCCACGGCCTAACGGACATCCAGACCTCGTCGCAAGCGGCGCTCGCATTGAAGCCGATTGCAGGAAGGTTTGCGTTCGTTCTGTTCAGTCTGGGCATCGTCGGCACTGGCCTGCTCGCCTTACCTGTGTTGGCCGGTTCCGCCGCGTATGCCATGGCCGGCGCCTTCAACTGGCGAAACAGCCTCGCGCTGAAGCCGCAACTGGCGAAACGGTTTTACGGCATCGTCGTGCTGTCGACCCTTATTGGTCTCGCGATGGGATTCACGCGCATCGATCCCGTCAAGGCGCTTTACTGGAGTGCGGTGATCAACGGAGTCGTGTCCGTGCCCATCATGGCGCTCATGATGTTCATGGCGGTGAATCCGAAGATCATGGGCAGCTTCGTCATCTCGAGACGCCTGTCGGTCGCCGGTTGGGCCGCTACGGGAGCGATGGGAATTGCCGCGGTCGCCATGTTCTGGTTCATGCTCGCCCCCGCGAGTTAATACGCGGCGGGGCGGCGCTGCGATGTTTTTGCCAAGTGCGCCGAAGGGGGCGGCAGCGAAATTCAACTGCCGCTTCGCTGCGCCGACGCTGAACTATCCGATAGAGGGGATGGCGCCGACTCAGCGTTTCCCACTGGTTCATGCCGGAGCAACCTGAAAATCATGTTCTCGAGTTGCGGCAGTTCTGCAGGCTTCCGGCAAACGGCATCGAAACCGACCTCTTTCATTTCGCGGATGTAATCGGCGGTATCGAACGCGGTAAATGCCAGAAGGGGAATCTTTCCCGTCGCCTCGATTCTCCGAAGCGCCGCAGCGACACCAATGCCGGACAGGCCGGGCATGGCGACATCGAGAACAATGCAATCAGGAAGCCACGCCTTCGCTTCCCTCACGGCGTCCGAGCCGTGGTAGACGGTTCGCACGCTCATGCCGCCGGCCTGTAGATACGCGCTAAGCGCATCAGCCGACGGACGCGAATCATCCACGACGAGCACGCGCACGGGCACCGCGCTCGAAACGTACTCGCGCTGCCCTCCGGTCGAATGATCCGGGCAAGCGCGATTTTCAGAAATGGAATTCATGGGTTTTCTCTCGCTGCTGGCGCGTCGGTATGGCGCCATTACCTAGTCGCAGCGCAACAGCCGTTCCCACTCTCCTCCGCCATTCATTCGCCCCCCGCCGGCAACGGGCAGGCGTGGACGAAACAGTCGCGTGGCCAGCAATACTGGAGCGCGTAACGGCTGCCGGTTCTTTAGCGGATGCTGTGCGAGTGGCCGAATAGTGCCATCGCACGGCAACCACGACACGCCAACATAGACGGAATGGAAAAAGACTCGTCCGTCAGACACGGCGCCGTCCAATGCTAGTTAATGCAGGTCGCCTCGAACGTCGTCCGAAGAAACCACCCTGCCCGAGCTATCCACAATGCCTACCCGCTCAGCAGAGGCGACCGTGGATTGCGCCATGCCAGGCAGGTCCAGAATGCCGCCGCGCTCCTGAACGAAGGCGTTGCCACAAGCCATGTCGACCATTTCAGCGAGCGTATTCAAAGAACTACCGAAATGCGCCTGCATTGCGTTGAATAGTCCGATTCGCGTGTCGGCGGCAATCTCTTCCACATGCCGCCAATAGGCAAAGGTCTTCGTGACCGCAGCCGGGAATTGCTGCGACTGGAGATCGAAGACTTCACTGAGCGATTGAGCAGAAAGTGCCGCGTCCGCCAATGCCTGCTGCTCGGACAACGATGTCTTGACGGTCTGGATGTTGAGCTCGACAACTTTCTCGACCCCGGCAAGCACTTCGGTGTTGCAGTCGAAGGCAACTTCGATTGCCGTGTCACGTTGACGCGAGGAGAACTGATCCGAGATTTGAGGGTACATAAAGACTCCGTTGTGGTTCGGCGCGGGATGCGCCGCAAGGTGGCGTCGTCCGGACGCCCATCACGCCATGTGTGCTGCGCGGACGACTGAAACGAAACGCCGCGGCCCACGTGGCGGGGCCGGCGACGGTGACTTCGACTACGAACGCTGTTACTTCGCTGCGACTTCGCCAGCTGTTACTTCGCTACCGCGGCATCCTGCCCGGCGCCGAGGTCAGCCCCGGTGACAGGGTCGGTTCCAGTCGCGGAAGCCGTTCGCGACGCCATCGCACTCAACACCTCGACCTCCTGTTCCGAAACCTGAACGCTCGCGAGACCATCGCCGCCGTCCACCGCCGGCTGCGGCTTGTCGACGAAGTCCCAACCGGGACCTTCATTCCACGGGCCGCGCGGCGCGTCGTCACCGTCGGACATGTTGTAATAAACGTTGGTAAATTCTGGAACGCCGGGCAATTTCCCCTGCGGGAAGTTGGGCTGGATAGAGTGCAAGGCTTTCTCAAACGATTTCTGATGCGCAATCTCGCGCGTCATGAGAAAGCCGAGCGCCTCCTTGATACCCGGGTCGTCGGTCACATTGATCAACCGCTCGTAGACAATCTTTGCTCGGGCCTCCGCAGCGATATTCGACCGCAGATCCGCGGTCGGCTCGCCGATCGTATCGATGTAGGCAGCCGTCCACGGCACGCCCGCCGAATTGGTCAAGGCCGGGCCGCCACCGTAGAGCAAAGCGGTAGTGTGCGAATCGTTGCCGCCTCCCGTGAGTGAACGGTAAAGCTCGGCCTCCTGCTCCACGCCTTCGGCAAGTTGACCCTTCGCGCCCTTGTTGAGCATCGCGACAATCGAGCCGACGATCTCCAGATGACTAAGTTCTTCCGTCGCGATGTCAAACAGCATGTCTCGCCTGCCGGGATCGTCCTCGCTCACCGCCTGCGTGAAATAGCGGCACGCCGCGGCCAGTTCACCTTGCGGGCCGCCGAACTGTTCAAGAAGCAGATTGGCCAGACCGGGATTGGGCATCGCTACACGGACGGTGTATTGAAGTCGCTTGTTGTGTACGAACATCGCATTTCTCCAGAAAAGATTGCGGGCGCCGCTGGAGTGCTTCAGGCCATGAGAGGCGGAAGGACTGGCGGAGCAGAGGGACATGCATTGAAAAACCAGGTTTGTCGGCGATGACGAACGCGTATGCGGAATGCCCCACCGTGGGTCTCAGAGCGGCCGCTCTGGCGAAATAGGGTGCGCGCGCAGGAACGCGACGAGAAAACACCTGCGACTTCCGACTCCGCATGCACCGTGCCTGGCGCATGAGCGTTTTGATCGAACCACGCCGCGCGCCGTTGCATCGGTGGCGGTCCTACCGGCGCGCAAACGCCATGCCGCTTATCAGGACGCCTCCCGTCAGCCCCCCCTCGCGCCGTCGAGCGGCGGCAATTACCCGCTCACTAACCGACAGCTTCGCCTCGGCACGACCCGCGCACCGGCGAAGTGGCCGAAAGCCAGGGCTAACATGTTGAAAACGAATTAAATATTTGTCGCGAATGGTCGATAACATGTTCAGCCGCTTCCCTTTCGGCGGTTGGACTAGACATGCAGAGCTCATATAACCTTTGGCTGGTGGTCATTTCGTTCGCCGTCGCGACGCTCGCGTCCTATACGGCGCTCGATCTGACCGGCCGCATCTTCCTGCTGGCCTCGCCACGTGCGCGGCGCGCATGGCGCCTGGGCGGCGCCGCGGCACTCGGTGTCGGCATCTGGTCGATGCACTTCATCGCCATGCTCGCCTTTTCGCTGCCGATTCCGCTCGGCTACGACTTCGCGACCACCGCCGCTTCGCTCGGACTCGCGACCGGCGCTTCGTATCTGGCGCTGCACATCACGACCCATAAACAATTGACGGCAGGCCGGCTGCTGGCGGGCGGCGTGGTGATGGGATGCGGCATAGCCGGCATGCACTACGTCGGCATGGCGGCGATGCAGATGACGCCAGGCATCGTTTATCAACCGGCGTGGTTCGCCGGCTCGCTGGCCATCGCCGTCGGCGCGTCGAGCGCCGCGCTGTGGCTTGCGCGCGCGCTCAGCGACGACGACGCGCGCCACGTGGTGCGCAAGCGTCTCGCCGCGGCGCTGGTGATGGGCGTCGCGATCAGCGGCATGCATTACGCCGGCATGGCCGCCGCCGAGTTTCCGGCTGGTGCCGTGTGCGGCGCGGCCAAGGGTGTGAACACCACGTGGCTCGCGACCTCGGTGATCCTGTTCACCTTTGCCATTCTGACCGTCACGCTGATGCTGTCGCGTTTCGATGCGCGCACAACCTTTCTGGTCGGCTCGGTGTCGAGACTGAATGGCCAGATCGTGCAGCTCGCCACGCTCGACGCCCTGACCGGACTGCCGAACCGCAGCACGCTGACCGAGCGCATCGAACACGCGATCCAGCGCGCGCAGCGGCAGCGCTCCATGTGCGCGGTTCTCTTCATGGACCTCGACGGCTTCAAAACGATCAACGATTCGCTCGGCCACTCGGTCGGCGACCAGGTGCTGACCGCGTTTGCGCAGCGCCTGCTGCTGTGCGTGCGCGCGAGCGACACGGTGGCGCGGCTCGGCGGCGACGAATTCGTGGTGCTGGCGGAAAACCTCGGCTCGCGCGAAGACGCCGGCGCGCTGGCCGATGGCGTGCTCGACCGGATGCGCATGGGCATGTGGACCGACTCCCAGCCGCTCCAGGTCATGCCGAGTATCGGCATCGCACTCTATCCGCATGACGGCGACAGCGTCGACACGCTGCTCAAACACGCGGACGCGGCCATGTACGAAGCCAAACGCGCGGGCCGCAGCACCTTTCGCTTCTTCGAGCGCAGCATGAACGAAGCGGCCATGCGCACGCTGCAGATTCAGAACGCGTTGCACGACGCGCTCGCCGCCGGCCATTTCTCGCTGCACTTCCAGCCGAAGTTCAACGGTAGCGGCGAGTCGCTCGCGGGCGCCGAAGCGCTGATCCGCCTGCATCATCCGCAACTCGGCGAAGTCACGCCGCTCGAGTTCATTCCGATCGCCGAGCGCTCAGGGCAGATCGTGCAGATCGGCTACTGGGTCGTGCGCGAAACGTGCCGGCAGATTCGCCACTGGATCGCGCAAGGTTTGCCGTCGATGAAAGTGGCGGTCAACCTGTCGCCACGCCAGATGCTGCAGCCGACCCTCGTCGCGAGCATGCTCGAGATCGTCCAGGCCGAAGGCGTGGAATGCAGTCAGATCATGTTCGAGATCACCGAAACCGTGGCCATGCAGGACGCACCCAAAACCATCGAGATGATCCGCCAGTTTCAGGCATGCGGCTTCGAGATCGCGATCGACGACTTCGGCACCGGCTATTCGAGCCTCGCTTATCTGCAGCGTTTTCGCGTCAAGCAACTGAAGATCGACCGCTTCTTTACCAACGGGCTCGACGCGCACGGACCGGAAGGCAGCGCGATCGTGTCGGCGATCATCGCGCTTGCGCACTCGCTGGAAATGGATGTGGTGGCCGAGGGTGTCGAAACCGAATCGCAACTCGACATGCTGAGGACGATGATGTGCGATGAGATGCAGGGCTTCCTGCTCGGCAAGCCGCTCAACGCCAACGACTTCGGCAATCTGCTGCGGGAAAGAATGATCGCTGCGTGAGCATGGCGATCTGCTGAAGCATGCAGTGCGGCGTGGCCGATAGCGGCTGCGCGAGCGGCGGCAGCGGCGGATCGCGATGAAGAATAAACAATAACAGGCAGCTCAGGTGTCGGAGAGTTCATGAAATTTGATGTGGCAACGCTTACTTCGTTGTGGTTGATCACGTTTTTATGCGGTGCCCTCGTTACGACCGCGCTGTCGCATATGTTCGCGCGCGTCGTCGCGTTCCGCTTCTGGGCAGTTGGTTTCTATCTGCTCGCGGCGTCTTCGGCCTGCTTCGCGTTGCATTTCACATGGCATTACGACGCGCTCTTGATCGCCACCGCGACGCTCGCGCTGCAAAGCCGCATGCTGATCTGGGCGGGCGCGCGCGAACTGTTCGGCATGAAGGCGCCGTGGCGTGCCGGACTTGCCGGCACGGCCGTGTTCTGCGCGCTCTACGGATGCGCTCTGCTCTTCAAGGTTCCGATGGTGTTGCGCGCCGGCCTGCTCGTGCTGTTTTTCCTGCCCGTTCGCGCGGCCACGCTGTATGAAGTGTGCCGCCGGCGCCGTCCGCACCTCGGGCCTGCTCGCCTGATCGCGATGATCGGCGGCACGATCGTCACACTCAACGCAGCCGCGCCGCTTGTTCTCGTGCTGCTCGATCGCACCAACGTGTCGCTGCTGCTCGGCAATCCGCAATACACGTCCGCGCTTTACGCGGTCGTGTTCGCGGGCGACCTGCTGCTGGCGAGCGGACTGATGGTGCTGGCGTTCAAACTGCAGATGGTCGAAATGAACATGCTCGCCACGCTCGAGCGTGGCGCCATGGAACACCTTGCCACCACCCAGGCAACGCGCGCGGATCGCCATACCCGGCACGCGCCCGACGATGGGTTCGGCCGGGACACGCCCGCGCAGCGCCAATCGCTGCCGGGACCGGTCTGATATTCCGGCCGTTCAGCCGGTCGCGCGCTCGTCGAGTGCGCTGCCGGCCAGCGAAGCAAGACGCCGCGCCATGACCCGCACGCGGGCTCATTCGCCATGAGCGCTTCGCTCAAACCGACGCCGCGGCTTCCCGCGATTCGATCCGCTCCCGTTCAGCCAACGCTTCGAGCCGCTCGCGCAGCGCACTGCTGGCACGCGTCATCGGCATGCGCAGTTCGTCGCGTATCAGTCCTTGCGCGGCGAGCATTGCCTTGACGGGCGCGGGGTTCGGTTCGGCGAACAGCGCCTGGATCAGCGGCGCGAGCGCGTGAAAAATGCGCCGGCCTTCGTCGAGCCGCCCTGCCGCCAGCGCGCGATATAGCGCGACAAAGCGCTCGGGCCGCAGATGCGCGGACGCCGCAATCGCCCCACTGCCACCCAGACACAGGGTGCTCAATATATTGATGTCCTCACCCGCGAGCACCCGCAGGCGGCCGTCGCGAATCAGCGCGAGCGTGGTGTCGAGCGAACCGGCGCAATCCTTTATCGCCTGAATCCGCGGATGGGCGGCAAGCGTGAGCAGCGTGTCGAGTTCGAGCCGCACGCCGGTTCGATACGGAATGTCGTACAGCACCACCGGCTTCTCGCTCGCATCCGCAAGCGCTGTGAAGTGATCGACAATTCCGGCTTGCGAAGGCCGGATATAGTACGGGGCGGCCATCAGCACACCGGCAATCGGCAGCGGATTCAGCTGCTCGATGCGCTCGCGCATGCTCGCCGTGTGATTGCCCGACACGCCGACCACCACCGGCAGCGCCCGCGCGTCTTGCGCATGGCGAGCGGCGGCCTGCGCTTCGTCGAGAATCGTCGCCAGCACGGCGTCCTGTTCGGCGGCGTCGAGCGCGGCCGGTTCGCCGGTCGTGCCGAGCGCGACCAGCCCGGCAATGCCCGCGCCTGTATAGCGGCGTACCAGCGCGCGCAAGGCGGCGTGATCGACGGCGCCGTCGGCGAACGGCGTGATGAGCGGAACCCAGATACCCGAAAAAATAGACATGTCCTTACCTCGATGACGACCGTATCGATTCCGTGCAGCGTGCGAGGGAGGAAAGACAGGAAGTGCCCAAGGGGCGTTGACCGGCTGTTCCGTCGCATCTGACGGAACAGCGTGCTCCGGTCAGATGAGCGGCTGTTTTTTGGCTTTGGCGCTGACGTTCGAATCACACGCGCGTGCGACTACGGCGCTCGCAAAAGCGAGGCGTGCGAAGGTCGACAGGCGGAGTCTGAACGTTGGGCCGGAATGCATGAGACGCAGTGTAACCGTGAGCGGCGCGGCTTGGCAAAGCCCATCTCGAAATGACTTGACTTCTGGCGCAGGGAAATTAATATACGCAACGCGTACATCGCAGCCACTACTCCCTTCTTCCGACAGGTGCCTCAATGAGCGTCCCGCAGCAAGCCTTCCTACGCGACGCGATGCGTCGCCTGAATATGACGCGCGACACGTTCGCGAGTCGCATCGGGGTGTCGCGCCGGGCGCTCGATACCTGGCTCCTGCCGGACGATTCGCAGGAATCGCGGGCCATGCCGGAAATCGTCGAGCGTTTCGTGTCGGAAATCGTCGTGCATGGTGAGCCGGGAGAAAAATATACGCAAAGCGTAGATTCGCAGTCGCTCGCGAGCCAGATGCTATTCGAGGGCAAGCCGCAGTTGCTCTCCGTGGATCAATTCTCGCGCGACTCAGTGGAAGCGCTGTTCCGCGTGGCCGACATCATGCAGCCCATCGCCCGCCGCCGCAAAATCTCCCGTGTGCTGGAAGGCGCGGTGCTCGGCAATCTGTTCTTCGAGGCCAGCACACGGACCCGTGTGAGTTTCGGCTCGGCGTTCTGCCGGCTAGGCGGCTCGGTCTGCGACACCACCGGCTTCACCTTTTCGTCGATGGCCAAGGGCGAGTCGATCTACGACACCAGCCGCGTGATGAGCGGCTATGTGGACGCGCTGGTGATCCGCCACCCGGAGCAAGGCTCGGTGGCCGAATTCGCACGCGCCACGAATGTGCCGGTAATCAATGGCGGCGACGGTCCGGGCGAACACCCGAGCCAGGCGCTGCTCGATCTGTACACCATTCAGCGTGAGTTCTCGCGCCTCGGCAAGATTGTCGACGGCGCCCATATCGCGCTGGTCGGCGACCTGAAATACGGGCGCACCGTGCACTCGCTGGTCAAGCTGCTGGCGCTGTATCGCGGCATCAAGTTCACGCTGATTTCGCCGCCCATGCTTGAAATGCCGAGCTATATCATCGAGCAGATTTCGCGCAACGACCACGTGATCGAGCAGACCCACGACCTGACCGCCGGCCTGCGCGGCGCCGACGTGGTGTACGCCACGCGCATCCAGAAAGAGCGCTTTACCGACGAATCGTTCGAAGGCTACACGCCGGATTTCCAGATCAATCAGGCTCTCGTGGATAGCGTGTGCGGCGCCGACACACTGATCATGCACCCGCTGCCGCGCGACAGCCGGCCGGGCGCGAACGATCTGAGCGTGGACCTGAACCACGATTCGCGGCTGGCGATCTTCCGGCAAACCGACAACGGCATTCCGGTGCGGATGGCGATTTTCGCGGTACTGCTGGGCGTCGAGAAACTGGTCCAGCATTCCATGCGCGATGCCGCATGGCGTCCGCCGGCCTATCTCGGACCGGACGACGCGGTGTTTCACGGCATCGATTGACGGATCAGCGGGCGGCCTGAAACCGCCCCAAAGCACGGCACGGCGCGAGACTCAAGCCGCGGCGCTCGTCGCGCTGCTCCCATTGCGCTTGAACGCCCCGGCGAAGAACAGCACCTGATACTGCACCGCATTGGCCCAATACTTCCAGGTGTGGCCGCCGGGCCGCTCCGCGTAGTCGTGGGGCACGCCGAGTTCGACCAGCCGCTCGTGCAGCGTGCGGTTCGACTGCACCAGCGAGTCGTTCACCCCGCAATCGATCGTGAGAGCGATATGCGCGTTGCCGAAACTGCGCGCATTTTCCACGATCGCCTCGTTGTTCCAGAAATCGGCATGCCGCGTGGGATCGCCGAAAACACGGTCGATGCCCGGCTCATCCTCGCAGCCGCGCGGATCCACCGCTCCGCTGATACTGCCCGCGGCGCCAAATTCGTCCGGACGGTCCAGCGCGATATGCAATGCGCCGAATCCACCCATGCTCAAGCCGGTAATGGCGCGCGCCGCGCGCGTCGCGATCGTGCGGAAATGCGCGTCGACGTAAGTCACGACCTCCGTACCGACATAGGTTTCGTATCGGCTGCGCGGATCGACCGGGCTGTCGATATACCAGCTTTCGTGACCGCCGTCGGGCATGACGAGTATCACGTGATAGCGGTCGGCCAACTTGCCTATCTGCGAATTCGAGGTCCAGTCGGTATAGTCGCCGCCCGAACCGTGCAACAGATAGACGACGGGAAAGCGGTCAGCCCCCTTGCCGCGCGCATATTGGTCGGGCAGCACGACCGTCGCTTCGAGCGACTTATGCATCGCAACGCTAGGAATGGCGACGACCCGGGCCTGGAATGCCCAGGCGGGCGTCGTTAAAAGCAGCATCAGAATGAGCCAGAACGCACGAGCTTTGTTCATGGTTTGTCGCTCTTCCCTATCTAGGTGTCCGAAGAACACTGTCCGGTATCCGGCGGCAAAACTCTTCGAGAACTCTAGCAACGGCGACTTACAACCAAATTTCAGCGAAGCATACGATCCCGTCAGCTTGGGTCGGCTCCGGGCGCCGCGCGATCCTTGAGGGACCCGGCGAGAGCCTTTATCACGCCTCGCCGTTAGCGCCGCCTATCGCATCCAGCCGGGCGCACACGTCGTCGGTCAATTTCAACTGCGCCGCCTGCAGATTTTCGCGCAGATGCCCCAATGTCGACGTGCCGGGGATCAGCAGAATGTTCGGTGACCGATGCAACAGCCAGGCGAGCGCCACCTGCATCGGCGTCGCGCCGAGTGTTCGCGCAATGTCGGAAAGCGCGGTCGACTGAATCGGCGTGAAGCCGCCAAGTGGAAAGAACGGCACATAAGCAATGCCCTTCTCCGCGAGGTCGTCGATCAGCGTGTCGTCTTCCCGGTGAACGAGGTTGTAGTGATTCTGCACGCAGACGATTTCGGCAATCCTCTGCGCCTCCGTTATCTGCGTGGCGGTCACGTTGCTCAAGCCGATGTGGCGCACGAGCCCGCGCCGTTGAAGTTCGGCAAGGGCAGTCACCTGTTTTTCGAGCGAACCTTCAGCGGGTGCATGCACGTTGCCCATCATCCGCATATTGACGACCTCGATCACGTCGAGCCCGAGGTTGCGCAGATTGTCGTGCACGCCACGCTCGATATCTTCCGGTTCGAGTGCCGGCAACCACGCGCCATCGCTGCCACGCACGGCGCCGACTTTGGTGACGATCACGAGGTCGTCGGAGTAAGGATGCAGCGCTTCGCGAATCAACTGGTTGGTGACGTGCGGCCCATAGAAGTCGCTCGTATCGATGTGATTGACGCCCGCCGCCACGGCCTCGCGCAGCACGGCAAGCGCCGCGTGGCGATCTTTCGGCGGCCCGAATACGCCAGGTCCGGCCAGTTGCATGGCACCGTAGCCCATGCGGCGCACAGGACGGCCGGCCAGTGGGAACGTGTCCATAAGGATGGGATTCGACATGCTGCTCTCCTGGGTGAGTGGTTGAGCAGGAGTATGGTCGTGGTTGCGTTGTTTAATAAAGCCATCTAACGTGTACAGGTTGTTTAATAAAGTGAACAATCGACATGGAATTGAACGATCTGGCGGCATTCGTCTCGGTTGCCCGCGCAGGCGGCTTTCGGGACGCCGCGCGCATCAGCAACGTTTCGGCGTCGAGTTTGAGCATCGCCGTGCGGCGTCTCGAAGCAAAGCTCGGTCTGCGCCTGCTCAACCGCACCACGCGCAGTGTGGCCCCGACTGAAGCCGGGTTGCGCCTCATCGAGAAGCTGACGCCGCTGTTCAGCGAGATGGAAGCGGCGCTGGACGTGCTGAACGTATTCAGGGACAAGCCGGCCGGTACACTCAAACTGAACGTGCCGTCGAGCGCCGCGCGGATCGTCTTGCCGACCCTCATCGCGGCGTTCCTGAAGGCGTATCCCGACATCCGCGTCGAGGTCGTGGTCGAAGATGGCTTCGTCGACGTGCTCTCTATCGGCTGCGACGCCGGCATTCGCTACGACGAGCGACTCGAACAGGACATGATCGCGATTCCCATCGGGCCGCGCGTGCAACGCTTCGCCACGGCGGCGGCGCCGGGCTATCTCGACGAGCACGGCCGACCCGACCATCCGGGCGAACTGCTTTCGCATGCGTGCCTGCGCGGCCAGTTCGCAGGGGGCGCAATGCCGATCTGGTATTTCGAGCGCGACGGCGAAGTGTTGCAGTTGAATCCATCGGGACCGCTGCTGGTGCGGCCCGGCGCGGCGATCGACCTGGCCATCAGCGCGGCTGTCGCCGGCGTGGGTGTCATTCATTTGTTCGAAGACATGCTGCGCGCGCATCTGGACAGCGGAGCGTTGGAGCCGATTCTGGAGCCTTGGTGGCAGCGTTTTTCAGGCCCGTTTCTCTACTATCCGGGGCGTCGCCATTTGCCGGCACCGTTACGCGCGTTCGTCGACTTTTTGAAAGCGCTCGATCCACCTGCCTGACGCGGGTCCATAGCGAGCCATGCCTTCTACATTGACCGTGGCGGAAGCCGCCGGAGCCAGCGTCGCTGCAATGCTCTGCCAGCCGCGCTGGAGATGCTCCACAATGCGCGATTGCGGCGATAATGTTGCGAACTGATCCGAACCCCACCATGACCGATACACGCGTTAGCCCCCTGCGCAAATTTGCCGACTTCATTCGCTCGGAGCGCACCCGGTTCACCCAGCAGTGGATGAACGCCGTATTCGGCGACGTCGATCTCATCGAAGCGGACAAGCTCACTTACCAGCAGCTGGCGGATCATCTGCCGGAAATTCTCGAAGGCCTGTGCGCGGCGCTCGATATCGAAGATCTCGAACGGGTCGAACCGGCCATCGAGCGCGATGCGAGAAAACACGGCAAGGTGCGCTGGCGCCAGGGCTACCGTATCGAAGAACTGGTCCGCGAGCTCGATCTCTTTCATCAGGTGCTCGCCGACGCGCTCGAAGAATTCGCCGTTCTCGACGACACCTTCACGCGCCGCCATGAAAGCCGGGCACGCCGCCTGATTGCCGAAACGCTCAGCATGGTCACGCTCACGTCGATTAAAGAGGTGGTGAGCGAACGGGACCGCAAGATCGACGAATACACCGGCCGGCTCGAACGCGCCAATCACGAACTCACACTGAAACAGCGTCTGGTGAGCGACCTGTACGAGTCGCGCATGCAGATCACGCGCAGCGTGGTCCACGATCTGCGCAACTTTCTGAACGCCTTTTCCATCGCCTTGCAGTTGATCGCGCGCGCGCCAGCGAAAGCCGATACCGCACTGACGCTGGCGAACCGCCAGGCCGCCGATATGAAGCAGCTCGTCGATCAGATCGTCGAGTATTCCGTAGTGCTTGGCGACGGCGCCCCGCTCGTGCTCGAACAGGTCGATCCGCGCGAGCTCTACGATGAACTCGTCACGTCTTCACGTCCTTCGATCGAGGCCAAAGGGCTCACGTTGCGTGCCTCTTATGACCCGGCATTGACCGCGGTCACGTCCAATCGTCTCAAGCTCAAACAGATTGCGGTCAATCTGCTCTCCAACGCCATCAAGTACACGAAGTCCGGTGAAATCGAACTCAACTTCGCGCTGGCCGGCGAGTCGCACTGGTCGATTCGCGTCTCCGACACGGGCGTGGGTATTGCGCCTTCGGACGCGGACCGCGTGTTCGACGAATTCGAGCGCGCCGCAGGCGAAGATATTCCCGGCACGGGCCTGGGTCTCGCGATCGTGAAGGAGTTGTGCCGGGTGTTGAATGGGCACATCGATTTTGTGTCGCGCGAAGGTGTAGGGACCACGTTTGAAATTCGCTTCCCGCTGGTGATCGCGGAACCGCAATAAGGCTTCGGGAGACAGGTAATTGGCGAGGCTGACTGCGAATCAGCCCCACGTTCTTGCGGCAGGAAGCGGGTAGTGCGAGCTTACTTGCGCGGGAATGACGCGACCGATGGCATCAGCCGGCGTGCGCTGGGTGTCGATCTTACCGCTACTCCACTGGCTCATTGTTGGCCGCCGACACACATCCACTCATCGCGCCGCCCTTGTCGCTCAGCCCGCGCACGACCACTTCGGATGATTTGCCATCACGTCTCGCCAGCTCCGCAAGGTCGAGCAGCGCCGCGTACCGGGTGGAGCAATCCCGCGACGACCCACTCGCCCTGCGCGTATCCGCTGCTGTCCCGAAGCGGCTCATTGCAATCACCAATCCTGTCGCAACGACGATCGCTGCGAGCGCACCTGGTTTGTAGAATCGCCGGGGCCGCGATTCATCGAAAGGGAGCACGCGCACTGCGCTTTCACCCTGCTCAACCGTCCCGCGTGATTTGTCTCGCATGGCAGCTCCCATCAAGACCAGTGCGCCGGCACCCACACACGCCCGACCCAATGGCCCGGCACCCAAACCACCGGACGCGGCGCCGGCGCGACATACACGACCCGCGGAGCGACATACACGGACGGCGGAGGCGGCGGTGCGTAGACAACCGGCGGCGCAACCACCACCGGCTTCGGTGCCACGACCACCGGAGCGGGCGCCACGACCACCGGAGGCGGCGCCACATAGGCCACAGGCTGCGTGACCACCACCGGCTTCGGCGCCACGACGACCGTCGTGCCACCTGTCGCAACAACACCTGTGCTTGCCACAACCGTCCCGCGCGACGTCACCGTGTTGCCGTGCGTGCCCGTCACGCTCGACGAGGTCGTCACGACACCTGGCGCAACACGTGTGGCCGAACCGGAGTGATCGACGCTACCGCCATCCCAACCGGTCACCGTGCCCGAACGCGAGCATGTCGAGCCAGCGCAGTTCGTCGACGCCGAATGGTTGACCGTATTGCCGTTCGAGCCAGTCACCGATCCGGACGACGAATACTGCCCCGGGCCGTTCTTCGTGACATCGCCTGAGGTGGTCGCGGTTTTGCCGTCAGGACCCGTGAGGGAGCCGGTATGCGAGCACGTTCCACCGGCGCAGTTGGTGTCGCCCGAGTGTTGGACCGAGTTGCCATAGCGGCCCGTCGCGGTGCCCGAATTCGAGAACTGGCCGGGTGCGGTGCGCGTGACCGTGCCGGTGTTGGTGGCGAGGCCACCGTAGGGGCCGGCAACGCCGCCGGCATGCGAACAACTGGCGCCGCCGCACGAGCCGTAACGCGCGCCGTTATAGGTGCCGTGCGAGGTGTACGCCGTGCCATGTTGCGACCAGGCGAACGCCGATGCACTGCCGAGCGCGAGCACGGCCGCGGCGGCGGAGAAAATGAGCTTGCGCAGCGCGTTGCGTGCGCATGAACGGGCCTGCTCCGAGGCGGAAACAGAGGCAACGGCGGAGACGGTGGCCGGGGCAACGAACGAACGATTCTTCACGATATGTCCTTTCTGGATTCGGGCCACTCCGGTCACTGCGGCGTGGCAACGAACGGACTATAGAAGGACGCATCGACATAATCGACAAGGAAGATATGTCGCGCTGTTTCACCACGAGGAAGCCCCGTGGGACAAGGGTTTGCGGCCTCTTTCCCGGCTGCGCGACATATTCCGACATAGATTGTTACAGGGCAATCGGTGACTCGCCGCCGCTTCACGCGAACCACGTCCGCGCTCATCATGTCGCCCGGTCGCGGCGCTTCAACCCGCCGCTTCGCGGTACTTCGCGAACTTCGAAGTCTGTCCGATTCCCGGGTTGAAGCAGTTGCAAGGATCGAGCTGCTGATAAAACGCGGCGAGTTGCGGCTTCGCGTGATACAGATGGCCGACGTTATGTTCCGCCGGATATTCCGCGCCGCGGCGATCGAGCAGCGTCCACATCTTGTGTTCGACTTCGAGGCAATCGTTGCCCTTCCTGACGATGTAATCCTGGTGAAACACGTGGCACAGGAAGTGGCCGTAGTACAGCTTGATGGAGATCGTCTGCTCGATCTCCGGCGGCAGCGTTTCGATCCAGTCGCGATCATTGCGGCGCAGCGCCACGTCGAGCGCGACGATGTCCTCCACCTCGCGCGCATGCACGGCGCGATAGCGGACCGCGGCGCCGGCGGCGGCAAAGCGCTGCAGGAACGCTTTTCTGCCCTCTTCGTCGGTGCATTCGAAATAGCCGCCCGTCGCGTTCTCAAAGTAGCCCGAAAGAAACGCACGCGTTTCGGCGACACTGTCGGCCGCGACCTTCAGCATCAGGTGATGCTCGTACTTGTCACGATACTGCTTCATGCGCGGCGGCAGATGGCTCGGGAACAGGCGGCTCGCGGCCTGCATGACGCGGTCGGTAAAATGCGCAGGAAGAAAACCGAGGCGATCGAACAGCGCGTCGAACCGGCTTTTCAAGCCGAACAGCGCCGGCAGCCGCGACGTGCCGAGATAATTGATCGCGAGGAACATATCCTTGCCGTATTCCTCGGCAATGTCGAAGGCGTCGCGATGCAGATACTCACCCGAGATCGGCAGATGCTTGAAGTCGTGCAGCGCGTGCCGACGAATATCGGTGAGTTCGTCCGGCAGATTCGTGCCGATATAGAACACCTTGGCGTTCTGCTCGATCGGAAACGTGTCGAGCCGCACGCCGAACACCATCAGCTTGCCGGCCGAGCCCGACGCTTCATGGAGGCGCTGCGGATCGGCGTTGAAGCGCGCCGGCGTGTCGGCATCGATCTCGCGCACGTGAGTCGCGTAACCGTGGTCCGATCCGGCGCCCGCGTCGTGCCGGACGTCGGCATCCGAAAACTCACCGCGTTCGAGCCGGCCAAGAATCTCGTCGGGCGTCTTGCCGAGTTCGATTCCCAGATGATTGACGAGGCTCAGTCTGCCCGTCGCATCGACCCGCGCAAATGCCGCCATTTCCGTATAGGCCGGGCCGCGCTGCACCAGCGCACCACCGGAGTTGTTGCAGACCCCGCCGAATACCGACGCGCCGATACAGCTCGAGCCGATCACGGAATGTGGCTCGCGGCCGAGCGGTTTCAGCACTTTCTCCAGTTGATCGAGCGTTGCCCCCGGAAGGCAGACGACCTGCTTGCCGTCGTCGATGACATACACCTTCTTCATGCGGGTCGTGCTGACGATCACGATGTCGCGATCGTAGTCGTTGCCGTCAGGCGTCGAGCCGCCCGTGAGGCCCGTATTCGAAGCCTGCGTAATGACGATCACGTTCGCCGCGATGCATGCCTGCAGCACCTTCCATTGTTCGACGACGGTGCCTGGGCGCACCACCGCCAGCGCCTTGCCTGCGCCGAAACGAAAACCCGTGCGGTAGCGTCGGGTCGCGCTGTCATCCGTCAGGATGTGCTTCTTGCCGACGATGTTGCGCAGATCCGCAACGAGGCCTTGGGCCGCGCCGGCCGGCAGGTTTGCTAGTGCTGCGCGCGCTGCTGACATCGAACTTCTCCTCGGGAAAGGGTGACTGTGACGCGCCTCGCTTCCGGCCAGTGGCTTCGGGTGCGGCCTTTAAGCGCATCGGATTGACGCCAAGGTTAGAATCAGCGCGGTCATTAGTCCAATATCTCGAAGCCACATTTTGGAGACGAAAAAGATATGGAATTTCGTCAGTTGCGCTATTTCCTCGCCGTTGCCGAGCATCTGCATTTCACGGACGCCGCCACGCACCTCGGCATTGCCCAGCCGCCCTTGAGCCAGCAGATCCTGAAGCTCGAACGGGAGATCGGCACGCCGTTGTTCATTCGTCATCCGCGCCGTGTCGAGTTGACCGAGGCCGGGCGGCTGTTTCGCGAGCGTGCTCAGCGAATCGTCGAAGACGCGCGCGAGGCTTTCGTCGAAGTGCAGAATGCGGGACGCGGGGAGACGGGTCGACTGTCGCTCGGGTTCGCGGGCTCCACGGTGTTCCACCCCACTGTCGCGCTGACGATGCAACGCTATCGGCACGCCTATGAGCGCGTGTCGATCAGTTGCGAGGAGAGCAACAGCTCGCTGCTGCTCGACAAGGTTGCCGAGCGGCAACTCGATGCCGCGCTCGTGCGTATGCCGCTGAACTGCCGAGATCTGATCGTGGAACCGCTGGTGGACGAAGACATGCTGGTTGTGCTGCCGGCGAGCCATCGGTTGAACCGGCGGCGGCGCGTCAATCTGGCAGACCTTGCGCACGATCCGTTTATCTTCTTTCCGCGGCCGATCGGTCCTGACCTGTACGACTCGATTATTAGCGCCTGCCGCGAAGCAGGCTTTGCGCCCATCATCAGCATGGAGTCGCCGCAGATATCGTCGGCGGCGAACCTCGTGGCAGCAGGATTCGGGGTCGCGGTGGTTCCCGCATCGATCCGGCAGATCCAGGTCGAAGGGGTGTCTTACCATGAACTGCAAGGCAAGCCGCTTTCAACGGGTATCGCGTTGATTCATCGGCAACGCGAGAAGTCGCCGACCGTGCTGAATTTCGTGAGGACTTTGCGGCAGCAGCGGGCTGCCTCGCGCGCGGCATGAGGCCACCTCGCCACTGACAAACAGATGCCTTTGCCATGCAGGGTGTGAGGTGTAATGGAGGCGGCCGCCTGCAGACAGGCATGCGGGCTCCGAAGAGCCCACATGTACCGCCTGGCATGGCGGTGTCGTCATGCCAGGCGGCTTGACGTCACGGCGGTGATTGCGTTGACCGCCGTGACTGCGGCGATTACTGCGGCAACTACTGCAGCGATTACTGTGGCGATTACTGCGCCGAATCTTGCGGCGACACCTGAACGGCGGCTGCCGAGACAAAGACAGCGTGAATCGTATCGCCCACCTTAACGTCCTTCAGATCCACGTCGGGACCGACCTGGAGCGTTTGCGTCTGATATGCGCCGCGCAGCGTGACCAGACGCTTCTTGCGATCGATCTTCTGCACGGTGGCAAGCACCTCGACCTGGCGCGCCGATTCGAAACCGCCCGAGGCCGGGGCGTACACCTGCGTGTCGACACGCGCGCGAACACCCTTGTCTTTGCCGGTGACCTTCTCGGCCTTCACGAGCAGCGCGTTCTTGTAGAGCACGTCGACCCGGTCACCTATTTTCAACTGGTCGAAACCCGCCACCTGCTGGCTCACCAGTACGACCACCGCGTTACCGCCCGGCCCCTTGAGCGTGAGCGTGCGGGTGCCCGGATCGATACCGACGATCTGTGCCTTCACGTGCACCGGCTCCACGGCGCTGACAACGCCCTGCGCCGCATTGGCCATGGCATCTTGCGCCCATGCCGGCTGAGCTGCGGCGAACGCCGCGACCATCAACGCTGCGCCAATTGTCGCTGCCTTCATATACGTGCTCCTTGGAAAAATGGTTTGATGCAGCGTAACGGCGATCTGAAACTTGGGAATGCCGATATTTAACGCCGCGAGTACCTGTACGTCTTCAGGATGATAGTTTTAAGAGGTACGACTCGGACGATTTTACATGGCTTACTGCACGCCGTGATTGATCGAATTGTGATTTTCGAATCAATGCGAAATCGATGTAAATCGCCGCGACGTGGCGTCGCAGCGGCACTTTGAATATTGACAATGGTGTGACATTTCGAGGCTATTCATATTGAGCGGCGTGTCTCAAATGCAAACAGCATTAAACACATACTGCAATACCCGCGAATGGGCAATCAATGTGCCGTGATATTCGGATTTAATCCCAACCTTCCATGGTTCGAATTAGATTCACAGTCGAAATACGCCCGATCTACGCAAGGCAAAAAAACAGCCTCGTCGCGTGAGCGAAGAGGCTGTTTCCTTTTTACTTGAACCCGAGCTTGGACCGACGCGCGCGCTGGCCCCTAATCAATCACACTGCTCTATCACACCCGTTCAATCGCGATCGCAATACCCTGGCCAACGCCGATACACATGGTGCACAGCGCAAAACGGCCTTGCGTGCGATGCAGCTGAT
This sequence comes from Burkholderia sp. WP9, assembly GCF_900104795.1. Lineage (NCBI taxonomy): Bacteria > Pseudomonadati > Pseudomonadota > Betaproteobacteria > Burkholderiales > Burkholderiaceae > Burkholderia > Burkholderia sp. WP9. The sequence goes on from NZ_FNTG01000002.1 coordinate 695,871, forward strand.
ACATCGCCGTAGTCACCAGACGCGCGCCGCTCATCCCGAGCGGGTGGCCGAGGGCGATCGCGCCGCCATTCGGATTCACGCGAGCGTCGTCGTCGGCCACGCCGAGTGCGCGCAGCACCGCGATGCCTTGCGAAGCGAAGGCCTCATTCAGTTCGATCACGTCGAATTGATCGATGGTCATGTTCAGGCGCGCCAGCAGTTTTTGCGTGGCGGGCGCGGGGCCAATGCCCATCACGCGCGGCGCGACGCCGGCCGTTGCGATACCCAGCACGCGAGCACGCGGCGTGAGGCCGAAGCGCTTCGCCGTTTCTTCATTGGCAAGCAGCAGTGCCGCTGCGCCGTCGTTCACGCCCGACGCGTTGCCTGCCGTGACCGTGCCGTCCGGACGCACCACGCCCTTGAGCTTGGCGAGCGTTTCGAGGCTCGTTTCACGCGGATGCTCGTCTTGCAACACCGTGATCGGGTCGCCCTTCTTCTGCGCGATCGTCACGCCGACGATTTCCTGCGCGAGCGTGCCGTCACGTTGCGCGCGCGCCGCTTTCTGCTGGCTGCGCAGCGCAAAAGCGTCCTGATCGGCGCGGCTGATGTTGTAGTCGGTCGCGACGTTTTCGCCGGTCTCCGGCATCGAATCGACACCGTACAGTTTCTTCATCAACGGGTTGACGAAACGCCAGCCGATGGTCGTGTCATAGATCTCGGCCTGACGCGAGAACGCGCTGGTCGCCTTACCCATGACGAACGGCGCGCGGCTCATGCTTTCCACACCGCCCGCCACCATCAACGCGGCCTCGCCCGACTTGATGGCGCGCGCGGCAATGCCGACGGCGTCCATGCCCGAGCCGCACAGACGATTCACCGTCGTGCCCGGCACGCCTTGCGGCAAACCGGCCAGCAACAGCGACATACGCGCGACGTTGCGGTTGTCGTCACCGGCCTGGTTCGCGCAGCCGTAGATCACGTCGTCGATCGCGTTCCAGTCGACGTCTTTGTTGCGCTCCATCAGCGCCTTGAGCGGCACCGCGCCCAGATCGTCGGCGCGCACCGACGACAGCGATCCCGCATAGCGGCCGATGGGGGTGCGAATCGCGTCGCACAGGAATGCTTCGGTCATGTGATGTCTCCAGTTGATGTGCTGCGTGCGCCACGCCACGAGCGGATTGCCGGCGTGGCGCGGGCTGGATGCACGGATGCACGGATGCGCCGGCCCGGCGTCCCGCAAGAGAATTCGAACGCGACGGGAAGCGGCTGCAAAGCAGCCCTCACGTCAGATCAGCTTAACGCAGATGATGAACAGCGGGTTCGAGATTCGGGAAATTTGTTCTTTATACGAACATACGGTCATATATCGAACAACTAGCCTCGATAATAGGCGCGCGGCCGAAACCATGTCAAGCGCGGCCACGCCCGCACCAGGGAATACGTGCAGGCCGCGAAGCTGGTCGAAAAGGATCAGACGATTGACGCGCTCATGCCGGCGCGCCTGTGTTCACGGCGCCGGCACGAGGCTCGATGACAGCTCAAAGACAGCTTGGGGATCGCTGGAGGATGGCCCGGAGAGCGCTCCGGGGTCCGCGACTACCGGATCTGGATGTTCTCGTCCGCGACATAGCTGCGGATCACGTCGGCAAAGCTGCGCTCGCCGCTCAACCCCAGCCTTTCGGCGCGCGACGTATCCCACCGGCCCGGCCAGCTGCCCACGATTTTTTCGACCCGCTCATCCCGCTCCCAGACGATGCGCGCGGCGGCGGCGTCGCCCGCGACTTCGCGCAGCGCGGCGACCATCTCGTCGACGCTCACTGAAATGCCCGGCAGGTTCAGCACACGCTGGTTGCCAAGCGCGGCGGAGTCGAGTTCGAGTCCGGCGATCAGGCTCTCGATCGCCTTGCGCGGCGACAGCAGCCACAGGCGCGTCGAGCCCGCGACCGGGCACACCGCCGCTTCGCCGTTCAGCGGCTCGCGAATGATGCCGCTCGCGAACGACGAAGCCGCCGCGTTCGGCTTGCCCGGCCGCACGCTGATGGTGGGCAGCCGCAACACACGGCCGTCGACGAAACCACGCCGCGCGTAATCGTTGAGCAGCAACTCCGCGATCGCCTTCTGCGCGCCATATGACGACTGCGGATTCAACGCCGTATCATCCTGCACGACCTCGGGTAACGCGCCGCCATACACCGCCACGGAGCTCGTGAACAGCACGCGCGGCCGGTGGCCACGCTGCCGGCACGTTTCCAGCAGCAGCCGTGACGCATCCAGATTGATGCGCATGCCGAGATCGAAGTCCGCTTCGGCCTGCCCGCTCACGATCGCGGCCAGATGAAAGATCGCCGAAGTCTGGTCGTCGATCACGCGTTCGAGCACGCTGCGCTCGGCGATGTCGCCGACTTCCGTGCGTACACGCTTGTCGTCGAAATCGTTGGCTTGCACTACGTCGAGCAGCACCAGTTCGGTAATCGTTTGCGGTGTGCCCTGTTTGTCTTTCAGGGAACCGCGCGCGAGCAGTTCACGCGCGAGACGCTGGCCGAGAAAACCCGCGCCGCCGGTAATCAGTACTTTCATGATGGGTTGTGTCCTTGTTAGCGGTTCGCGTTCAGATACGGTTTGAGCCAGCCGAGACCGGCCGAGGTGCCTGCGCGCGGCCGGTATTCGCAACCGATGTAGCCGTCGTAACCGAGCGAGTCGATCAGGTCGAGCAGATACGGATAATTCAGCTCGCCCGTGTCGGGCTCATGCCGTTCCGGCACGCCCGCGATCTGAATGTGGCCGATGCCCGCCATATCGCGTTTGAGTTTCACTGCAAGGTCGCCTTCGACGATCTGGCAGTGATAACAGTCGAACTGCACCTTGAGGTTCGGCGCGCCGACTTCCGCGCAGACCGCTTGCGCTTCGTCCTGACGGGTCAGAAAGAAGCCCGGCATGTCGCGCGTATTGATCGGCTCGATCACGACCGTGATGCCTTCGGCTTGCGCGGCCTTCGCGGCATACGCGAGATTGTTCAGATACACCTCGCGATGCTTCGCGCGCGGCTGATCCGCGCCGATCAGGCCGGCCATCACGTGCAGCTTGCGATTACCAATCACGCGCGCGTAGTCGAGCGCCATTTCGATACCGCGCTGGAACTCGTCTTCGCGTCCCGGCAGCGAGGCAATGCCGCGCTCGCCAGCGGCCCAGTCGCCAGGCGGCGCATTGAAGAGCGCTTGCGTCAGACCGCTCGCCACGAGGCGCGATTTGATGTCGGCAGCGGGGAAATCGTAGGGGAACAGAAACTCGACCGCCTCGAAGCCGTCTTTCGCTGCGGCGGCAAAACGGTCGAGGAACGCGTGCTCGTTGTACATCATCGTGAGATTGGCGGCGAAGCGAGGCATGGCAGCAACTCCTTGAAAACGGTGTGATCCCGCGCGCGGCAGCGACTCATGCCGCACGCGCATATCGATTTATCGGTTGACCAGCTTGGGCGGCGTGAGCCACGTGGCAATCGCGCCGATCACGAGCATGCCGGCCAGCACGTACATGCCGGTCTGCGTGCTGTGGGTGAGGTCCTTCAGATAGCCGATCATGTACGGGCTCGCGAAACCCGCGAGATTGCCGATCGAATTGATGATTGCAATGCCGGCCGCGGCGGTCGCGCCCGACATGAACGCGGTCGGCAACGACCAGAAGAGCGGCGCGCAGGTCAGCACACCGGCTGCGGCCAGCGAGAGAGCCACGATCGAGACCACCGTGTTGTCCGCGAAAGAAGCCGCCACCGTGAAGCCGATCGCACCGAACAGCGCCGGCACGATCAGATGCCAGCGGCGCTCACGGCGCTTGTCGGCGCTGTGGCCCATCAGATTCATCACGACGATCGCGCACAGAAACGGAATGGCGCTCAACAGGCCGATATTGAATGCGCCCGTCACACCGGTCGATTTCACCAGCGTCGGCATCCAGAACGTCAGACCGTATTGTCCGGTCACGAACGCGAAATAGATCAGCGACATCCACCATGTACGCGGATCGCGGAACACCGCGCCGACAGAATGTTTCTGCGCCTTGTCCCGCGGTTGCGCAGCGGCGATTTCATCGGTGAGCAACTGCTTTTCGCGTTCGCTCAGCCACTTCGCGCTGGAAATGCCGTTGTCGAGATACAGGACCGTGGCGATACCGATCGCGATGGCGGGGATCGCTTCGATCAGGAACATCCACTGCCAGCCCGCGAAACCCAAGCTGTTGTGGAAGGTCTGCATGATCCAGCCGGACAGCGGATTGCCGAAAATGCCCGACACCGGAATCGCCGACATGAACACTGCGATAATCTTCGCGCGCCGATGCGACGGAAACCAGTAGGTCAGGTACAGGATCACGCCGGGATAGAAACCGGCTTCGGCGAGACCCAGCAGGAAACGCAAGATATAGAACTGCATCGGGGTCTTCACGAACACGAACACCGCCGAGAGCAAGCCCCACGTAATCATGATCCGCGCGATCCAGATGCGCGCGCCGATCTTGTGCATCAGAATGTTGCTCGGCAACTCGAACAGAAAGTAGCCGATGAAGAACACGCCGGCGCCGAGGCCGAACACCGTTTCGCTGAACGCCAGGTCCTGCGACATCTGCAGTTTCGCGAAGCCGACATTCACGCGGTCCAGATAGGCGACCACATAACACAGCATCAAAAACGGCACGATGCGCCAGAACACCTTCTTGTAGGTGTGCTCGATTTCAGCGGCGCCGGGTTGTCCCGCGGCGGCTGTAACCGGGCGGCTGGATTCGGCCTGATATGAGTTCATGCATTGTCTCCTTGAATGGATGGCCCGACGCGGCGCATCGCGCGCGGCCGGGCTTTGTTTTGTCGGCTTCTTCTACCAGCGCGCTCCGAACACGCTGCGCAGTTCTTCGAGTGCGGCTTCGTCGAGCGGTGTGGGCCGTGGCTGGGTCATCAACCACAAACGCGCGGTTTCTTCGAGTTCTTCGAGCGCATAGGCGGCTTGCGCCACCGAACGCTCCCACACCACCGGACCAAGACGCTCCAGCAGCACGGCGCGAACGCTATCGGCGAGCGCGGCGATCTGCTCGGCGACTTGCGGAGCGCCGGGGCGCTCATAACGAATCAGGGGGACGTGGCCCACTTTCATCACGTAATACGGCGTGATGGGCGGCAGCACGTCGGTTTCGCGCCAGACGCCCGCGAGCGTCAACGCGACCAGATGCGTCGAATGGGTATGGACGATGCCGCGCGCTTCGCTATTACGCGCATAGATGCCGCGATGCAGCGCCAGCGTTTTCGACGGCCGACCGCCTGACATTGCGTTGCCGGCGAGGTCTACCTTGGCGATGGCGGCGGGATCGAGCCGGCCAAGACACGCATCGGTCGGTGTAATCAGCCAACCGTCGTCGAGCCGCGCGCTAATGTTGCCGGCCGTGCCCACCGTGTAGCCGCGTTGATAGAGACTCGCGCCGGTCACGCAGATTTCTTCGCGAACGCGCGCTTCATTCGTCGTGTGAAGTGCGGGCGCGCCACTCATTGCACATCTCCGTCCAGATGCCGCAGCGCCTTTTCGAAGAAGTCCGTCGTACCGAAGTTGCCGGATTTCAAGGCGAGCGCGAGCGGCTCGGCGCCGGTCGTCGCGGTAGCCGGCACGCCGGGATCGATCTGCGCGCCGATCCGCAGCGTGTGCACGTCGAGCGCCTGCACGACCGCGCCCGAGGTTTCGCCCCCCGCCACCACGAACTTGCGCACGCCACGCTCGCGCAAACCACTCGCGATCGACGCCAACGTGTTTTCGACCAGATGCCCCGCTTCGTTCACACCGAGCTGCCCTTGCACTGCCTTGACTTCGTCGGGCGTCGCGGTCGCATAGATCAGCATGGGCTCGGCTTTGTCGAGGTATGGCTGCGCAAAGGCCAAAGCCTGTTCGACCACGGCTTCGCCGCGCGCCGCCGCGAGCGGATCGATGCGAAACGCGGGCCGTGTGGCGCGCCACTGCGCCACCTGGGCATTGGTCGCTTTCGACGCGCTGCCGGCCAGCACCGCGGACAAGCCGTCGACGCGCGGCAACTGCGCGGCGTCCGCCTGTTCCGCCAGCAAACCCGCGCGGCGAAAGTTGGCCGGCAAGCCCAACGCGACGCCCGAACCGCCGGTGATCAGCGTGAGATCGGCGCAGGCTTCGCCGAGTACGTAAAGGTCAGCGTCGGACACCGCATCGGCAATCGCCATGCGCACGCCTTCGTTGCGCAATGTATCGAACCTTTCGCGCACCGCCGACACGCCTCGCGCCACGGCGTCATAACGCACGAGACCGACTTTCGATCCGGTCTGACGTTGCAGCACGCTCACGAGGTTCGCATCGCGCATCGGCGTGAGCGGATGGTTTTCCATGCCCGACGCGTTGAGCAACGCGTCGCCGACAAACAGATGGCCGCGAAAGATCGTGCGGCCGTTCTCGGGAAACGCGGGACACGCAATCGTGAATGCGCCGGTCGTGCTGTCGGCGGACAACGCGTCGAGCAGCGCATCCGTCACCTGGCCGATATTGCCCGCGTCGGTCGAATCGAAGGTCGAGCAGTATTTGAAGAAGAACTGGCGGCACCCTTGCGCACGCAACCAGTCCAGCGCGGCAAGCGATTGCGCGACCGCGTCGGCGGCGGGAATGGTGCGCGATTTCAGCGCGACCACCAGGGCGTCGGCCTCGAGCAGGTCATTCGATGCGGGCACGCCGATGGTTTGCACCGTGCGCATACCGCCGCGCACCAGCATGTTGGCCAGATCGGTGGCGCCGGTGAAGTCGTCGGCGATGCAGCCGAGCAGCGCGCGTTTCGTAAGTGTCGTCATGGCGCTCCTCCTGCTTACTTCGCCGCCGGCACGTCGATGCCGGGGAAAATCTTGATCACCGCGGAATCGTCTTCACCACCGTGGCCGGCCGAAGACGCCATCATGAACATCTGATGCGCCGCCGCCGACAACGGCAACGGGAATTTCGAGCGGCGCGCGGTATCGAGCACGAGGCCCAGATCCTTGACGAAAATATCGACGGCCGAAAGCGGCGTGTAGTCGCCGTTGAGAATGTGCGGCACGCGGTTTTCGAACATCCACGAATTGCCCGCGCTGTGCGTGATGACCTCGTACAGCGCATCTGGATCGACGCCTTCGCGCAAGCCGAGCGCCATGGCTTCGGCCGCCACCGCGATATGCACGCCGGCCAGCAACTGATTGATGATCTTCACCTTCGATCCCGCACCGTGCCCGGAACCGAGGCGATACACCTTGCCGGCCATCGCGGCCAGCACGTCCTCGCAGGCGGCATAGGCCGCCGCGGGGCCGGACGTCATCATGGTCATCTCGCCGGAAGCCGCGCGCGCCGCGCCGCCCGAAACCGGTGCGTCGAGCATCTGCAAACCGGCGGCCTCGATCCGCTTGCCGAGTTCGATTGCGAAGTCCGGCGCCACGGTCGCACTGGCGATCACCACGCCGCCCTTTTTCATCGCGGCGAGCGCGCCCTGCTCGCCGAACAGCACGGCTTCGGTTTGCGCGGCATTCACGACCAGCGTGACGACCACCTCGCACTGCGCGCCGAGTTCGGCCGGTGTCGCGCAGCCCACACCACCTTCAGCGACGAACGCATTCAGGATCTCGCTGCGCAGGTCGCACGCGTGAACCCGAAAACCCGCGCGCAGCAGCGAACGCGCGACACCCAGGCCCATTGCACCAAGACCGATGACACCAACATTTCTGGACATGCTTGACCTCTATGAATTCGTTGAACACCCGGGCCTGAATCCGGGCGCTGAGTCTGAGCACTGAAGCTCAGCAAATCCCCGCTTCCGCGAGACGCCGTGCCGCGTTGTACATATGCGTTCGTGCCGCATTGCGCGCCGCCATCGGATCGCCGGCCCGAATCGCGGCGGCGATCGCGGCATGCTCTTCGCGCACCTGACGCGAAAAGTCCTCGCGCAACGCTTCGTTGCGGCGCGTGACGACCGTGCCGGCCTCGAGGTACTGGTTCAGGAACGTGAGGGTCTTGAGGAAATACGGATTGCCGGTGGCCGCCGCGATCGCGCGATGAAAGGCGACGTCTTCAGCCACGCCATCCTCGCCTTCGGCCACCGCTTCGTCGATCTTCGCGAGCGCCGTGTCGATCGACACCATGTCAGCGTCGCTGCGGCGCATGGCGGCTTCCGACGCGACTTCCGCCTCGATCGCCCGGCGCAACGCGAGAATCTGCACCACCGAACCCGGCTCGACCGCTTCCGCGTAATCGATACGCAACGGCCGGATCGCACCATGCGCGGCGATGAACACGCCGCTGCCCTGGCGCGGTTCGACCACACCCTCGTTCTTCAGCCGCGAGATCGCCTCGCGGATCACCGTGCGGCTCACGCCGAACTGCTGCGCGAGCACGGCCTCGGTGGGCAGCTTGCCACCGCGCTTGAAGGTGCCTTTGTCGATCTGCTTCAGCAACTGTTGCGCGACCGTGTCGCTCAGCGCTCGCGCAGGAATCTTGTCGAACATCCATGCCTCGATTGATCATGTTATCGGGTCATCATACAAATTTTCGATGCGGCCTGCATCCATGCAAACCCTGGCATTTTTGAGCATCAGGCAGCGAAGTTGGCGAAACAGAAGGCTTAAGCTATCGTCACGCCTTTGCGCCGCATCGTGCCGGGTGAACCGGCGCGGCGCGTGCCCGCCCTTCCTCGAACGCACCTTTCAAGGTCCATGAGCCCAGCCCTGCCGCCGTCTTCCGCCGTTCCCGCCAGCGCCGAACCGGCCCCGGACAAACCGGGCGACTCCTACGTGCAGTCGTTCGCGCGCGGCCTCGCCGTGATCCGCGCGTTCGACGCCACGCGCCCCGAACAGACGCTCACGGATGTCGCCGCCGCCACCGGCCTCACGCGCGCCGGCGCACGGCGCATTTTGCTGACGCTGCAAACGCTCGGTTATGTGGAAGCCGAAGGGCGCCTCTTTCGCCTCACGCCGAGAATTCTCGACCTGGGCTTCGCGTATCTGACCTCCATGCCGTTCTGGAACCTCGCCGAGCCGGTGATGGAGCAACTGTCGGCGCAGGTTCACGAGAGCGTCTCGGCGGCCGTGCTCGATCGCACCGAGATCGTCTACGTGCTGCGCGTACCGACGCACAAGATCATGACGATCAACCTGTCGATCGGCAGCCGCTTGCCGGCGTATTGCACGTCGATGGGCCGCGTGCTGCTCTCCGCGCTCGACGAGGAAACACTCGAGGCGACGCTGAGTTCGGCGCCGCTCTACGCGCACACGCCGCGCACGGTCACTGACAAGGAAGAGTTGAAGAAGCTGATCGCGCAGGTTCGCCGCCAGGGCTGGGCAATCGTCGATCAGGAGTTGGAAGGTGGATTGATTTCGCTGTCCGCGCCGATTCGCAACCGGCAGGGGCGCGTGATCGCCGCGATGAACATCAGCGGCAATGCGCAGCGCAATTCGGCCAGGCAGATGGTGAAGGCATTTCTGGAGCCGCTGCAGCACGCCGCGCAGAACGTCTCGGAGATGGTGGCGAGGCGCGGCTGACACTAATGGACTGACGGACGGGCGCCGCGCGATGCCGGCGCCCTGTCCGATCGATCAGTCGATCGGCCGTTCCGCGGTTTCCTTCAGCATCGACACCGCGATCAACGACACTACGACGCACGCCGCCACATACCCGGCCGGCGCCAGCTTGCTGCCCGTCAGCTTGATGAGCCACGTCGCAACCAGTTGCGCGGTGCCGCCGAACACGCAGACACTCAACGCATAGGCGATCGAAATGCCGGTGGCGCGCACGCGCCGCGGAAACGACTCGCACATCAACGCGAATTCCGACGCCGAGCCCATCGAATAGAACAGCAGCATCAGCGCGGTCAGCGACATGATGACGGGCAACTGCGGAAAGCGGTTGATCAGCATGAAGGCCGGAAACAGCAGCAGCACCAGCACGCCGCGTCCGAACAGGATCGGCCGCTTGCGGCTGCCGATCCGGTCCGACAGCATGCCGAACAGCGGGCACGTAACCAGCATCACGAAGCCCGAGGCGACGCCCACCAGCATCGACAGCGACATCGGCAGGCCGAGCGTGTGGATCGCGTAGGTCGGCATGTAGAAGGTCAGGATATAGGTCGAGACCGTGCCGCCCATCACCGTCAGCGTGATCAGGATCAGCGGGCGCAGATGCTGCGTGAAGAGTTCGTGCAACACGCCGCGCTCGATCGCGTGGCTGTGCGCGCTGGCCGCGTCGTCGGCCAGACGGCGGCGCAGGTACATGCCGACCGGCGCAATCAATACGCCGAGCAGGAACGGAATGCGCCAGCCCCAGCTTTCCAGCGATTCCTTCGGCAACGCGCCGGACAACGCCGCGGCGATGCCCGAGCCCATCAGCGCCGCGCCGCCTTGCGTGGCCAGTTGCCAGCTCGCACGGAAACCGCGCCGCGTGCCGCCGCCCTGTTCGAGCAGCGTGGAGGTGGCCGCGCCGAACTCACCGCCTTGCGAAAAGCCTTGTACGAGACGCGCCAGCACGATCAGAAGCGGCGCCGCAAGACCGATTTGCGCATAGGTCGGCGCAATCGCGATCAGGCCGGTGCTCACCGCCATGAGCATGATGGTCAGATTCAGCGCGGCTTTGCGGCCCTTGCGGTCCGCGTACACGCCGAGCATGACGCTGCCGAGCGGGCGCGTGATAAAACCTGCCGCAAAGGTCGCCACGGAGAGCAGCAACGAAGTAGTCGGGTCCGCCGACGGGAAATACAGCTTGCCGATGATCACGGCAAAAAACCCGTACACGGTGAAGTCGAAGAACTCGAGCCAGTTGCCGATCACCGCGGCGGCAATCGCGCCGCGGCTGGTGGATTGGCTCGCCTGAACGGCGTGGCTCGCATCGGTCGTGGTGTTCATCGCGTGGTCTACCTCGTCGTTATGATTGTGCGGCTGGCCGATTGCGGTGCGGCTTGCTGGGTCCTGCGGCGTCACTTCGGCGTTACTGCGCCAGATAGCGCTCCACCAGCCGCGTCCAGAACGCCGCGCCGACCGGCAGATTGCGGTCGTTGAAGTCGTAGTGCGGGTTGTGCACCATGCAGCCGTCTTCGCCCGCGCCGTTGCCGATCCGCAAAAACGTGCCCGGCCGCTTCTGCAGCATGAAGGCAAAGTCTTCGCTACCCATCAGAATGTCGGTTTGCGCGACCACCTTGTCGTCGCCGACCAGTTCGCGCGCCACTTCCACTGCGAAATCCGTTTCGGCATCCGAATTGACCACGACCGGATAGCCTTCGATGTATTCCACCACCGCCTTGCCGCCATAGCTCGCCGCCTGGGTTTCGGCGAGTTCGGTAATACGCTTCTTCAACAGTGCGCGCACTTCGGGGCTGAACGAGCGCACGCTCAGCTCCAGCTTCGCGCTGCTCGAAATCACGTTGTTCGCGGTGCCCGCATGCATGGAGCCGACCGTCACCACCGCCGGTTGCGACGGATCGACATTGCGCGCGACGATCGTCTGCAATGCCATCACGATGCTGGCCGCCACCACGACCGGATCGACCGTCAGGTGCGGACGCGCCGCGTGCCCGCCCACGCCTTCGATCGTGATGATCGCCTTGTCGCCCGCCGACATGAACGGCCCCTTGCGGAACAGCAGCACGCCCGGTTCCTCGCCGGGATGGTTGTGCACGCCGAACACGGCGTCACAGGGAAAGCGCTCGAACAGGCCGTCGTTGATCATCTTCAGCGCGCCGCTGTCGATGCCGCTCTCCTCGGCAGGCTGAAAGTACAGATGCACCGTGCCCGAAAAATTGCGCGTAGCCGCGAGGCGTTGCGCCGCGCCGAGCAGCATCGTGGTGTGCCCGTCGTGGCCGCATGCGTGCATCTTGCCGTGCGTGCCGCTCGCATACGGCAGACCGGTTTGCTCGATGATCGGCAACGCGTCCATGTCCGCGCGAATGCCAACGCTGCGCTTGCCGTCGCCCACCTTCAGCGTGCCCACCACGCCCGTCTGACCGACGCCGCGCGTGACCTGCCAGCCCCATTGTTCGAGCTTGTCGGCGACCAGGGCGCCCGTCTGGTGCTCCTCGTAAGCCAGCTCCGGATGGTGGTGAATGTGATGGCGAATCTCGCGCAGGCTCTCGGCGGCAGGCACCAGGTCGGACACTTCGGTAAAACGCGCGGCTTCGCTCATCTCTATGGCTCCAGGGGTTCACGGATTGCGGTAGGGATGCCCATTACTGAGCACCCCCCGCACAGATCCCGGCGTGCCCAATTCGGGCACCGGGCTCCTACCTCGGGTGTTTGACGGCGAAGCGCCGATCAGGCCACGGATGAAGGATTCGAGGGGGCGGAAGCCAGGCATTGGCGATTCGTCTCATTCGCTCCCACGTCATGGCGTCCTTCTGACTGCGCCGCCGGAGCGTGCGCCGCCATAGATCGGTGACGTGATGTCGGAATGCGACGAGTGCCCGCGAGTTGGTAGGCACCGCGTGATACGCGAAGTATCCGCGAACCACCTGCCTGAGCCATTGCCCTTGCACTGGAATCGGTTCGTGCATGCGCTTCCGGAGCGCCTCCTTGATCTGCCTGAGTCTCGCCCGCATGCGATCCCCTCGGGTCTTCCGCTGTAACTGGAAAGCCCCGCGACGAGATCTGCCGCAGATAAAGATGAAACCCAGAAAGGTGAAGGTCTCCGGTCGGCCAAGACCCCGTCTCTGGCGGTTGACCGCTGCATAGCGGCCGAACTCCAGCAGTCTCGTCTTGTCCGGATGTAGCTCAAGCGAGAACTCTTCCAGCCTCGATCGCATCGCGTCCCAGAAGCGCCGCGCGTCAGCTTCGTGCTCGAAGCCGACAACGATGTCATCCGCATACCGCAGGATGATCACGTTGCCCGTTGCTTCCCGCCGTCGCCACCGGTTGGCCCAGAGATCGAAGACATAGTGCAGGTACACGTTCGCGAACAGCGGTGAAGCCACTGATCCCTGTGGTGTACCGGTCTCACTGACGCTCAGCTCTCCGTCTTCCAGAACACCCGCCTTGAGCCACTTGCGCACAAGGCGGATGATGCGCTGGTCGCCGATCCGGTGCTCAATGAAACGGACTAGCCAACTCTGGCTAACCGAGTCGAAGAAGCTCCGAAGGTCCGCGTCCAGAATCCAGTTCACCGGGGTGTGGGTGATGGCCGTCGCTAACGCATCCAGCGCATCATGTTGACTACGCCCGGGCCGAAACCCGTACGAGAAACCAAGAAAGTCTTCCTCGTATATCGCGTTCAGCACTTCCACCACCGCACGCTGGACGATCTTGTCTTCCAGCGCGGCAATCCCCAGCGGGCGCTGTTTGCCGTCCGGCTTCGGTATGTACTGTCGCCGAACAGGCAGTGCCCGGTACGCTCCGCTCTGTACCTGCGAGAACAGGCGCTGGAGATTCTCTTCCAGTCCTGCCTCGTAGTACCGCCACGTCAGGCCATCCACTCCGGGAGCCGCACTGCGTTTGAGCGCAAAGAATGCCATCCGAAGTCGGTCGACTGTGACGTGGTGTAGAAGCGCGGTGAACCGCTCCTTCTTCCGCTGTCTTGCAGCCTGCCGTACACGTTCCAGCCGCTGTGGCACGCTTGCCCGGTTCTGCGCCCGGTGCGTGTGTGGCTGACCCGTGTTCCCCTTGGTCCCCGCCCTTGGCTCCACCCACTCCGCAGCTGGTTCCCCAGCCTTGTTCGCAGGCTTCATCGCTACTACGGCGGAGTCTGACTTCTCCCGTCCGTTCATCATCGGCTACGGCTCCTCGCCTTCCCGATGCGGACCTGTCCATCCTGCGACAGGCCAGACTGGAGATCTCCCGGTTCCCTAACAAGGAGCGTGCGCACATGCCAGGTTCTACGACCACGCCGGGTCATCCGGGCGCTCGCGATTGCGCGCTCAGACGTTTTGCCTTCCGCTACACAGACAGCGTCGGCACCCGGAATCAGTTTTCTATCGTGGCTCAATGGCTGGCCTGCACGTACCCCTGCCGACGCTTCGCCGACATCCTCGCGGATGCCTGCGCACGGCTCGGGGCCGATGTGGTTCGCTATTCCTTCATCGCAGTGGACTTGCACCACTTACTCCTTGCCGGTCTCCCGGCGCACCCGCGTCAAAACGCGGCAAACAGGCGAGCACTATAGCCACGCCGTTTTGTTCGAATAAGATGCTGTTTTTTTCACCCCGATTAACAAACGTTATATACGGGATTACCCGAATGAAACTGCAGCAGTTGCAAGCGTTCGTCGCCGCCGCCCATCACCGCAGCCTGCGCGCCGCCGCGCGCGAGCTTGGCGTCACGCAGCCGGCCGTCACGCATACGATCCGCGAGCTCGAAAGCGCGCTGAATGCGGAATTGATGGTGCGCAGCGTACGAGGCATCGAACTGACGGCTTGCGGGCTTGCGCTGCTGCCGCGCGCCGAACAGTTGCTCGGCGATATGCGGCGCACGGTGGAAGCCGTCGAACAGGTGAAGGGAGAACTGGCCGGCAAGGTCAGCGTGGGCACCATGCCGTCGATTGCGCTCACGGCGCTGCCGCACGCGGTCTCGAAGTTTCGCCGCGCGATGCCGCTCGTCAATCTGCATCTGGAAGAAGTGACGATACCGGACGCGGTCGCGCGTTTGCGCAATGGCGCGCTGGATATCGCGGCGATCCACCACGTGCAGGCGCTCGACAGCGACCTGGTGCAAGCGCCGCTCTACTCCACGCAGTTCGTCGTCGCCATGCGCGCCGGGCATCCGCTCGCCAACGTGACGCGCCTGCACGAGCTACTCGACGCGGAGTGGATCGTGACCGTGGGCGCCGATCATTTCCCCCATAGCGTGATGATGGCCATGTTCAACGCACATGGCTTGCCGGTGCCGAAGCGGCTGGTGCGGGCGCCGTCGTCGTTCGCGGTGACGCTCGGGCTGGTGTCGCAAACCGACGTGATCGGCTGCTTCACGCGACCGCTGGCGCAAATGGTCGCGCCGCTCGGCATCCGCGTCGCGCAGATCGAAGAGGCGCTGCCGAACTACGATCTCAGCATCATTTCGCGGCGCGATCTGTTGCCGACACCGGCCGTGCTGCAGTTCGTAGCGTGCTTGCAGGAAGCGACGCGGGAACGGATGGCGGCAGCCGGATAGTACGGCTTACTGAACGTCGGCTTCCGCTTTCAGAAACGCGATCAACGCGTGGCCCGCCTCATCCAGCGTGCCGGAATTGTCGATCGTGGTGCAGCGCACGCCGTCCGGCAGCGAGAACGGCGCGCGGCGCGCGAGCCGCGCCGCCACCTGTTCCGCCGATTCGCGCGCCCGCGCGCCGAGCCGGGCTTCGAGAATATGCGGCGCGGCGTCGACGTGCACCACTTCCGTCTTCGGATAACGCGCCAACGTGTGCTGCAAATGCTGACGCGAGCCGTTGACGACCACCGTGCAACCACGCGCCAGCCACGCATCCAGTTCGATACCGATGCCATAGCGCAGCGAGTGGCTGGACCATTCGAGCGCGAACAGACCAAGCACGGAGCGCGCGGCAAACTCTTCGACGCTCAACGCCACATGCGCTTCGCCGTTGCCGCTCGGCCGCGTGATATAGCGGTGCGCAAACAGAATCGGCTCGCCCATCAGCCGCTTGCGCGCGAACTCCAGCAGCGAGTCCTTGCCCGCGCCGGACGGCCCCATTACATAGATCAAACGACCTGTCATTGTCATTACACCTCGCCGGTCTGGAAGGGCACACGTTGCCACAACACGAACGGCTCTCCGGGCGCCGGTTCGACGAAGAGCGCAGCATGATCGACAATCAGCGGCCCAAGCGCGGCCGTGCGCGCTTGCCACCATGCGACCAGCGTGGCGCGTTCCTTCGCGTCGGCGAGCGAACTGGAGAGCGTCATGTGAAAACGGAATTCGTCGAGCACGTACGGATAGCCCCATTCGATCAACAGCGCACGTTGCCGTTCGCTCAGCGGCGCGGCCAGTCGACGCGCGAGATCCGCGGCCAACGGCCGTGCGCGCAAAGCATCGAGCGTGTGCAAGGCGCTCGTGGCCACGTCGCGAATGTGGGATTCGCCTTCTGCATCGGCTGGCCGCAGCGCGACGAAATCGCCAAGCGTTGCGGCTTCCACCGGCAGCGCGAATGCGCTTTGCGTGCGGGCCCATTCACGCGTGGCGTGCAATACGTGTGCCTGTGTCACGCCTTCGGCGAGTCTAAACGGCGCGACCAGTGTGCCGTGCCAGCCGTAGCGGCGCGGCGCTTCAGTCAACGCCGCGAGCGGTCGCGTCAGTTCCGGAGGTTGCGGAGCCTCGCAGCACTCGCCGCTTTCCGCGTCGCGCGCGAGCCACGCCGAACCGGCCTGCCACCACGCCGATTCACGCGCGGGCGCGTAATACACGGCAAAACGAGCCTCGGCGCCCCAGGCCGCGCCGCTCATAGGTCGTGCTCCACCAGCAGTTGCACGCGGTCCGCGGCAAAGTGGGTGAAGCCGTATTTGACCGGCGTGCCCTGCAGATCCACATCGACGTTTTCGACCCACAGCACGGGCTGCTGACGGTTGATATTCAAACGCCGTGCCACCTCCGGTTCGGGCAGCACGCTGCCGATGCGACTCCACTTGCGCAGATAGTCGTTCACGCCGAATTCCGCCATGGCCTTGGTGATGCTGCCGGTACGCTCCAGCACCTCCGGCAAGTCCGCGAACCGCGCCGCGGGATACCAGTTGCGCGCGAAGGTGAGCGGCACGCCGTCGGATTCGTGCAGCGATTCGATCCGGTAGACCGGCGCACCGGCGCGCAGACTCAGCGCCTTGGCAACGCTCGGCTCGGCCTTCACGCGCGCGGCCGACAACATCGTGCCGGCCGCCGCGTGATGCTGCTGGCGCAGGTTTTCCGTGAACCGCGTGCGGCGGCCGATCGTATAGTCAATCGCGCCGGGTTGCACGAAGGTGCCACGCCCCTGCTCGACGCTGACGAGGCCCAGCGCGGCAAGACCCAGCATGGCCCGGCGCACGGTATGCCGGTTCACGTCGAAGCGTTTGGCCAGTTCGCCTTCGCTCGGCAGACGCCCTTCTTCGCCGAAACCGCTGGCGGCGATTTCCGCCGCCAGGATCTGCTCGATCTGCCGCCACACGGCAACGCCCGCGCCGCGTTCGAGCATCGTGCCCGGCGTCGCGTTGTCGTTCGATGTCATGGTGCTGTCATTCCCTTGGGTTCAAATAATCGCTATGACGTGCATTGTAGTGCGCAAGCCGTGATGGAAATGTGAAACGGCGGGTATGCGCTACACGGCTCGACAAGCATACCCCTAAACGTCTAGACGTTTAGATGAATAGATGGTCAAATGTTGACTCGCTGGAACAACAGGACATTCGATGAGTGCCACTTCCACCTCGCCTTCCACCGCTCTGCCCTCGTCGGCCCGGCGCGCATGGATGGCCGTGCTGGCCCGCACGCCACGAGCCGATCTCGAAGCCGCGCTCGAACGCGCATTGCGGGGAATCCCCACTCCAACGTATGACTGGCTGCGTCCGCCGGAAATCGGCCTCGCCATGGTGCGCGGGCGGATCGGCGGCAGCGGCGACCCGTTCAATCTCGGCGAAGCCACGGTCACCCGCGCCACCTTGCGTTTGCGCGCGTCGGCCGACGCTGACGCGACGGTTGGCGTGGCGTGTCATCTGGGCCGCGACCGCCGCCGCGCCGAACTGGCGGCGCTGGCAGACGCCCTCTTGCAAATGCCGGCGCATCACGCCGTCTTGCATGAGCAACTGATTGAGCCGTTAGCCGCACAGCAGGCCGCGAAACGCGCCGGGCGGCAACAGGACGCCGCGGCCACGCGCGTCGAATTCTTCACGATGGTTCGGGGCGACTAATGGGAAACTCACAGATTGCGTTGTCTAGCGCGTTGACCGACTTAACGCCAAGCTTCGCCGATCCGGTGCACGACACCCAGGCCGTGTTTCGCACCTTGCTCGATGCGCTGTCGCGTCCGGGCACGGTCGGCGTGATCGAGAACGTGTTGCCCGAAGTGCGAGCCACCCGCGCGGACCTTGCCGCCTTCGCCGCGCTGCTCGCACTCTGCGACTACGCCACGCCGGTGTGGCTCGCGCAACCCGATACGGCGCTCGGTTCGTCATTGCGCTTTCACACCGGCGCGCCGCTCGTCGACGAACCCGCACAAGCCGCCTTTGCCTATATCCATGACGCCGGCGCGTTGCCGCCGCTGCAGAGCTTCGCGCTTGGCGCGGCGGAATCGCCCGAACAGTCGGTCACGCTGTTGATCCGCGTCGAAGCACTCACGGGTGGCGCGCCAATCGTGCTGAGCGGCCCGGGTATCCAGCACACCGCGACGATTGCTCCAGTCGGCCTGCCCGAACGTTTCTGGCGCGAACGCGCCGCCCTCGCTCCGCTCTTTCCCTGCGGTGTCGATTGTTATCTCGTCTGCGGCGCACGCCTGATCGGCCTGCCGCGCACAACTCAAGCGAAGGTGAACTGATGTACGTTGCCGTCAAGGGTGGAGAACGCGCGATCGAAGCGTCGTGGCGTCTGCTCGACAAGGCACGCCGCGGCGACACGCGGCTAGCCGAACTCAGCGTCGCGCAGATTCGCGAACAATTGCGCCTGGCGGTAGCGCGCGTCATGACCGAAGGTTCGGTCTACGATGAAGACCTCGCCGCGCTCGCCATCAAGCAGGCCGCCGGCGATCTGGTCGAAGCGATCTTCCTGCTGCGCGCGTATCGCACCACACTGCCGCGCTTCGGCTACACGCAACCGATCGATACCGAAGCGATGCAGGTGGAGCGCCGTATTTCAGCGACCTTCAAGGACGTGCCCGGCGGCCAGTTGCTGGGCGCGACTTACGATTACACGCAGCGTCTGCTGGATTTCGCGCTGTTAGCGGATGGCGATGCGGATAGCGATGCGCATGGCAACACGGCGGCAAGCGCGACGTCGTCGTCTTCGAGTCGAACTGCCGGCTCTGAAGTGGAAGCCATGCCCCGCGTCGTCACCTTGCTCGACAAAGAAGGTCTGATCGAACAGGAACGCCCCACGCCGAACGCGCCGGAACCCGGCGACCTCTCGCGTGAGCCGCTCGCCTTTCCGGCGAGCCGCGCCACGCGTCTGCAAAATCTCGCGCGCGGCGACGAAGGCTTTCTGCTCGCCATGGGATACGCGACGCAGCGCGGTTACGCGCACTCGCATCCGTTCGCGGGCGAGATCCGCTTCGGCACGATCGCCGTGGAAATGGAACTCGACGAGTTGGGCGAAGCGGTTGAAATCGGCGACATCGACATAACCGAATGCCAGATGATCAATCAGTTCGCCGGCAGCGGCGCCGTGCCGCCCACCTTCACGCAAGGCTACGGTCTCGCGTTCGGTCACTCAGAGCGCAAGGCAATGGCGATGGCGCTCGTGGATCGCGCATTGCGCGCCGAGGAACTCGGTGAAACGCTGGCCTCGCCCACGCAAGATATCGAATTCATGCTCTCGCATAGCGATAACGTCGAAGCGTCCGGGTTCGTGCAGCATCTGAAACTGCCCCACTACGTCGACTTTCAGTCGGAGCTGGAACTCGTGCGCCGTTTGCGCGCGCAGCACGCCGCGCAGAGTCAGGATCAGGGCATCGAGCAACGCGCGGATCAAACCAACGGTCAGCAGGAGCAGGCAGCATGAACGCGCCCGACACATCCCACGCCAACGCCTCGTACGACAGCGCGGCCGACGGCTACAACTTCGCGTACCTCGACGAGCAGACCAAACGCATGCTGCGCCGCGCCTTGCTCAAGGCGGTGGCCGTGCCGGGGTATCAGGTGCCGTTCGCTTCGCGTGAAATGCCGCTGCCGTTCGGCTGGGGCACCGGCGGCATTCAGGTCACCGCGGCGATCATCGGCCGACAGGACACGCTGAAGGTGATCGATCAGGGCTCCGACGAAACCACCAACGCGGTCAATATTCGCCGTTTTTTCGCGCGCACCACCGGCGTGGCGACCACGCGCCGCACGGTCGAGGCGACGATCATCCAGACCCGTCACCGCATTCCCGAAACACCGCTCACGGACAGGCAGATTCTGGTCTATCAGGTACCAATGCCCGAGCCGCTCTTTCGCCTCGAACCGCGCGTCGCCGAGTGCAAGAAGCTGCATGCGCTCGCCGATTACGGCCTGATCAGCGTGAAGCTCTATGAGGACATCGTGCATCACGGCAGCATCGCGACCACCTACGACTACCCGGTGATCGTCAACCACCGTTATCTGACTTCGCCTTCGCCTATTCCGAAGTTCGACAACCCGAAGATGCATATGAACCCCGCGCTGCAATTGTTCGGCGCCGGCCGCGAGCGTCGCATTCACGCGATTCCGCCTTACACGCACGTGCGCAGCCTCGACTTCGACGATCATCCGTTCGAAGTGCAGAAGTGGCAACACGCCTGCGCGCTATGTGGTTCGACTGAGAGCTTCCTCGACGAAATGATCGTCGACGATGCGGGCAAACGCATGTTCGTCTGCTCCGACAGCGACTACTGCCACGAACGCCGCGGCGACGAAGAACCCGATTTGCCGTTGCGTGCCGCGCGCGAGGGAGAACACGCATGACGCCGCTCCTCACCGCCCGCTCGCTCACCAAACAATACGGCGGCCGCAATGGCTGCAGGAACGTCAGCTTCGACCTGTATCCGGGCGAAGTGCTGTGCATTGTCGGCGAATCAGGTTCGGGCAAGACCACGCTGCTGAACACGCTCGCGCTCAAGACCGCGGCCGACAGCGGCTCGCTTCACTACACGGCTACTCACGGCGACCAGCTCGATCTGCTCGCCTTGTCCGAACCACGCCGCCGTTTGCTGATGCGCACCGAATGGGGTTTCGTTCAGCAGAATCCGCGCGACGGACTGCGCAGCGGCGTCTCGGCCGGCGCGAACATCGGCGAGCCGTTGATGGCTGTCGGCGCGCGCCACTATGGGGATATCCGCTACGCGGCCACGCAGTGGATGGAGCGCGTCGAACTCGATTCCTCACGCATCGACGAATTTCCGGCGGCGTTTTCGGGCGGCATGCAGCAGCGTTTGCAGATTGCGCGCAATCTCGTCACCGGTCCAAGGCTCGTCTTCATGGACGAACCGACCGCCGGCCTCGACGTATCGGTGCAGGCGCGCCTGCTCGATCTGCTGCGCACGCTGACGTCGACGCTGCATCTGTCGGTGCTGATCGTCACGCACGATATCGGCGTCGCGCGTTTGCTCGCGCACCGGCTGATGGTCATGCAAGGCGGCGAAGTGGTCGAGGCGGGACTGACCGACCAGGTGCTCGACGATCCGCAGCACCCGTACACGCAAACGCTGGTTTCCTCGGTTCTGCCGGTTTGAGGCACACAATGCGATCCATTGAAACAAGCACTGAAGCGCGCGCCGCCGAGCACGCATTCGTCGACAACGCGGCGCTGATGCTGCGCGCGGTCGGCATTGGCAAGACCTTTGTGTTGCACGGCCAGGGCGGCGTGCGAATCGAAGCGCTGGCGGGCGTCTCGCTCGAAATCGAGCGAGGCGAATGCGTGGTGCTGGTCGGGCCGTCGGGTGCGGGCAAGAGCACACTGCTGCGCTGCCTGTACGGCAACTATCTGGCGACGAGCGGCTCGATTGCGATTCGCGACCTTGGAAACGACGGCAGGTCCCTATCGATCACCGGGGCTGAGCCGCACGACGTACTGCGCCTACGCCGAAGCGTGGTCGGTTACGTGAGCCAGTTTCTGCGCGTGATTCCGCGCGTGCCGACACTTACGCTCGTAGCCGAACCGCTGCTCTCGCGCGGCGTACCGGAAGACGAAGCACGCTCGCGCGCCGCTGCGCTACTCGCCAGATTGAACGTGCCTGAAAGACTGTGGTCGCTCGCGCCCGCCACGTTCTCAGGCGGCGAACAACAGCGCGTGAATATCGCGCGTGGTTTGATTGCCGAGCACCCGCTGCTTTTGCTCGACGAACCGACGGCCTCACTCGACGCCGACAACCGCGACGTGGTCGCCGACCTGATCGTCGAAGCACGCGAGCGCGGCGCGGCGATCGTCGGCATCTTTCACGACGAAGACACGCGCAACAAGGTCGCCACGCGCCGCCTGGAACTGAAGCCGCCGCTGCGTCACTGAATGACACAAATCGGGCGCGCAACGGCACTACACTGACACATGCGGCCCCAGTGCGTAAAAAGCCCACACTCAAGTCTGACTGACTACGGAGCAAGTCGATGTTGATCAGGAACGCTCGCATCGTGACGCGAGACGAAGTATTCACCGGTGTGGTTCGCGCCGAAGACGGCGTGATCCGCGAAGTCGAGCGCGGCACGACCGCGGCGCGCGAAGCCGAAGATTGGGACGGCGACTATCTGTTGCCCGGCCTGATCGAACTGCACACGGACAACCTCGAGAAGCATCTCGCGCCGCGTCCGGGCGTGCAATGGAATACCGATGCGGCCTTCGTGATTCACGACGCCCAGGTGGCCGCGGCCGGCATCACCACCGTATTCGATGCGCTCGCCATCGGTTCGCGCACGAACGTGGGATTGCGGGGCCGCGATCTGCAAACGCAATGCGCCGAAGCGCTCACGCGCTTCTCCGAGCGCAAGCTGCTGCGCGCCGAACACTTTCTGCATCTGCGCTGCGAAATCGCCACCGCCGACGTGGTGGACGTGTTCGATTCGTTGTGCGCGCATCCGTTGCTGCGGCTCGCCTCGGTAATGGATCACACGCCCGGTCAGCGTCAGTGGCACGACCGCGAACAATGGCGCCGCTTTCAGGAACGCAACGGCAAACTGAGCGACGAACACGTGGCGACCGCGCTCACCGAACTCTCGGTCGAACAGGCACGGTACGCCGACGCGCACCGCCGCGAGATCGTGGCGCGCTGCAACCGGCTCGGCATTCCGGTGGCAAGCCACGACGACACGCTGATCGAACACGTCGAACAGGCCAAAGCCGAAGGCATCGTGCTCGCGGAGTTTCCGACCACCCGCATCGCCGCCGAAGCCGCGCGCGAGCACGGCATTTCGACCATCATGGGCGCGCCGAATATCGTGCGCGGCGGCTCGCATTCGGGCAACGTGTCGGCGCTCGAACTGGCACGAGCGGACCTGCTCGACATCCTGTCGTCGGATTATGTGCCGTCGAGCCTGATGACCGCCGTGTTCGAACTGGTCGACCAGGCCGGCTGGACGTTGCCGCGCGCAATGGCGACCGTCTCCGCCGAACCGGCGCGCACCGCCGGTTTGCACGACCGAGGCGCGATCGAACCGGGCTTGCGCGCTGACTTCGTGCGCGTAACCATGCTCGACAGGCTGCCGGTGCCGCGCGCTACATATCGCGGCGGCGCACGGATCGTTTGAAGGGAAGGCGCTCAAGACCTTGATGGCTCGCCGGACGCGCGGTCCGCGCCTGGTGCATGGTGCCTGGTGCCTGGTGAGCGGGTTCAGCGCGCGGACGGCAACTGCCCCCATGCCACCAGCACCTTCTGAATTCCGCGCGCATAGGCGTCGCGCTGTTTCGGCGTTTCCGAATGGTAGGCGCCGATCGCGCGCCACGTATTGCCGTGCTTGACCATCTTCTGTTTCAGCAGCCAGGCCGCCACATACACGTTCACGCACGGATCGACCAGCGCGCGATGCGGAACGCCTTCGCGCGCGAGGTCGTCGAAGTGAATCGAGTTGATCTGCAACTGACCCACGTCGATCGAGCCATTTGCGTTCTGCCGTATCGCGCTCGCGTCACCCTTCGATTCGTACCATGCGAGTGCGCGCAGCACCCACGGATTCACGCCCTGATAAGCCGCTGCTTCGTTGAAGCAGTCGTCGGCTGCTTGCGCGGCGCCGCATACCGACAGGCAGGCAAGTGCTGAGAAGATAATCTTCAAGGACATGACGCATCCTTCCGTTTGATAGTGATGCAGCGTGACCCGCGTCGAAGCGCCGGCCGGTTTATCTGGCCAACGCCAGATCGATCTGCCGTTGCACCGAGTCGAGATACGCATGCGAGGCGTCGGACACGACGATCCGCACGACCGGGGCGGGCGGGCTTCTGCGCTCCTGCGCCTGCGCCGCCACATGCGTTTTCTTTCGATGCGTTACCGGCTTCACCGGCAATTCGTCATCGCCCGTGCCCGGCGGCGGCAGCATGGCCAGCGACGGCAACGGCGGATACACCTTGTCCGCCGCGGCGGGAAACGCGCCAGCAGATTGCAGGTCCGCGCCAGGCTGTCCGGCGAAGGCCGGCGCGCTGAGGAGCATGGCCAGCGCCAGCAAAGTGATGCGAACGGTCACGGTGCCCTCCTTCATTGGACCGTCCTGATCGATACGCTATACGGCTGACCCAATCCGGCGGTGCGGTTCTCGAAGTTCACCCGGGCCGCGCGCTGTGCCGGCACGCCCTTCCACACCGCCTGATTCAGGTACGCGAAGTCCTGCCCCAGCGCCGTCACGAGAACGATTGTGGACTGCGGCTGCGCGGCGGCGAGTGCGCCCGCTTTCGCGAGCACGGTGGTCAGTTGCGGATCGCGCGCGCCGAGCGCGTCAGGCGGAATGTCGAAACTGAGCACCTCGTTCGGCGCCTTGTCCGTATGGGCCGCGCTCGGCGGCGGCATCTGGGCGCAGCCGGCGAGCGCGAACACGGCAGCCAGCAACCCTATCTGTCGCTTCACGGAAATCTCCCGTCGATTCATTGCTATAACGGAGTTTTCGGCAACGTCGAGGGAAAGTTGATACGGCGGAAACGCTTCACCGAAAATCAAAAAGACTTGTCTCAAGATCGGCGCAAACGATTGCTTCAACGCTCGGCGAAGCGAAGATCGAGGCAAAGTTGCCTCGCGATTCCGGCAAGAAAAAAGGAGCAGGCGCAGTAGACGGAAAGCAGATCGCAAGCAGCTGGAAAGCTGACTGGAAAGCAGGATGCGCGTTTTGGCTGCATCAGGCCGTCGGTTCGGCCTCGTGTCCTTGCGTTGCGCCCTCGCCGGCCTGCGCGTGCGCCTCGACCTGCTCGCGCCGGCGCGCTTCGAGCACATCCTGGTAACGCATATACGCGCAACGTCCGCCGGATTTAGCCGCATACATCGCCGCGTCGGCGTTGAGCAGCAATTCTTCCGCCGTGCCGCTGTCGTCGGGAAACTGGCTAATGCCGATGCTCGCGCCCACCGTCATGTTCTGCCCTTCAACCCGGACCTCTTCGTTCAGCGCCTCCATGATGCGCGCGGCGATCGCGGGCGCCGCCTCTGCCGCGCGCGGCCCTTCGATCAGCACGATGAACTCGTCGCCACCCAAACGCGCCACCAGGTCCGCGGAACAGAGCACCTGCTTCAGGCGACGCCCCACCGCGGCGAGCACCGTGTCGCCGACGGAATGGCCGAACTGGTCGTTGATCTGCTTGAAACGGTCGAGGTCGACGAACAGCACGGCGAGGCCTTCCTCTCGCCGCGTTGCTTCCTCGATCGCGCTTTCGAGCTTCTCCATGAACAGGACGCGGTTCGGCAGTCCGGTCAGTCCGTCATGCGTGGCGAGATGCACGAGTTCACGTTGCTTGGCGTGCAGCACGTCCATTTGCGATTTGATTTCGCGCCGCAGCCGGTCGAAGCAGCGCGCCAGCACGCCGATCTCGTCGGTCCGGTTGAGCGGCAGCGTAGGCATGGCGTGTTCGGCGAACAGATGCGTTGCCGCATGCGCGAGCATGTGCAGCGGCTTGGTCAGCGCGCGCGCGAACAGAATGGCGAGGAACAGCGCCAGCACACTGAAAATCAGCACCATGCGCACGATACTGTTGCCAAGCAGATTCGCGCCGGACAGGACGTCTTCGAGCGGCTTGGCGAGACCGAGCACGATGAAGCGGTTGCCCGCCAGATCACCGAAAGGCCTGCGCACGAAAGCGAGTACCTGGCCGGCGGCCTGCTTCGGCCGCGCAAGACCGTCCACCAGCACCTCGCCTTGCGACTGTTCGAAGAGCGGCCTCGTGACGGAGAAACTGTCCTGCATCAGCACGCGCCGGCCCCGATCGAAGCCGAAAGTTTTCGAGGCATCCGGATGAACGAGGAAATCGCCCCACTCGTTGGCGAGGTAGACCCGATAGTCGCTCGGCAAATCGCTTTGCAGCCGTTTGAACAGCGCCTCCAGATCGATATCGATCACGACGACGCCCACCACGTCGCCATGCGCGTTCGACACAGGCGTGCCGAGCCGCAGCGTCGGCTTGCCCTGGGCTGCATGCGAGCCGTACTCATGGTTCACCGAGATCGGCGAAATGTAAATGCGGCCCGGCGCAAACGTCAGCGTGTCGAATACGTAGGCAAACTGACCTTTCTCCTGCAGGTTCTTCCCTTCGACCCGCACGAGGCCGTCCGCGTCGCGGTCGAAGCGGACCAGTTCGAGCCCATAGTGCTGGCGCGTAATCAGGCGGATTTGCAGGTACTCGAGGTGATGCACCATGAAACTGGAATACACCTGCGCCAGCCGTTCGCGGGCCGCGTTCGGGCCGACGCCGTCGTCGGTCTGCGCGATGTCCGCCGTGGACGGCATGCTCGCGAGCACCAGCGCGTCGGAGCCGACGTCGTCGATCGAGGCGGAAAAGCGCTGGCCCAGCAATTCCGTCGACGTAAGCAGGCTGCGCCCGGCTTCGTTCACGAGCATCGTGCGATTCGCACGATACGCGTAATAGCCGGTCGCGCCTGACGCGAGCACGCCGATGCACGCGAGCAGCACGGATAATTTGAAGGTCAGCCCGGGGCGTATCATCAAAAACGCTCCGACCGGTCCCCGGACACGATTCTGGCCCACAGGTCCTCGCGCCGCTGAGTATTTTCCACCGGACCGATCCACACGATACGCGCGTTATCGCTGTTTTCCACGGGCGCCGTCAACGTATTGGCGAGCCCCTGGCGTTGTGTCAGCAATGCGCTGACGTCCGGTTCGAGCATGTAATTGATCCACGCGAGCGCAAGCGGCTGATCGGCCGCCGCACGTGTCATCGACCAGCAATCCAGCCATGCGAGCGCGCCCTCGTCGGGAATCACATAGCCCACGTCGGCGCCCGCCCGGCGCAGCAACTCGACCTGCTGGGTGCCGTAGTTGCCGAACATCAACGCAACCTTATGCTGGATGAAAAACGCGGTCGCCTCCTCGGGCAACGTGTAATAGGTCAACAGATTGCGGCGCAGATCGACGAGCTTGTGAGCGATCGTGCGCATGTGCGCGGCATCGAGTTGAAAGGGATGGGAATAGCCCAGCGCCAACGCAGTGAACGAGAAATTGTGCTGCGCACTGTTGAAGTCGAGCACCTTGCCGCGGTAACGCGGATTCCACAATTCGCGCATGGAGCGCGGCGCCACGGCGACCTGCTTGCGGTCGTAGATCAAGCCCATCGACGAGTACGTGAACGGAATGGCGTATGCCTTGCCGCCCGACGTGATGCCGCCAATCGAGGCAAGCGCCTGAAAGCGCGGCAATTGTTTTCTGGTGTTCGGCAACCTGGCGAGGTCGAGCGGCGCCAAAAGATTCGCCTCGGTATAGCGCTGGATTTCGGCGGTATTGGCGGCGAGCACGTCGAAGGGCGGCGTCCCTTTCGCATGCATCTGCGCCCATAGCGCCTCGTCGGAATCGACCAGCGTGACTTCGACGCGGGCCTTGTAACGCGCCTCGAAACGCTTCACCACGTCGGCGTCAGCGTAGCCTGGCCACGCGAGCACGCGCAGGACGTTGTCGTCGGCTTTAACCGGCGCGGCCGCACAAAGGCCGACGGAAAAAACCACGCCGGGTAGAAATGTCAAAAGTCCCAGACAAACGCTGCGACACAATAAATAGGCGCGCGCAAACACGCCGATTCGTGATTGAAAGAATCGTTTACAAACGCGCTTTTCATCTGCCGCAAACATTATGTGCATATACAACACCGTTTAGCAGAAGACCTGATGGCGAGCGTCGACGCACGGAATCGATCCGCGGACTGTCGTCCGGCGACATTCTTCAGACAGATACGCTCTGCGTGAGGCATTGGGCCGGGCGCGAGGAGCAACGATGATAGCGCTAAGAAAACCATTTTTGGTTGTCGGCTTCGCCGAGTCGAACAAATTCCGTCAAACGGGATACAGCAAGCGCGCTCATCTGCATTTAACGGCAGTTTATGCGGAATCTTTAACTCGACTACGGCCGTTTGAAACATTTGAACCCGTGAAACACGAGCGATCTGCGTCTTAACACGTAAGAGTCGCGGCTAAATTGTGCGAGGACAAACCCCGCGACACATTGCTAAAGAAACGCCGCGCGGATGCCGATAAACGTTCGCCTGCCCAGTCCGCCGCCGGCGGTCGAAGGCAGCGTCGCGCGATGCCGCGCGGCCTGTCTTCCGGGTAGTCGACGAGTCGGACAAGAAACAGACAATGCGCTTGAGCAAAACAGAATGGGTGTGGGTGGCCGTGGCGGCCGGATCGATTGCGTGCTTCGGCAGTTGGCTTCAGGGCGAAATGAATCGTGCGGCACTCGAGCGCACCCAGCGCGAAACCCAGGACATGCGCGGCACCTGCGCGGGCATGTCCGCACAGGACGCGCAGATGATGGACAAGGGCGCACTCTGGTGCGGCGAGGTCGGCGCGGAACGCGCGGATTCGCTCGCCAAGGAGTGAATCGCCGTCTTGTGCTCTGCCTGCGCTGGCGCGCGTGGGAACGCGTGGAATCGCGCACCATCCGGGCAGCCGCGACAACCGCGAAGTGACGTGACGTGACGCACGCACGCACGCACGCACGCAAATTAGCCAACTTCATTACTGCGGCATTACGTGCGCGACACGTACGCGAGACGAGCGGACCTTGCCACCCGATACGCATCAGCGACGCTTTCGCATCTCCACCACATTCACGCATTAGAAGCCAGCCTCTTGCGCCATCCGGTGTTTCACTAGCTACCCAATCTTTTTGAACTGATAAGCTTGGCGCGCGCTGCTGGCCGCCCCGGCTGGCAGCTTCAACCCAAGCCCGGTCGTGAGTCGCGCCGGGTGCCCCGCAGCGGCACAACCGCATGCGGGCGTATTTGAACTACACCGAGGAGTAAAACAGTGAAAAAACTGCTAGCGGCTTTGACGGTTGCTCTGCTTGCTACCGTCTCGATTGGCGCACACGCTAAAGATTGGTCGACCATCCGTTTCGGCGTTGACGCCAGCTACCCCCCGTTTGAGTCGAAGGGCTCGGACGGCAAGCTCGTTGGCTTCGATATCGACCTCGGCAATGAAATCTGCGCGCGCCTGAAGGCCAAGTGCGTGTGGGTCGAAAACGACTTCGACGGCATGATCCCGGCCCTGAAGGCGAAGAAGTTCGACGGCGTGCTGTCGTCGATGTCCATGACGCCGCAACGCGCCGAGCAGATCGCTTTCTCGAACAAACTGTTCAACACCCCGACGCGCCTCGTGGCGAAGAAGGGTTCGGGCATCCTGCCGACGGCCGACTCGCTCAAGGGCAAGACGGTTGGCGTGGAACAAGGCACGATCCAGGAAACGTACGCGAAGACGTACTGGGAAGCGAAGGGCACGAAGGTCGTGCCGTATCAGAACCAGGATCAGGTCTACGCCGACTTGCTGTCGGGCCGTCTGGACGCAGCGCTGCAAGACGCAGTGCAAGCTGAAATCGGCTTCCTGAAGACGCCGCGCGGCGCCGGCTTCGACTTCGTCGGCAAGAACCTCGACGATCCGAAGATCCTCGGCAACGGCGCAGGCATCGGCATGCGCAAGGAAGACACCGATCTGAAAGCGAAGGTCGACAAGGCAATCGCCGACATCATCAAGGACGGTACGTACAAGAAGCTCGAGAAGAAATACTTCGACTTCGACGTGTACGGCGGCTAAGCTGGCCATGCGCGTCTGACGACGCGCCCTGCCGGTTTGCAGAAACGGGCTCCGCCACAGGCGGAGCCCGTTTCATTTACAGCGCCGCATAAAACCACACACTGCGTCATATCGGCTAAGATCGTGCGATCGAGGCGCCCGCAAAGCGCCGCCCGCCGGCCCGAGACTGACCGGCTATCAAGCAAGTTTCCCCACTGTTATCAACGAGATAGCGCGGCACGCCCAGTTGGCCGCGGATTTGAAAACCATGCAAACCCAAACCCATCCGCTGATTGCTCCGACGCTCGGCACCGCCCGCAACCTGACGAGTTTCCACTACGGTCCGGGCGGCGGCCAGAAGATTTACATCCAGTCGTCGCTGCATGCCGACGAGCTGCCCGGCATGCTGGTCTCGTGGGCACTGCGCCGCAAGCTGACGGCGCTGGAAGCGGCCGGCAAGATTCGCGGCGAAGTCGTGATCGTGCCGGTGGCCAATCCGATCGGCCTGAATCAGCACTTTCTCGGCCATCTGACCGGGCGTTTCGAAACCAACACGGCCCAGAACTTCAACCGCAATTTCCACGATCTGTCGGCGCTGGTGCAGCCGGTGATCGAGTCGCGCCTGACCGACAATCTCGACGCAAACCGCACGGCGATCCGCACGGCCATGCGCGAGGCGCTCGACGCGCAAACGCCGCAGACCGAACTCGAATCGCAGCGCCTCGCGCTGCAAAAGCTTTCATACGACGCCGACGTCGTGCTCGATCTGCATTGCGACTGGGAAGCGGCGATGCACCTCTACACGAACCCGGACCTGTGGCCGGAAGTCGAGCCGCTCGCCTGCTACCTGGACGCCAAGGCATCGCTGCTCGCGCTCAATTCGGTGGGCAATCCGTTCGACGAAATTCACAGCTTCTGCTGGTCGGATCTGCGTGGCCGCTACGGCGACCGCTTCCCGATTCCGAACGGGTCGATCTCGGTCACGATCGAACTGCGCGGCCAGCGCGAAGTGTCGTACGAGTACGCCGAGCATGATGCGCAGGCGATCATCGAATACCTGACCTCGCGTGGCGTGATCGACGGCACGGCTGCCGCGCTGCCGCCGCTCGAATTCGCCGCCACGCCGCTCGCCGGCGCCGAGCCGATCGTCGCACCGATCAGCGGCGTGCTGGTGTATCGCTGTGAAGTCGGCACCTGGGTCGACGTGGGTCATGAGATCGCCGATATCGTCGATCCGCTGACGGAGCAAGTCGTCACGCTCAAGAGCAGCGTGGCCGGCGTGCTGTACGCACGGCATTTGACGCGCTTTGCGACGGCCGGTCTGGAATTCGCGCGCATTGCCGGTGCGAAGGCGTTCCGCAGCGGCTCGCTGCTGAGCAACTAAGGCAAAAATCTCGCTCGTGCCGCCTTATCGCGCGGCACGCCCGCGAGAGTTCGAGCCGCAACGCAAATCGCCCGCTGAAACAGCGGGCGATTTGCGTTTACACGGCATCAGCCAAACCGTGCTCAGAAAGCCGGAATGATCGCGCCTTTGAATTGCGTATCGATGTACTTGCGCACTTCGTCCGATTCGTACGCCGCCACCAGCTTCTTCACCCACGGCTGATTGCGGTCCTGCTCGCGCACCGCGATCAGATTCGCGTACGGGCCTTTGAGGTCTTCGATCGCGATTGCGTCTTTGGTCGGTTGCAGGCCGGCCTTGACCGCGTAATCGGTATTGATCGAAGCTGCGTCGAGGTCGCCGAGCGCACGCGGCAATTGCGCGGCATCGAGTTCCACCAGCTTGATCTTCTTCGGATTTTCAGCGACATCGAGCGGCGTCGCGTTCACGCCGTTCGTGCCGACGCCCGGCTTCAACTTGATCACACCGTACTTCTGCAAAAGCAGCAGCGCGCGATTGCCGTTGGACGGGTCGTTCTGGATGCCGACCTTCGCGCCTTCCGGCAAGTCCTTGAGCGACTTGAGTTTCTTCGAATAGAAGCCCATTGGCGACACATAGGTCAAGCCGACGTTGACGATCTTGTAGCCGCGCTGCTTGATCTGGCTGTCGAGAAACGGCTGGTGCTGAAAGCCGTTGGCGTCGAGGTCGCCCGCGTCGAGCGCAGCGTTCGGCTGCACATAATCGTTGAATTCGATGACTTTGACGTTCAGACCTTCGCGCGCCGCCACTTTCGTCACGACCGACCAGATTTGCGCGTCCGGGCCGCTCATCGTGCCGATCTTGAGTTGTTTGTCGTCCGCGTGCGCGAACGTGGCCGTCAGCGAAAAGGCGGCGATGGCGAGCAGGTTCTGGAGGATTGTCCGGCGTTGCATGCGTCTTCCTACATGTGATGTGTTGGTAGGCGCGCATCGTCGCATGCGGCTGTGACGGCGGAAAACCAATCGTTTTTCACACGCTTATATGCACGAGCGGGAAAAAGCTTATACGCGCATGCCCTGCTCGATTTCAGCTGGCGAAGCTATGTGAGTGTCGCGCTCACGCGACAGATTCGGAAATTAAGCAAAGCTGTCACATACCTTACTCTGCGTTCCCTTAAATTTCGGGCCATCGCACGACCCGGCCAAAGAGCCCGGCGTCGCGATCGCTTAATTTTTAATCGGAGAAAGTCTTGAACAAAAAAGTATTTGCCGCCGCTACTCTCGCCGTCTTCGCCTCCGCTGCTCACGCGCAAAGCAGTGTCACCCTGTACGGCCTGATCGACGCCGGTATCAGCTACGTGAACAACTCGAAGACCGCAACGGGCCACGACAACCTCTTCAAGTACGACGACGGCGTCGCACAAGGCAGCCGTTGGGGCCTGCGCGGCACGGAAGACCTGGGTGGCGGCCTGAAGGCGCTGTTCGTGTTGGAGAACGGATTTAACAGCGGCAACGGCACGCTCGGCCAGGGCGGCGCGCTGTTCGGCCGTCAGGCGTTTGTCGGTCTGTCGCAGAACGGCGTCGGCTCGCTGACGTTCGGCCGTCAGTACTCGTTTTCGACGGACTATCTGGGCGGCAACTACTCGACCGGCGGCCAGACCGTCGCGGGTAACTACGCTTACCACATCAACGACGTCGACCAGTTGACGTCGAGCCGTATCAACAACGCAGTCAAGTTCAGCAGCGCGAATTTCGCGGGCCTGACCTTCGGCGCGATGTACGGCTTCTCGAACCAGGCTGGCGCATTCGCCGGCGCGCCGGCAACCGGCACGACCGCTGCACCGGTCGCGGGTTCGTCGCGCGCTTACAGCTTCGGCTTGAACTACGCAAACGGCCCGTTCGGCGTTGGCGCGGCATACACGGACATCCGGTATCCGGGTCAGGCAACCCCGACGTTCTCGACGGCCATGGCCAACGTGACGACGGGCACGGTCCGCGATCTGCGCACGTTCGGCGTGGGCGGCCGTTACTCGATCGGCGCGGCGACGCTGTGGGCGTTGTATACGAACACGCGCTTCGAACCGATCTCGGGCAGCTCGACGACGTTCACCGCGTACGAAGCGGGCGCGAAGTACGCGTTCACGCCGGCACTGACGGCAGGCGCGGGCTACACGTACATGCACCTGAGCGACGCGAGCACCGGCCACTGGAACCAGGTGGACCTGAGCGTCGACTACGCGCTGAGCAAGCGTACGGACGTGTATGCACTGGGTATCTATCAGATCGCTGCCGGCCGCAACAAGGGCCAGGATCTGCAGGCGCAGATCGGTTCGAGCACGAGCTACTTCAGCACGTCGGGTACGGGTTCGGACAACCAGCTGGCGTTCCGCGTCGGTATCCGTCACAAGTTCTAAGCGGGTTTCTCTCTGCAGGGAACGCGAATTCCTTGCTGGATTGAGAGTCTGGAAAAACGCCCTGCGGGGCGTTTTTCTTTTGGGACGACACAAGGACGTTCGCCGTACCCCACACACCACCCCACTTCTTCTTTAGATGCAAAAAACCGCTTGACTATCTATCTAGTAGTAGATAAAGTTCGCTCATGGAAACGACCCCGACAGTCCGCGAGCAGATTCTCGATCACGCCATCACGTTGATGATGCAGCGTGGCTACAACGGTTTCAGCTACCGCGATCTGTCCGAACTGGTCGGCGTCAAGACTTCGAGCATCCACTACTATTACCCGTCGAAAGACGATCTGGTGCTGGAGGCGGTCAACGAATACAGCAAGGAAGTGCTAGCTGCGCTGCACGCGATCGACGCCAAACTGCCGGCCAATACGAAGCTCAGCAAGTACACCCGGCTGTTTGGCAAAACACTCGGCGACGGCGACCAGATTTGTCTGTGCGGCATGCTGGCATCGGATATCGCGTCGTTGCCGGAGAACATTCGTGAGGCGATACAGGCGTTTTTCAAAGCCAACGAAAAGTGGCTGGCGCAAGTGCTCGCACAAGGCGCGCAGGAGCGCACGCTCGTAGTGAACGGCAAGCCCGAGGCCGCCGCGCGTGCGCTGTACGCCGCGTATCAAGGCAGTGTGCTAGCAAGCCGTTTGTTCGGAACGAAGGCCCGGCTGGAAGATGTAGAAGCATCGTGGAAGAAATCGCAGTAGAGCTGTTACGGAGGTGGGCATCCGCCTCTTTATTTTTATCTTGCAGTCTACCTATAAGTAGATAGACTGCAAGCATGAGTTACCGGCGCGGATCACGCGTCCTTTTTTAACCTCACTTATCTATCTAGTAGTAGATACCCAACTGAAGGAGTT
The DNA here is from genome assembly GCF_900104795.1 of Burkholderia sp. WP9. Classification (NCBI taxonomy): domain Bacteria; kingdom Pseudomonadati; phylum Pseudomonadota; class Betaproteobacteria; order Burkholderiales; family Burkholderiaceae; genus Burkholderia; species Burkholderia sp. WP9. The sequence goes on from NZ_FNTG01000002.1 coordinate 730,317, forward strand.
GACCGTGACCAAGATCGACAACGTGCTGTACCGCGCTCACGCCAAGGCAACCGGTGGCCGTGACGGCCGCGCCGTGGTGCCCGAAGGCAGCCTCGACCTGAAGCTGACCACGCCGAAGCAACTCGGCGGTGCCGGTGGCGAGGGCACCAACCCGGAGCAACTGTTCGCGGCCGGCTACAGCGCGTGCTTCGTCGGTGCGATGAAGTTCGTCGCGGCGCGCGAGCGCATCGCGATTCCCGCTGACGTTTCCGTCGAGGGCAGCGTCGGCATCGGCGCGATCCCGAATGGCTTCGGAATCGAAGTGGAGTTGAAGATCTCGCTGCCCGGCATGGCGCAAGACGCGGCGCAGGCTCTCGTCGACAAGGCGCACATCGTGTGTCCGTATTCGAACGCTACGCGCAACAACATCGCCGTCACGCTCACGCTCGTCTAATCCCAAGCCCTCTTCCTGACTATTGCGCTCACCGGAGTTCATCATGATCAAGTTCGTCCCAGTGCTGCTGGCCTCTGCTCTCGCCTTCGGTTCCGCTTTTGCGGCAAGCCCCGCTGCACAAGCCACCCCTGACCGCGTAACGTCCGGCTTGCTGAGCGCGTTAAACAGCGGCAAGGGTCCCGCGATCAATACCTTGCCGCCTGCCCAGGCTCGGCAAGTTCTGGTCGATGCACAGAACGGCGTGAAAGTCGATCTGTCGGGTATCGACGTCTCCAACCGCACCATCGAGCAGGACGGCATCAGCGTGCCGTTGACGATCGTCCGTCCGCACGGCGCGAGCGGAACGTTGCCCGTGTTCATGTTCTTCCACGGTGGCGGCTGGATACTCGGCGACTTCCAGACTCACGAGCGTCTGGTGCGCGATCTGGTGGTGCAATCGGGCGCCGTCGCGGTCTTCGTGAACTACACGCCTTCGCCGGAGGCTCGCTATCCGGTCGCGATCAACCAGGCCTATGCCGCCACGAAGTGGGTTGCCGCGCACGGCGACGAAATCGGCGTGGACGGCAATCGCCTCGCCGTGGTCGGCAACAGCGTCGGCGGCAACATGGCCGCGGTGGTGAGCCTGATGGCGAAAGACAAGCAAGGCCCGGCAATCCGTTTCCAGGGATTGATGTGGCCCGTCACGGACAATAATTTCAACGACGGTTCGTACAATCAGTTCCAGCAAGGCCACTTTCTGACCCGGCCGATGATGAAGTGGTTCTGGGACGCCTACACGAAGGATCCGAAGCAGCGCAACGAGATCTATGCGTCGCCGCTGCGCGCAACGACGGAGCAGTTGAAAGGCTTGCCGCCGGCGCTGATTCAGGTCGCCGAATCCGACGTGTTGCGTGACGAAGGCGAAGCTTACGGCCGCAAGCTCGACGCAGCCGGTGACGAAGTGGCCACTGTCCGTTACGACGGCACGATTCACGACTTCGGCTTGCTCAACGCGCTGGCTGAAGATGCGCCGACCAAAGCGGCCACGCGGCAACTTGCCAACGAACTGAAGCAGCGTCTGCAGTAAGGCTCGCAGTGAAGCCTTTGGCAAGCGGCTGCGGCGCGGGTATCGTCGATACTCGCGCCGCAGCTGATCCGGCTCGCACGCTATGCGGTATCGTGCTGGTTCCGATCATCCGACCATGCCGACGCCAGGGAGCAGCACGCCATGACCACCACGCCGCAAACCATTGAAATCGAAACCGCACCGAATCCTGAATTTGCCGTGATCCTGCTGCATGGTCTCGGTGCCGACGCCAACGACTTCGTGCCGCTGGTGCCGGAATTGCGTCTCGCCAATGGACCCGCCGTGCGTTTCGTGTTTCCCAACGCGCCGGAGATGGCGGTGACCGCGAACAACGGCTATGTGATGCGCGCGTGGTACGACATCCGCTCGTTCCAGTCGATCGAGCGCCAGGTCGACGAGGCGGGCATCGAAGCGTCTTGCGCATCCGTGCGGCAACTGATCGCCGGGCAGAACGAGCGCGGCATTCCGACCTCGAAAATATTTCTCGCCGGCTTTTCGCAGGGTGGCGCGATGACATACACAGCAGGGCTCACGCATCCGGCGACGCTGGGCGGGTTGATCGTCATGTCAGGTTACTTGCCCTCCAGAGCCTTTCTCCAGCGTCACCTCGCACCCGCGAACCACGCAACGCCGATCTTTGCCGCGCACGGCGAATATGACGAGGTATTGCCGATCCAGCTCGGCGAGGCCGCGCGCGACTTTGCGCTGGCGCAGGGCAACAAGGTCGAGTGGCATGCCTATCCGATGGAACATTCCGTGTGCGGTGAAGAAGTCGCCGCACTGCGCGCGTGGCTCGGTGCGCGTATCACGGCACTGGTGTAGAGCGCCGGGCGCGCCGGACTCTTTCAGAATCTTGCGGCGGCAGCGGCCGGTCGCCCGCACCGCCTCGCGATCCACCTGACCGACGTCAAGAAATCCCGCACCTTCAGGCATTTGAAGTCTGGTACGCTGCGCCCTTTGCTACCGCTTGAATTGGACTCGATGGAAACCCCTTTCAATGATCGTGGCGTGTCGGTCACGCGCAATGCACTCTCGGCCGCCGGCCAGGTCTTTCCGCTGCGCGATATCGTGAGCGTGCAGGTCGTCACCGTGCAGAAGAACAAGGCCTTGCCACTCGCGATTTCGCTCGTCGGCCTCGCCGGCGCTATTGTCGGCGGGATATTGCGCTCGCCAGTCGGCATGGTGTGCGGCACGATGCTGGCCGTGGTCGGCTGGCTCACCTGGGCGACTCAGGACATCACCCATCGCCTGATGGTGCAAACCGCGAATGGCGAGCGCGAAGCGCTGATGAGCACCGATCGCGATTTCGTCGAGCGCGTCGGCGCGGCCGTGAACGAAGCCAAAAGCACAGCCGCCACGCCGAAGGTCTGACGGCGCGCTCAGCCACGCGACGCGCCGCACGGGGCAAGCGTGGGGCAGATGGCCCACGTGGGCCACACGCCGCGCAGCGGCAAATTGCCACCCGCCGTGTTAACACAATTTTGATTCGCCGCGCAGCAGCTTTTGCGCGCCGTTGAGGCGCGCGTGGTTAGAGTGAGCTGGTGTCAACAACGCGCCGCCCGCCGGGTCGGCGCAATCACGATGCTCACTTCCGTTGCAACGTCAGATCCCTCCGCCACGCGTAACTCGCGCACGCCGCGCATGGCGCGCCGCACGCATGTGGTCGTGCCGCTCGTCATTATCGAAGTCACCGTGCCCGGCACCTCGTCGGCCAATGGGCGGCGCGCGCTACACGCCGCGCTCGGCGAAGATCTGCGTCTCTATGTCGTCACCGTCGATCAGCAACGCGAGCGCGTGACGTTTCGCGTGGAAGTGACCTCCCGCACTCTCGACGACGTGATTGGCCTGCTGACCGTCGCGCTCGATCGCGCTACGCTTGGCCGCGCGCAGGCAACCGTGATCCGTCGTCCGCGCGAACATTGACGTAGATCGAAACTTGCATGCGCCGCTTTCCCGCCGCATGCAAACCTTCACACATCTTTGCAATTGCGCTCGAGTGGCCATGTAGAGTCGCCGCTCCTGTTATTGCGTGTTCCTTCCCGCAGGCCTGCACGCGTCGCGGTTTCACTGTCCACGCAGGGGCAATCCAGTGAGATTGCTCCCGCGTGTTGTCCGCCTCGCGGCTCGCGATGCCTCGCCTTCGTCAGGGACCGCCTTTTTGCAAAGCGTAATCTATGCTCCTGTCGTCTCCTCGCGCCGCGCGCCGGCATTTGCGCCTCAGCGGGCGCCGTTCTGGCGCGGCCGCGCTCGTCATCACTGCCGCGCTCGTCGCGCTAAGCGGCTGCGCTGTCACCTTCCCCACTCCCACGCCGCCTGCGCCCGCTGCCACGCTGCTCAACGGCGGCAACGACGGCCTGCTGATTCCGCTGCAGGTGGATCGCGCCGACAGGGACCAGGCGCGCCTCGGCTTGCCGATCCAACTCGACGGCAAGGCGGTCTATATGGCACTCGACACGGGCACGCAAGGCGTGCGCGTGCTGAAGTCGGTGTTGCCCGCCACCGCCTATCCGAACGCCGGGCCGGTGAGTTCGCTGCCGTTGACGAACGGCGCACAAGTCTCCGGCGCCGCCGTGAAAATACCGATGAGCATTGCGGGGACGAAGCCGGCGCAGATCGACGCGCAAGCCGTGGACGTGGTGAATTGCCAGTCCACCTCACGGCACTGTGTGGGCATGGACGGTTATACCGCTGAATTCGGCTGGGCGTTTTCCGGTCTATTCGGCATCGGCGCGGCGCAACCGGACGACACCTGCTGCACCCAGCCGCTGCGTGCTCTGCCCGGCAATATCGGCCAACGCTACCTGGTGCATGCGAACTTCGCGAAGCCTTACCTCGTGCTGAGTCCGTCGAACGCAATCACGAAGGACTACACGATGGTGCCGATGACCATCTTGCAGGACGGCACGGCGCAATGGCCGAGAGGTTGCGTCAACGTTGGCGACAAGATGACCTTCTGCGCGCCGCTGGTGTTTGCCACGGCCAGCAGCGACATGATCCGCATCGAAATGGACAAGGCGCCGAACTGGACCGGCGACGACGACATCGGCAAGGTGCTCAACCAGGGCAACTACAACGCGGCGGTGGGATCGGGCAAATGGGTGCATCGCTATGAAGGCGCGCAGGTCACGATCGTCAAGGCGAAACCGGGCGCCGACCGTATCGTGATCGGCCTGATGGGCATGCAGAATATCGACGTGCTGTTCGACTTCCCGCACGGCCAGATAGGCCTGCGTGCCGCACGCGAGGTCGAGAAGCTCGCGCAGTAAGCGCCGCGGTGGCGAGAGCCACTGCCACAGCCAGCGAAATGAAAAGGCCGCACGACACACCATCGCGCGGCCTTTCCGCTTAAGCCCCGCACCGGAGCGCTCAGTCCGCTAATCGATCTCGAGCGGACTCACATGCCAGATGTTGCGTGCATATTCGCCGATCGTGCGATCCGACGAAAACTGCCCCATGCCCGCCACATTCTCGATCGCGCTGTCGGTCCACGCGCGCTTGTCGACGAAGCGCGCGTCCACCTCGTTCTGCGCCTTCGCGAATGCGGCAAAATCGGCCAGCACCATGTAGTGATCGCCCCAGTCGACCAGCGTGTGGAAAATATCCGAGAAGCGCAGCGGATCGTCCGGCGAAAAGAAACCCGTGCGGATCTGGTCGAGCGCCATGCGCAGCTCGGGGTTCTCTTCGTAGATTTGCCGCGGCCGGTAGCCGGTGGCGCGCAGGCTGTCGACTTCGTCGGCGGTATGGCCGAAGATGAAGATGTTCTCGCGCCCCACCGCATCGCAGATCTCGATGTTCGCGCCGTCCATCGTGCCGATCGTCAACGCGCCGTTGAGCGCGAGTTTCATGTTGCCGGTCCCCGATGCTTCCGTGCCCGCCATCGAAATCTGCTCCGACAGATCAGCGGCCGGAATGATCAGTTCTGCCACGCTTACGCCGTAGTTCGGCACGAACACCACTTTCAGGCGGTCGCCGATCAGCGGATCGTGATTGACCTTCTGACTGACATCGCCGATCAGCTTGATGATCGTCTTCGCCATCCGGTATGCGGACGCGGCCTTGCCGGCGAACAGCACCACGCGAGGCACCCAGTCACGCTCGGGATGCGCGCGAATCTGGTTGTAGCGCACGATCACGTGCAGCACGTTGAGCAGTTGCCGCTTGTATTCGTGAATGCGCTTGACCTGCAGATCGAAGAGCGCATCCGGATCGAAACGCAGCTTGGTGTGATGGGCGAGGCGATGCACGAGCCGCAGCTTGTTCTGCCGCTTCGCTTCACGGAAGGCCTCAATAAAACCGCTGTCGTTACGCAGGTTTCGCAGTTGCTCCAGCTCGAACAGATTGGTGCGCCAGTGCTTGCCGATCTGCTGGTCGATCAGCGACGACAGCGACGGGCTCGCCTGGGCGAGCCAGCGGCGCGGTGTGATGCCGTTCGTGACGTTGGTGAAGCGGTCCGGGTAGATGCGCGCGAAGTCGGCGAAAATATCGCGGGTCATCAGTTGCGAATGCAGCTTCGACACGCCGTTCACCTTCTGACTCGCAACGATCGCCAGATAGGCCATCCGCACGCGCCGCTGCCCGTATTCGTCGACGAGCGAAATGCGGCGGATCATCTCGCCGTCATGCCCCGAATGCTCGCTGACATGCTTGAGAAACTGCGCGTTGATCTCGAAGATGATCTCGAGATGCCGCGGCAACAGGCGCGCGAGCATCTCCACGTCCCACGTCTCGAGCGCTTCGGGCATCAGCGTGTGGTTCGTGTACGAGAAAATCTGCGTGACATGCTTCCACGCCTTATCCCACTGCAGATGATGGACATCCACCAGCAAACGCATCAGCTCGGGAATCGCCAGCACGGGGTGCGTATCGTTCAGATGCACCGCCACCTTTTCGGAGAAGCGCCCGAACGTGCTGTGCGTGCGCTGATAGCGGCGAATCAGATCCTGCATGGTCGCCGAAACGAAAAAGTATTCCTGACGCAGACGCAGCTCGCGACCGGCCGGCGTCGAGTCGTCCGGATACAGCAGGCGCGAGACGTTCTCCGACATGTTCTTCGTGTCGACCGCGTTGCGGTAGTCGCCGCGATTGAACGCGCCCAGATCGAGCTCTTCGGTCGCGCGCGCCGACCACAGGCGCAGCGTGTTGGTCGCGTCCGTGTCGTAACCGGGAATGACGGTGTCGTAGGCGGTGGCGTTCACGTGCTCCGTGTCGATCCATTCGACATGCTCGCCACGCTGCACCGTGCGCCCGCCGAAGTGAACCATGTAAGTGACTTCCGGCCGCGGAAACTCCCACGGATTGCCCGCGCGCAACCAGTAGTCCGGCGCTTCGACCTGCTCGCCGTTGACGATCTCCTGACGGAACATGCCATATTCGTAACGGATGCCGTAGCCGAAACCCGGAATGCCGAGCGTCGCCATCGAATCGAGAAAGCAGGCCGCGAGCCGGCCGAGGCCGCCGTTGCCGAGCGCGGCGTCCGGCTCGATATCGGTCAGCGCCTCCATATCGACGCCCAGACTCGCGAGCGCTTCCTTCATCTGGTCGTGGATGCCGAGCGCCAGCAAGGCGTTCGTAAAGGTCCGGCCGATCAGGAATTCCATCGACAGGTAGTAGACGCGCTTCACGTCCTGTTCGTACTGCAGGCGCGTGGTCTTCATCCAGCGCGCGACCAGCCGGTCGCGCACGGCAAGCGCCGCGGCGTGCAGCCAGTCATGCGGATGCGCGGTGACGGCGTCCTTGCCGACGCCGTACATCATGCGGTTGGAAATTGAGCGCCGTAGCGCGTCGACGGTACTGTTGAGCTGGTCGAATTCCAGATCGACGGCTGTCATCGAAGCCTCCGGGGAAAGAGCGACGCGGCATACGCGAACCGCACAGATGACGGACGGGAGGCGCGTGCCGGTCAGGCGGGTTAAGAATCAGAGTAGGACATTCTACGGCCACCGGGCACCGGCGAGCGCGAGCGCTTGCTCACGCACATGCCATGCCCGCCGACACACGGTAGCACACCGCTTTTTCGCACACGGGCGGTGCAACGCGCGTGTGGATGGCACTGCGCGCGTGCATCGGCTGCGCAAAACAGGCAAACGATTGCGTATCTCCAGATGCGCGGTGAGTGAAAGCAACGCCATTATTTTTTCGCGGCATGACGCGCGGATGAATGCGGCTATGGACCAGGTGTGTGGTGGAATGAGAGCGCATCGTCTGCCAGGCGGTTGTGCCGGAAGGCGTGTCACAACGTGCGCACCGGCCAGTTCGTGGACGCCGCCCGGGCTTGACCGTTAGTTGCAATATGAACCGTGAGATCGATGCGCTCCGCGCCGTCGTCTTCAGCACGATTTCCGCGCCTCTGTAACAATCGCTACATTCGCCGCGCGCCCTGCCCTGATACGCTTCAAAACGCCGGATTCAGGCTACGCGCGCCTATCGCCACACAACCCCTGCCGCTCGCGCACCACGCTTCTCGACTCGTGCTGCGCGTCGGCATGCCTAACCCGACGAGCCACGCCTTGTCCGACAAACCCAGCGCAACCGCAGCCCAGCCCTTCCCGGCGGACGCCCCGATGCCCGCCGCCAACCGCCGCGCGATGGCCGCGATCATGCTCGCCGTCGCGCTCGCCACGCTCGACACCGCCATCGCCAATACCGCGCTGCCCGCCATTGCCGCCGACCTGCATGCGGCGCCCGCGGCGTCGGTGTGGATCATCAACGCGTATCAACTCGCGATGGTCGCGACACTCCTGCCGCTTGCCGCGCTCGGCGATATCGTCGGGCATCGGCGGATCTATATCAGCGGCATTGCGCTGTTCACGCTGGCATCGCTGGCGTGCTCGCTCGCGTCCACGCTGCCGCTGCTCGCCGCCGCGCGCGTCGTGCAAGGCCTCGGCGCGAGCGCGATCATGAGCGTGAATACCGCGTTGATCCGCTATCTGTATCCGCCCCACCGGCTTGGACGCGGCCTCGGCACCAACGCGCTGATCGTCGGCGTGTCGTTCGCGGTCGGGCCGACGGTGGCTTCGCTGATTCTGTCCGTCGCCGCGTGGCCCTGGCTGTTCGCGGTCAACGTGCCGCTCGGCCTGCTGGCTTTGGGTTTCGCATGGCCGGCCTTGCCGCACACCGAACGCGGCAGGCACAACTTCGATCCGGTTGCCGCGCTCCTGAATGTGGTCACGTTTGCCGCGCTGATCTTCGCGCTCGGCGAGGCGGCCCAGCGGGCCTCGACGCAACTGGTGCTGAGCGCCGCGGCTGTCGCGCTCGTGTTCGGGCTGTTGCTGATTCGCCGCGAAGCCGGCCACCCGGCACCGATGCTGCCGGTCGATCTGTTCCGGCGGCCGGTGTTCGCGTTGTCGGCGGTGACCGCGGTTTGCTCGTTTGCCGCGCAAGGGCTGGCGTTCGTCTCGCTGCCGTTCTACTTCGAGGACGTGCTGCATCGCAGTCAGGTCGAAACCGGCTTTCTGATGACGCCGTGGCCGGTGGTGGTCGCGCTCGCCGCGCCGCTGGCGGGCAATCTGTCCGACCGCTATCCGCCGGGGCTGCTCGGCGCGATCGGCCTCGCGGTGATGTCGGCGGGGATGGCTTCGCTCGCGCTGTTGCCGGTTCATCCGCACGTGCTCGACATCGGCATTCGCATGGCAATTTGCGGCGCGGGCTTCGGCTTCTTCCAGTCGCCGAATCTGAAAGCGTTGATGGCGAGCGCGCCGCCCGAGCGCAGCGGCGGCGCCAGCGGGATCGTTGCGACCGCGCGGCTGCTCGGGCAGACCACCGGCGCCGCGCTGGTCGCGTTGAGCTTCGGGATTGCCGGACGGCACGGGCCGACGCTGGCGCTCAGCACTGGCGCCTTCTTTGCGGGCGCGGCGAGCCTGGCGAGCGGGTTGCGTTTGCTGGCGCCGTCACATCGGTCGGGTGTGCATGCGAAAGCGTCGATGAAATGAACAAAGTGGGCGCCCTGGGGTGACAGTGCGTCCGCTTTGTTTTCGGTGCTTTGTTTTTGGTGCTTTGCCTAACTAACAGCGCGCCACACCGGCAGCCACTCACCGCGCCGCGAAATACGCCTTCACCGCAGCGATGAACGTATCGATATCCCCGCGCGACACGTCCTTATGCGTCACGAATCGCGACGCATACAGCATCTGCGTGAGAATCCCGCGCTCCTTGAGCCACGCTTCGAGCGGCGCGCAATGCTGCTGCGGAAACTGAGCGAACACCATATTGGTCGCGACCGACTGCACCTTGACGTGCTCGATGCCTTCCAGACCCGCTGCCAGATGCGCGGCGTGCGCGTGGTCGTCGGCGAGACGCTCGACGTTGTGATCGAGCGCATACAGGCAAGCGGCCGCCAGAATGCCGGCCTGACGCATGCCGCCGCCCAGCACCTTGCGCCAGCGGTGCGCCACGTCGATCAGCGCCTGGCTGCCGACCAGCACTGAGCCGACCGGCGCGCCGAGTCCCTTCGAAAAACAGATCGAGATCGAATCGAACGGTTCACACAATGCCGCGACCGGCTTGCCCGACGCGACCGCCGCGTTGTAGACGCGTGCGCCGTCGAGATGAACGGACAGCCCGCGCTGACGCGCAAGCTGCACGGCCTCCGTGACATAAGCAGCCGGCAGCACCTTGCCGCCGATGGTGTTCTCCAACGCCAGCAGCCGCGTGCGCGCGAAATGGTTGTCGATGGGCTTGATCGCAGCGGCGATCTTCTCCAGCGGAATCGAACCGTCCGCGGCATTCTCGAGCGGCTGCGGCTGGATGCTGCCGAGCACTGCGGCGCCGCCGCCTTCGTACTTGTAGGTGTGAGCCAACTGCCCGACGATGTATTCGTCGCCGCGCGCACAGTGCGCCATCAAGGCAGCGAGGTTGCTTTGCGTGCCGCTCGGGAAGAACAGACCCGCCTCCTTGCCGGCGCGTTCGGCAGCCGTGGCCTGCAGACGCAGCACGGTGGGGTCGTCGCCCCAGACGTCATCGCCCACTTCGGCGGCCGACATGGCCGCGAGCATCGCCGGACTCGGACGGGTTACGGTATCGCTGCGCAAATCGATCATTGTGTGTCCCTGTGCGTCTATGAATGACAGCCTGCGACGGCCGGTCGCCACACCGCTGCGTCGCTGCCGACGGGCGAGCCCGCCGCAGGCAGTTTAGCCACACAGTATATTCAATTAACGCTGCGCTGAAATCGCGCTAAACAGGAAGCTTCATCCGCCCGGCTTCGGCAGCCAGGCAAGCGGATCGACGGGCTGGCCGTTCTGACGGACCTCGAACTGGATCGACGCGACGCCGCGGCTGTCCACCCCGACTTCGCCGATGGTTTGCCCCTGCGCGACCGCGTCGCCCTCCTTGACCAGCAGCGTGCTGTTCTGCCCGTAGGCGGTGATCAACGAATCGTCGTGTTTGATGATGATGAGCGGGCCGTACGCTTCGATACCCGAGCCCGCGTAGACCACGCGGCCGGTGGCGGCCGCCTTGACCGGATCGCCCGGCCGTCCGCCGATCACGATGCCGTTCGACTTGCCCGGCGCGAACGCTCTGAGCACCGGCCCTCGAACCGGCCATTGCAACACGCCTTGCTGTGGCCCGGCGGACGCCGTGGGCGCGCCGGGCGCCGTAGCGGGACCATTCGGCGCGACAGCGACTGGCGGCGTCACCACACTGCCCGAGGCCATTGGCGGCGACACCCGCAGCACTTGCCCCGGATTGACCGCGGCGTTGGCCGCGAGGCCATTCCACGCCGCGATTTCCTGAGGTTTATGGCCGTAAGCCGACGCAATGGCGCCGATCGTGTCACCCGGATTGACCCGGTAAAAACCGGCGGGAACAGGAACCGTGCTGAGCGTGGTCGGCCGGGACGGCGTGCTGCTGTAAAACGGCGTGCTGTCCCACGGCATCGTCGTGCAGCCGCTGAACATCACGCCGAGCGCGGCGGCTGTCAGCCACCGGGTCCCCGTCAATTGCCATGGTCTTGTCATGTGATTTTCCTCGACTCTTTATTCAATCAATCGGATTCAATCGATGGCCAAGCATTTGCCGTGCCGCGCGTCGCGCGCGATCTCCCACGCCCTCGCGGCGCCTCGGCGGGTCTCCATTATGCCGCCGCGCGCGACGATCACCGCGCCGGTATGGCACCGCCCTTGCGCCAACCTTCAGACGCTGCCCTCCGACTCGACCACCAGAATGCGCGCCGCGCCGATCGGATGAGCCACATGTTCGGTGCCCACCGCGGCGTAAAACACGTCGCCCGTTTCCAGAACGGCCGACTGTTCGACGCCGTCCTCGCGATAGCGCATCTCGACGCGGCCATCGAGCACGGCGAATACTTCCTCGCCGTCGTTGACATGCCACTTATAAGGTTGATCGGTCCAATGCAGCCGCGTCGTAATGCCGCCCATGTTGGCGATATCGAGCGCGCCCCAGGCGCGCGGCGCGGTGAAATCCTTGCTGCGAATGATCTTCATGGTCACCAGACAGTTGAGAAGAAACAACGCCGCCAGTCGCGGCCCGCCGCGCGCGGCGGCTTGGTCTGACGGGCGCGAGCCTCGTAGCGGCTGGCCTCATTATAGGTGTGGCAGGCGGCTTGCTCGCCGCCAACGGGCCGCGCGGCCGATTCGTGTGATCATTGAATCATTGGAGCCCTGGCCTATACTCAGTCTTGCTGTCGGCACGCCATAAGCTAACGTCTGAAATCTGCTAGGGAGTTGAGGATGAACAAAGCCACTTTTCTGGCCGTGCAACTCAACGTCGACGATATTGCGGCGTCGCCGGGTCTGGTCGAGCTTTTGAACACCCACCTGGTTTTCGCCGCCGACGTGGCCGAAGCCGCCGACGCCCTGGTACAACTGGCCAGCGTCGCCGGGTTGTCGAGTGGCGTGGAAGCGAGCGTCGAGATTCCTGCTGTGGCGATCGAGCGTTTGCGCGAGGCGCTCGACAATCTGAGCGGCTACGACGAATCCTGGCTGCTGGCCCTCGAACCCAGCCGCGCCTTGTTCGATGAAATAGGCCGCCGGCATCGCTCGCTGCATTAAGACGTACGCCCCCGCCTACACCCGCAATGCCCTGACCCCGGCGCCCATTCCCGGGCGCCGCTGGTCCGCCGCTTATTATTCACCGCCCGGCCTGCCACAGATGCACGCGCCCAAGCCGCGCCGTAAACGACAAACGCCGCCCGGCAATCCGGACGGCGTTTCTATTTGCGCGCCGCCCGTCAGTCAGGCGACGTTTTCATCACTTTCGGCGCGAATTAGTTGCCGAAGTAGACCGAGTTACGGTCGTTGCTGCTCAGCGGACGGCCGGCTTGCGAACTGCCGGCGATAGGTGCGCCGTAGCCGCTGTTCACGGCTTGGGCAGTACCGTTTTGAGCATCGACGCGAGCCTGAGCGGCCTGCAGGTTAGACGGGTAGTCGGTATGATCGCCCACCGGGTTGTAGCCGGCCTTTTCCAGTTGAACCAGTTCAGCGCGGACTTGAGCGCGCGTCACCGGCTGGTTCGATTGAGCAAACGAAGCAACAGGAGCAACCAGAGCGGCGGCAACGACGACTGCAGAGATAAGGGATTTCATGATGTAAACCTCCAGAACTTGTTTTAATGCGCCTGGGACTTGGTGTCCCGCAGCGGTTAAGTAGAAGTTTAGGAGTGTCGACACCTAGGGGAAACCCCTAAAACGACGAAACTCTATTTCAAAAATAGCAATAGTAGGCGGCGCATCGCCCGTCCAGCCTACCTCTGCGCCGCCCTTCAGCAACAATTTCCTGTCTCGAATTTAAAGCGCCTGCGCAGCCCGGCACGCCTTGATGCAAGGACGCGCCGGGCCGTCATTCAAACGCTCAGCTCCAGTTCGCGTGGAAGCTGCCCGGCTTGTCGGTGCGTTCGAAAGTATGCGCGCCGAAGAAATCGCGCTGTGCCTGCACCAGGTTCGCCGGCAGGCGTTCCGAACGATACGCGTCGAAATACGCGATTGCCGACGCGAAAGCCGGCACCGGCACGCCCGCGTTGATCGCCGCGATCACGACTTCGCGCAGAGCCGACTGGTAGTTCTTCGCGATGTCGCGGAAATACGGATCGAGCAGCAGGTTAGCGATCGCTTTGTCCTTCGTATAAGCGTCCGTGATTTTTTGCAGGAAGCGGGCGCGGATGATACAGCCGGCGCGGAAGATCTTCGCGATCGTGCCGAAATCCAGATCCCACTTGTACTCTTCCGAGGCGGCGCGCAGTTGCGCGAAGCCTTGTGCGTACGAGATCACCTTGCTGAAGTAAAGCGCGCGGCGCACCGACTCGATGAACGCCTGACGCTCGGCGGCGAGCGGCTTGGCCGCCGGGCCCTCCAGCACTTTGCTCGCGGCCACGCGCTGCGTCTTCAGCGACGACAGCACGCGCGCGAACACGGCTTCCGTAATCAGCGGCAGCGGCGCGCCGAGATCAAGCGCGTTCTGGCTGGTCCACTTGCCGGTGCCCTTCTGCGCGGCGCGATCCAGGATCACGTCGACCAGATCCTTGCCGGTTTCTTCGTCTTTCTTGCTGAAAATCTTCGAGGTGATTTCGATCAGATAGCTGTCGAGCTCGCCCTCGTTCCACTCGGTGTAGACCTTGCCCAGCTCTTCGTTCGAGAGTCCGACCACCTGCTTGAGCACCGCGTAGCTTTCCGCGATCAGCTGCATATCGCCGTATTCGATGCCGTTGTGCACCATCTTCACGAAGTGGCCCGCGCCGTCCGGTCCCATATAGGCGACGCACGGCTCGCCGTCCGGCGCCTTGGCGGCGATTTCGGTGAGGATCGGGGCCACGAGGTCGTAGGCGTCGCGCTGGCCGCCCGGCATGATCGACGGGCCTTTCAATGCGCCTTCCTCACCGCCCGAGACGCCGGTGCCGATGAAATGCAGGCCGGACTTGGCGAGATCCTGATTGCGGCGGATCGTGTCGGTGAAATGCGTGTTGCCGCCGTCGATCAGAATGTCGCCCTTGTCGAGCAGCGGTTTCAACTGGTTGATCGTGGCGTCGGTGCCCTCGCCGGCCTTGACCATCAGCAGAATGCGGCGCGGCTTTTCCAGCGACTCCACGAATTCTTCCAGCGTGAAGGCCGGCACCAGCTTCCTGTCCGGATATTCGGCGACGAGTTCGTCGGTTTTTTCGCGGCTGCGGTTGTACACCGACACCGCGTGGCCGCGGCTCTCGATGTTGAGCGCCAGATTGCGGCCCATGACCGCCAGCCCCACCACGCCGATTGCCTGTTTGCCCATGTGAATTCTCCAGAGTCCAAAAAATGTCGTGACGCCGCGCCGGAAGGAACGTCGGCGGGCGTCGAGGGTGAAAGAATAAAAGAATTGCCGGCTTGCCGCTCGCCGGCAGGCAGCGGGCGGCGCAATTCATTGCGTCGAACGTTAGTCAGACCCGCGCCGCACCCGCGCGTTTCGTCAACACCAGACTGAAATTGTTGGCCGGCATGGCGACCGGCTCGTCGCACACGAATCCGACCGAAGCGCCCAACGCCACCACGGCTTCCATGTCGCGCACGCCCCATGCCGGGTCGCGGCCGCGCAACTGCTGATCGAACGCCTCGTTGCTCGGTGAAGTATGCGCGCCGCCGCGTTTGTAAGGACCGTAGAGATACAGCACGCCGCCCTCCACGAGACGGCGGCTCGCCCCCGCGAACAACGCCTGCGTCGCGCTCCACGGTGAGATGTGAATCATGTTGATGCAAACCACGGCGTCGAGCGTATCCACGCCCCAATCCGGCTGATGCACGTCGAGCGCGAGCGGCGCGCGCACGTTCGCGAGCCCCTCGTGCGCGATCCACGCCGCGATCGACTCGCGCGCTGTGGCATCGGCATCGCTCGGTTGCCAGTCGAGCCCGGGCATGGCGCGCGCAAAGCAGATCGCGTGCTGGCCCGTGCCGCTCGCAATTTCGAGCACGCGGCCGGTGGCCGGCAGCGCTTCGCGCAGCACGGCGAGAATCGGTTCACGGTTGCGTTCGGCGGATGGCGAACGTTGCCGCAACGCCGGATGGGAGTCTGTCATGGTCAGCTTCGGTTTCAGTACAAGGCCGTGCGCACGCGTTCGGCGAGTTCGCGATCGTAGGTCGCCGCGTCGAACTGCGCACCGTTGATACGCCGATGAATCTCGCCGGCGCTCGGCAGGCGCGAGCGCTCGACGTAATGCGCCGGATCCCATAATTTCGAACGCACCAACGCTTTCGAGCAATGAAAGTAGACGCTGTCCACGTCGATCAGCAGCACGGTGCGCGGCAGTTTACCTGCGACAGCGAAACTGTCCAGCCATTGCGGATCGTCGGTAATACGGCCGCGCCCGTTCACGCGCAAGCTCTCGCCCACGCCGGGGATGATGAAGAGCAGCGCCAGACGCGGCTCAACGATGATATTGCGCAGACTGTCGAGGCGATTGTTGCCGATGCGATCCGGCAGCGCGAGCGTGCGTTCGTCGACGATACGCACAAAGCCCGGCGCGTCCCCGCGCGGCGAACAGTCGAGGCCTTCAGGGCCGGCGGTGGCGAGCACAGCGAACGGCGCGACTTCGATGAACGCGCGATAGTCTTCGTTGATAAACGAAATCTCTTTACGCACCGCGCGCTCGTGCGGCTGACCGTAGAGGGCTTCGAGCTGTGCGATCGTCGTCAACATGAATTTTCCTTTCGGGTTGCGTTCTTTTGTCGGGCCGACCGTTCAATCCAGCGCCAGCCGGCCGGCCAGCGCGGTCAACGTCTCGGCGCACGGCGCCGCGATTTTCAGCGACAGCAAAGGATCCGCGCGCGTGCGGCCCAGGTTGATCGCAACCACCGGCTTGCGCTGCTTTTGCGCCCACACGCAAAAGCGGTAGCCGGAGTAGACCATCAGCGACGAGCCGACCACGAGCACGGCGTCCGCCGCGTCGAGTGCATGCGAGGCCGCCTCCACGCGCTCCTTCGGCACGCTTTCGCCGAAGAACACCACCGCGGGCTTCAGCAGGCCGCCGCAGTTCGGGCAGGCCGGAATGCGGAACCCGCCAAGGTCGTGCCACTCGAGATGCGCGTCGCCATCCGCGGCGGTTTCGGCCGTCACGTTCAGGAGCGCGGGATTGTCCGCTTCGAGGGTCTGCTGGATCGACGCGCGCGAGTGCTGCATGCCGCAGTCCAGACACGTCACACCGTTGATACCGCCATGCAGTTCGATCACCTCGCGGCTGCCCGCCCGCTGATGCAGGCCGTCCACGTTCTGCGTGACCAGCGTCGGCACATGGCCGGCCGCTTCGAGCCGCGCGAGCGCGGTATGCGCGGCGTTGGGCTCGGCGTGGGCGACCACCGGCCAGCCGACCATGCTGCGCGCCCAGTAGCGCTGGCGCATGGCCAGCGTGCCGAGAAACTCCTGCAGCGTGATGGGCGGCGAGCGTTTCCATTCGCCGTTGTCGTCGCGGTAGCCGGGAATGCCCGAGTCGGTGCTGATGCCCGCGCCGGTCAGCACGAACAGCCGCGGATAACGCTGCACGAAGCGATGCAGGTCGTCCAGCGTGTGCGATTCATTCAGGGGTTCGAGAGGCGCGGACTGAAGGTCGGTCATGACGGGGCTGGGTGAGAACTGCGGCCTCGAGGCGAAACCTCGAGCGCCGTTCAACGGCGCGTGCGCGGCTTGCTTCGCCGCGCCGCCGTCACGTGCTGCGCTGGCCGCACTTGCTGCCGCGCCTGCCACTCGGCGAGCGCGGCTCGATAACGTTCGAGCGCTTCGTCATAGCGATCGAACACACACGGATTGCAGCCGCTATGACAACAATCGTCGAGATCGGGCGGCACGGGCGGCACCGGTTGCGGGTCGTCCTCAGGTGTGGCTCGGGGCACGGCGAAGCGGGTTCCATCGAGGCGGAAAGCGCCCAGTATAAGTTGATCCGGCGCGGCTTGCTGCTCGCGCTCCGGCCATCACCCCCGGCCGACGAACGGCATCTTGCTCGCCATGATGGTCATGAACTGCACGTTCGCCGTGAGCGGCAGTTCGGCCATGTGCAGCACGGCGTCGGCCACATGCTGAACGTCCATCAGCGGCTCGACGGCGATTTCGCCGTTGGCCTGCGGCACGCCGCGCGCCATGCGTTCGGCCATCTCGGTCGCCGCATTGCCGATGTCGATCTGCCCGCAGACAATGTCGTATTTCCGGCCGTCGAGCGACACGGCTTTCGTGAGGCCGGTGATCGCGTGCTTGGTCGCGGTATAGGCAATGCTATTGGGCCGCGGCGCATGCGCCGAGATCGAGCCATTGTTGATGATGCGGCCGCCGCGCGGGCTCTGCGTTTTCATCAAACCGAAGGCCGCGCGCGTGCACAGGAACACGCCGGTGAGGTTAGTGTCGACCACCGAGCGCCATTCGTCGATCGAGAGTTCGTCGATATCGACGGGCGAACCATTGCGGCCCGCGTTGTTGAACAGCACGTCGAGCCGGCCGCGCCGTTCGCGGATCGTGTCGAACAAGGCAGCGACGCTGTCCGCATCCGTCACGTCGCACGCCACGGCCAGCGCGTCGCCGCCGAGTTGCTGCGCTTCCTGCACGATTGCGTCGAGCGGCGCCTGCCGGCGGCCGGCCAGCACGACGCTATAGCCGTGCTCCAGCATCTTGAGCGCACACGCGCGGCCGATTCCGCTGCCCGCGCCCGTCACCAGCGCGACCTTCTTGATTCCCGTTCCCGTCACGGCACGTCTCCTCGTTGTGCAGATCATGCAAACTGGCTGCAAGCTTCATGAACCGCGGGTCATCCTTGCGGAACCTGCAACCCTGTACGTCGGACATCGGCGAGGTGCCGACGATCACATCATCGTCGGCCAGTTGATAGGCGCTCGTCAAACCCACCACGCCTCAAGGAAATCGTTCGCCGCGAGCCTGGCGCATCGCAATGCGCGCAGTAAAAGAGCAGATGTGCCGCTACATCACCCAGCGGACCCGATTGTCGCGAAGCACAACGTCTTTCAGCGTGCTTTCACATTTTACCGCTCCTGTCGGCGGGCACGTCGCGGCGCGCATCAATGGTATCGTTTGCTGTTGCGTCACGCGCGCGATGTAAGGCCTTCGCAGGACGAAGGAAGGAAGACAGGAAGCACGCTTGATGAAAGAACTCTCCACGCCGCCGCATGGCGCCCATCACACGCCGCCGCGCCGCTGGCCGCGCACCGGTTATCCCGCGATGCTCACGGCCACCGCCGCATGGCACGTTTTCGTGCTGGCCGGATGGCTGCTCGCGCCCGCCGCATGGCCCTGGTGGCTCGCCGCGATCTTTGTGAATCACGCCATTTTCACAGTGGCCGGACTGCTGCCGCGCACCACGCTGCTCGGCCCGAACTGGACGCGCCTGCCCGCTACCCCGCGCAACGCCGACGCGATCGCGCTGACCATCGACGACGGTCCGGACCCGGTCGTTACGCCGCAAGTGCTCGATCTGCTCGACGCCTTCGGCGTGCGCGCCACCTTCTTCTGTATCGGCGCAGAGGCGCAGCGCTACCCGGCGCTCACGCGGGAGATCGTCGCGCGCGGCCATGCGCTCGAAAACCACTCGCAGGTTCACGTACACACGTTTTCCGTGACGTTTCCGGGCGCGCTCACGCGGGAGAT
Organism: Burkholderia sp. WP9; assembly: GCF_900104795.1. Lineage (NCBI taxonomy): Bacteria > Pseudomonadati > Pseudomonadota > Betaproteobacteria > Burkholderiales > Burkholderiaceae > Burkholderia > Burkholderia sp. WP9. Next base: position 749,374 of record NZ_FNTG01000002.1, read on the forward strand.
CGATGCCGCACAACGCACGCTCGAAACACTGAGCGGCGAGCGGCCGATGTTTTTCCGCGCACCGGCCGGCCTGCGCAACATCTTTCTCGAACCGGTCTTGCGCAAGCTCGACCTGCGCCTCGCGGCGTGGACGCGGCGTGGCTACGACACGCGCGAGCGCGATCCGCACGTGGTCACGCGGCGCCTGCTCGACGGTCTCGCGCCGCGGGACATTCTCCTGCTGCACGATGGCAACGCAGCCCTCACCGCCGACGGCACGCCATTGATCCTCGCGGTGTTGCCGAGTGTGATCGGCGCAGCGCGGCAGCGACAGCTGCGTTTCGTGACATTGCGCGAGGCGCGCGCCGACGGCTGAGTCTGCGTTTCGTGACGTTGCGCGAGGCGTTGCGCGGCCCGCCCGCCACCTAGCCCGGCGAGCCGCGCGATCGCGAATGCATCCGCTATACGCGGAAATCCGCCGCCATATCCTCGTCCGTGCGCGCTTCCAGCTCGCCGCCGCGGCATGCCTTCAGGAACACGTCGTAATCGCGTTCCACCTGGTCCGCGTAGGCCATCGCGTAGCCGGTGAGCGCTTCCGCGAACTGATCGCCGCGGCCGATATACGCGCTCACTTCGATTGCCTGCCCGCTCGCCTTGGCATGCGCCCGCGCCATGATCCAGCCGCATAAGCGCGCATAACCATCCAGCAGGTCGGAGTCGAACAACTCGATGTTTGCCGACAGCTTCATGTCGCGCAACTGACGAAAGTAGAAATGCCGCCCCAGCGGTCCCGTCGCCCAGCCGAGAAAGATATCGCTAGCGGCCTGCAGCATGCGTTGCCCCCGCACGACGCGTTCGCCCTCGTGCTTGATGGCCGGCGACTTGTAGAACTGCGCGATGACCGAGGGTCGCGCCTCCTTGATTTGCAGGAACAGCGGCTTGCCCATGTGATCGACCAGCAGCATCACCATGCAGCGCGTGCCGACGCTGCCGACGCCGACCACTTTGAACACGAGGTCCTGCATGGTGAAATGGCCCAGCAGTTCGCGCCGGTCGTGCGACAGCGTTTTCTCGTATTCGCCCCACATGCGTTCGACCATCTTGCGCCAGTTCCCGCTTCTGAATGCTTCGGTCTCTTCCGGCGTGAACAGGGTGTTGGCGCCGAGCACGTGGAACAGAGCAGGCGGCGCGTCGCGAATGGTCCAGTGATCGCCGTCGTGCTCCGCCATTTTCTCGAGCAGATTTTCGTGCGTCCGGCTCGCGGCCTTTTCCATGCCGCGCCGCACGGTGCGGCGGCGTTCAGGCGTCAAGGCGGTTTCCGCCATCAACTCGAAGCTGATGCGGTCGTACCAGAGTTCGAGCGCGCCGCATTGCGCATAATGTGCCATGCGGTCACGATATTCGGTGACCGCCGTCATCACCAGACTTTCCGCCGTGCCCCGGCTCAGACGCATATGACGCGCGGCGACGACGAGGCTCGCGGTCAGTCGTTTCAGGTCCCATTCGAACGGTCCGACCGCCACCTCGTCGAAGTCGTTCAGATCGAAGATGAGTTGCCGCTCGGGCGTGGCGAAACCGCCGAAATTCATCAGATGGCCGTCGCCGCAGATCGGCATGGTCAGGCCCGTGTCGCTCACTTTGCTGAGATCGTGCGCCTGCAGGATCGCGGTGCCGCGAAAAAACGCGAAAGGCGAGGCGGCCATGCGCCCGTAGCGCAGCGGCACGAGGTTGTGCACCCTGCCCTCGCTGCTTTGCTTGAGCAACTCGATCGGATTGCGATGCAGTTCGCCTACCGTTTTATGGCTTGAACGTTTCGAGTGCTCACGGGCGGCGCGGCCCCGGGCCTCCCGCTCGGCGATGGTGCTGGCTTTCATGCTGTTCTCCGTTTTTCCGAGTCTTGACTTGCGGTTCGAGAGACTGCTTCTGCTTGCATGACAACACTTGACGCCTGGCGCGTGGGCCTTCACCCAATTCACCAACGATAGCCCAGCCCGCCGAAAATCACATCCGAATCGCGATCATAGCGGGTCACGACGCGGTTCCATTCGAGCCGCGCGTCCCAATGGTCGCTTAGACGATACGAGCCCGCAATCGTGACGAGACCGGAGAACTTGCCCGCGCCCGGCCCAGGCGACGCGCTGTTTTCGTTCTCGTTGATCGCGTAGTAGGCGCCGAGGCCGAGCGCGAGCGCAACCTTGTCGTTGAGAAACGCGCGGGTGGCCCATAACTGGCTGGTGAAACCGTCGCGGCGCGCCACCTTGCTGCTGCCTTCGTGGAGATAACCGATCGTGACGTCGAGATACTTCGCGAGGCCGCGCCGGTACTCGATTGCGCCGCCGAACGCGCTCGGCGAACTGGTTGAATTGACGATGGTTTTGCCGAGATACACCGCCACTTCGTTATTGGTGACTTTGTGCGTGCTGCCGCTCGCCCAGTCGCGCGGACCGGGCGAGTCCGGGGCGTCGAGCTGATAGCCGACACCGAACATCACGCTGGTCGCATCCGGCCCACGCTGAACGTGCACGCGATTCAACTGGAGCTGCGTGATCCACCGGCTCGACGCGTAGTATGCGGCGCGCACGCTGTACACCACGCCCCAGCCGTGAGTGTCGGAATAACTGCCGCCTTCCGCGGCGGTGGTCGTATCGAAGTAGCGGTACGGGCCGACGCCCGCTTGCAGAACGAATTGCGGGTTGCCCACGGGAATACGCCCCCACAACTGGATCATCTGACCGTCGCGATGGTGGTTCGGAATATGCCCTTCGTTAAGCCACGTGAAACTGCCGGCGAAGTATTGACCCAGACCTTCCTGATAATTGAAAGCCCATGTATAGGTGTTCGTGCTGCCCGCACGCGAGCCGCCACCGAACAGCGAAAACTCCTGGGCATGACCGAGGGTAGAGATGAATAGCAGGCTCACGCCTGTGATACAGGCCGCCGCCTTGGGAATCAGTCGACTTTGAACAGTAGATTCTGGTTTTCGCATGCGGCATTCCCTTCCCGGTTGAGTCATTGGTACTGCCGGTGTCAGTAGCGGACGGAACCGTGACGCGACAGGGCGCCGCCTTAACGGCCGTCGGGACAAATCGATCGTCATGCTACCAGAGCGATCGGTAAAAAGTTACCTATCAGTGGGTATCAGCGGCATCTTGACTCGGTATGTGGCCGGACCCGGAAAAACACGAATTGCAATCCGAAAATCGCAAAATGCGGACAGATTTACCGACCTATATCAAGAACTAACCGATTGGTGAATTTATTTCGCATTTTAAGCAGCTCAGCACTTCAGCATCACCGGATTCAGCCGTTTACCGGTACATACGGAAGATTTGTGACGCGCGAGAAAAGCCTTTGAAATAAGGGCTTTTCTAATCGAACGCGGGGCAGCGCAAGATAATCGGAGAAAGTATGTTTGTTGCAATCGGCTGGGTTTTAGTGATCGGTTCGGTGATTGGCAGTTTTATCGGCGTGGGCGGCCATCTGCCGGCGCTGATTCAGCCATTCGAACTACTGTGCATCTTCGGCGCGGCAATCGGCGCGTTTGTCGTGAGCAATCCGACTTCCACACTGAAGAAAACCCTCAAGGCGATTCCCTCATGCTTTAAAAGCGGTGGCTACACCAAGGAGAAATATCTCGAGCTGATCGCGTTGCTTTACGAGTTGCTCCAGAAAGCGCGCAAGGAAGGCATGATGTCGCTCGAAGTCGACGTGGGCGCACCCGAAGAAAGCGTGCTTTTCCAGAAGTATCCGCATGTGCTGGAGGACCATCATCTGCTCGACTTCATCGTCGACTATCTGCGCATGATGTCCGGCGGCAATGTGAACGTGCTCGAAGTGCAGGACCTGATGGACGAGGAACTGGCCACGCATCACGCGGAATCGACGGTCGCGGCCAACGCCATTCAGAAGATGGCGGACGGCCTGCCCGCCTTCGGTATCGTCGCCGCGGTCATGGGCGTGGTTCACACCATGGGTTCGGTTGGCGCGCCGCCCGCCGTGCTCGGCGAAATGATTGCAGGCGCGCTGGTCGGCACGTTCCTCGGCATTCTGCTCGCGTATGGCTTTATCGGCCCGCTGGCCGATCTGCTCAACGCCAAAGGCCGCGCTGAAGCCAAGCCGTATCAGTGCGTGAAGGCCGTGCTGCTCGCGTCGCTGTCCGGCTACGCGCCGCCGATCGCCGTCGAATTCGGCCGCAAGGTGCTGTTCACCGCGGACCGCCCGAGCTTCCAGGAACTCGACGACGCCGTGCGCGCCACCAAGATGCCGAAGTCGGCCTGACGCGGAGCGGCATGATGAGCGAAAGAAAATCGCGGGCGTCACGGGAGGAGCAGGCGCCGGCGCCTGTGATTGTGCGCCGTTCGAGAAGGGGCGAAGATCATGGCGGCCATCACGGCGGCGCATGGAAAATCGCGTACGCCGATTTCGTCACTGCAATGATGGCGTTCTTCCTGCTGATGTGGCTGCTCGGCTCCACGTCGAAGTACGACAAGCAGGGGATCGAGGATTATTTCAACACACCGCTGTCGAGCCTGCTCGGCGGCAACGAAGGCACGGCTGCGGCGCGTCCGAGCGTGGTGCAGGGCGGCGGCCGCGACATCTCCGATACACGGCCCGGCGACGGCAGGAAGAGCCAGACCGAGACCCAACCCGCACCGTCCGCGACCGTCGCGCCGACCGTGGCGCCATCCGACGCGGCGCGCCTCGAACAACTGAAGGCGAAGCTCACCACGCTGATCGAACAGAGCCCAGCGTTGAAGGCGTTCAAGGATCAGATCCGCATCTCGATCACGAATGAAGGGCTGCGTATCGAGATCGTCGATTCGCAGAACCGGCCCATGTTTCCTTCCGGCAGCTCGAAGCTGCAACCGTATGCGGTAACGATCCTCACGCAGATCGGCGCCGCGCTCAACGACGTCGACAACCGCATTTCGATCGCCGGCCATACGGATGCGGTGCCCTACACCGCGGGACCGGAGGGCTACTCGAACTGGGAACTGTCGTCCGAACGCGCCAACGCCGCGCGCCGCTCGCTCGTTGCCGGTGGCATGCATGGCGAAAAGCTGCTGCAGGTGCGCGGACTGGCGGACGTATTGCCGCTGAACAGCAATGTCGCCGATGAGCCGACCAACCGGCGCATCAGCATCCTGGTCCTGAACAAGGCCGCCGAGCTGGCATTTTTCCACGATGGCGGGCGCACCGCGATCGACGAAGCCGTTCCGGCGAGTTCAGCCATTCCCGCAGTAGCGGAACGCTTGAAGCCTGTGACCGGTTCGCATAGCACGCCATAGTATTTCTTCTGCCTCGCGCTTGATCGATCCAGCGCGTGCGCTCGGTCACGCACACTGCAAAGCCCATGCGGTGTGTATAGAATCGTACGCATGCGCCCTGCCCCTTCCGAGCACCGGGAGCCCGAGCTTCCGCTGCATACGCCAAGTGTTTCGTCGGTGACGCTGGCGGCGATCATCGCCGTCATTGCGTGGATCTCGATCGTCGCGCAAGCTGACGTCACGATCGACCGCACGCTCGCGCGCGGGTTGACCGTGCTCGACGGCATCTCCCGCATGAGCAGTTACCTCACCAATCTGACGGCGCTCGCCTGCGCGATCTGTTTTACCTGCGTGGCGTTACGCGGGCACAGATCGGCGCCCGCGCGGTTTTTCCGGCAACCTACCGTCGTCACCGCGGTGGTGGTGTACATGGTGTTTGTCGGCATTGCGTACAACCTGCTGCTGCGAGGTTACTGGACGCCCACGGCATTCCGGCTGCTGCTTAACGAATCGCTTCACAGCGTCTTGCCCATGCTGGCCGCGCTTTACTGGGTGCTGTTCGTACCGCGCTTTCATTTGAGGCTGCGGCATTGTCTATTGTGGCTGGTGTATCCGCTGGCCTATCTCGGCGTCACCTTCTGGCGTGGGAGCCTGTCGGATTTCTATCCCTATCCGTTCATCAACGTCGAGCGGCTCGGAATCCGGCACGTCGTGGTGAATTCGGCGCTGCTGTTCGGCGGCTTTCTGATGCTCATGGCCGTCTTCGTGGGCATCAATTCCAGACGGCGGCGCTGATACGTTCCCGCTTCGTCAATTCTGCTTTTTCCCGGGCGCGCTTCTTGCGCCCTGTCTGGTGGACGTAAGCCGCGCCTTTCAGGGCGGCGTGCGCGGATCCTTGGTGTGCGGGTGTTGCGATTCGCAATGGCTCGCACGTAAATATGACAATGGGAGCAAAAACGTATGGACACCAATTCGGCAGCGAACAAAGTGGAAGGCGCAGTCAAGGAAGTCGCGGGAAAGGTTCAGGGCGCGGCCGGCGATGTGCTGGGCGATACCGGCACCCAACTGGCCGGCAAGGCCAAAGAACTGAGCGGCAAGGCCCAGCAACTGTGCGCGAGCACCACGAGCCTCGTGCGTGAAACGACGGCGGAAAGTCCGTTCACGGCGATCGCGGTGGTGGCTCTCGCCGGTTTCGTGGCGGGCGCGCTGTGGGCGCACGGCGCCGCTGAGCGCGACTATCGCCGTTGATTGTCGACGCGTTTGATCAACGGGCGATCGGCTTCTGTCGATCGCCCGTTTCGCTTTATGCGCTGCTTTTCTTGCGGCGTCCCGCACCCATATCAAGTTCGACCCACGCGGGCGCGTGATCGCTCGCGTGCGGCTCGCCACGCACCCACCGATCGACACCCGCATCGCGCAAGCGCGGCGCGAGGTCGGCGCTCAGCAGCAGATGGTCGATACGCAATCCGGAGTTCGTGTCCCAGTGGCGGCGAAAATAGTCCCAGAAGGTATAGACCCGTTCTTCGCCGAAATGCGTTCGCAATGCGTCGGTCCAGCCTTGCGCGAGCAATCGCTGATAACGCTCGCGGCTCTCGGGTTGCAGCAGCGCGTCTTTTAGCCACGAGCGCGGGTTGTAGATGTCTTCGTCGGTCGGCACCACGTTGAAGTCGCCCGCCAGCACCACTGGATGACCGCTCTTGTAGAGGTCCGCCGCGTGCTTGATCAGATGATCGAACCACGCCAGCTTGTAGTCGAATTTGGGGCCGGGCTGGGGATTGCCGTTGGGCAGATAGAGGCACGCCACCAGCACGCCGCCAACCGCGGCTTCGAGATACCGGCTATGCGTGTCCGCCTCGAAACCCGGCAGGCCGCGGCGGCTCTCCAGCGGCGCCGCGCCTTTCGACAGGATCGCCACGCCGTTCCATGCGCTCTGCCCCTGCCAGATCGCCCCATAGCCCACGTCGCGCAGCTGCTCGACGGGAAACGCGCTGTCCACCGCCTTGAGTTCCTGCAGGCAGACAATGTCGGGCGTCTCGCGTTCGAGCCATTGCAACAGCGCCGGCAGGCGCGAGCGAATTCCGTTGATGTTGAAGGTCGCGATTCGAAGCCTGGCCACGACGTGTCCTCTCTGCAATGCGCGTTATTGCGCCGCCGCGTCGCACCATTCCATTGCGTAGGACTTCGCGCATGAAATGGCGTCGGCTTCACTGGAAAAGGCGTCGATGTCGCCGGAATCGTGCGAGCGGACGTGTTCGTTTTTGTGCGGCACGTGAGTGATCTTCGCTCTCGCGTGGTAAAGGCCGTCTTCCGCGTGGCGGGCGCGGCAATCGATATGGAAATGCCTGTAGTCGAACTGCATTCGCTCTCCTTTGAACACGCTTCACTTCACCTGCCCTAGCATCGCTTATACCCGGGCGGGCTTGCTCGCGAGCAGCGATTCGCGCAGGCCGGCTCGCGCGCGTGATGGCCGCCGCGAGCCGGTGCATTCAGCTATGCGCGATTCAATTCGGCACGTTCACCGCGCCATTGCTCACCGTAATCGCGTTGACGCCGGGGCTCGCCGCGATCGCCGGCAGATTGGCCGTGGTCAGTTGCGGCGCGGCGCCCGGCGAGCCGCCACGCGGTATGGTGTGAATCACCTGGGACGGCGGCAATGGCGTGCCGTTTTTCAGATGGCTCCACATCAGATTGAGCGCCTGAATGTTGTAGTAATGCAGCGGCACGAAGCGTGAATCGAAGCCCGCCACGCCGAGGAACGCATCGAAATGCTGGGCGTTCGTCACTTCATAGAACGATAGCTTGCTCGCGCCGCCTTCGCTCAGCTGGTTCAAGCCGAGATACGGCCGCGACGCGTGGTTGATCGGCACCAGGGCATCCGCGCGACCCTGCACGATGATGGCGGGCTTGCCATGCAGGTTCGCATTCACACGAATGGCTTCGACGCTGCCGGTGAGCGTGCCGTTGGTCCACAGCGTGCGCAGACAGGAGGCCCCCGCAAAGCTGCCGTCGGCGCTCGCCAGCCGATGGTCCGCCGCGCCTGCGCCCGGGTTGAAGACGAGGTTGATGCCGTTGGTCGGAGGCACGCCGTTGCCATTGCCGAACACCGTGAGCATCGGCGACACCGCCGGCGTCACGCCAGCCGCTCCCGCCGCGCTCGTCGTGCCGAAGCTGAACGCGCAGAGGTTGGCGGTCACGCTCGCTTTCGCGTACGCATCCGCATAGGTCACGGCAACGGCCGGCACCGCCTGCGAGTCCCACATCGGCGCTTGCAGCACGTCGGAGTCGGTCTGATAGCCGTTTTGATGCAGAAGCGCGAGCGCGTTGATCGCCTGGGTCGTCGTGTTCGTGCCCGCGATCACACCCGCGCTCGCCAGCGACGTGCATCGCGCGGTGCGAATCGACGTGGTGGTGGCAAGCGGCAACGCTGTCAGATATGGCGCGCCGGCCGCGGCGGGCGCGAGCGCCGCGCACGGTTGCAGCATATTGGCGAGCGTCATGTAGTCGGCGAGCGGCTTGCCGAATGCGCCGACCGGCACGCCGCCCTGCGCCACCGAGACCTGCGCGGGCAGCCGCAAATTGATCTGCGGCTCGCCCACGACCACCGCGGTGATCCAGCCGGACGTGTCCTGTTCCGCCGCCGCGAGCGACGCGCCGCCGCCGTTGCTCACCGAAGCCGCGATGGTCGTGATGCTGCCGTTCTCGTAGCGCACGTTGCGGGTCGCTCCGTTGAGCGTGCCATACGAGTCGTTGAGCGCCCAATACGCGAACTGGATCGCCTGCAAGGTATTCTTGCCCCAGTCCTTCTCCGGATTCTGCTGCGAGTGCGCGTGCTTGAATGCGTAGCGATTCGGGAACTGGTTGTTGTAAGTCGCGAGATCGGTATTGCCGAGGTTGGCCGTGAAGAAACTGTTCTTGCCCGCCGCAGTGGCATCCTGCAACGTGCCGTCGATCAGCGTAACCCGATTGGAAGACAGCTCATGCGCGCCGTTGCCGCTGCCTTTATCGTTGTAGGCCACCGCGCAACCGCGCTTGAGACCCCACTCGCCGGCCGCCGAAATCGCGCCGTACACGCCGCGCGAACCGGATGACGTAGCCGTGACAATGCACGGCTGATCCGGATTGAAGCTCGCCGGAATCTGCACCAGCATGGTGACGTTCTGCGTGCCGCTGCCGTCGTCGGCGAAGGCGAGATATTCCTTGCCGGCGATCTTGCCCTCGCCGAGCGTGTCGTTGCCGTTCAGGTCGACATTGGGTCCCCAGAAACGTCCATAGCCCCCGTTCGCGGTCATGTCCACGAGCGCGCGATAGTTCGCCCAGATAGCGAGGCGCCGCAGTTCGGCGGCAGTCGGTTGCGCAGCGTTGGCAATGGCTGGCGCCGTGGCCGAAGCGAGGCCGGTCTTGCCGAGACCCGCGGTGAGCAGGTCGTCGGTATTGCCGTCGTAGGACTGGGTTCTTACCGAGGCACTGGCGATAAAGCTCGGCAGCGTGTTCGTTGGCGGCGGCGAATTGACTTCATCGCTGCCGTGGCATGCGCTCAACACGACCGTCACGGCCACCATGGCGGCCAGGGTTCGTACCAGCGGCACGGGTCTCGACGCGGGCTTGAATCGGGGCATTACTGTCATTGGCTGTCTCCGATATTTGCTAATACCGTTGTGTATGCAACGGCACCGAAATTGCTGCGTGATGTCCAATGGATCGCGACGCTTCGGATACCGACGCATCGCTAGCCTGCATCGACCTTTCAACGGAGTCAACAGAACGTCATGTCCACGCATAACGAATGTCCGGATCCGAGTGACGAGTCAGCCGCCACCCCACCCCAACCTTCACGCCGCCGCTTCCTTCAATCGGCTGCCGCTGCCGCCACGATCGGCGCGGCGCCGCATCTGCGCGCACAAACCCAAACCCCTGCCGCACCGCCGGTCCAAGCTCGTCAAGCCATACCGCCGCGCCCGGTCACGTTGACCGTGAACGGCCGCCCGTACACGCTGCAACTCGAGCCGCGCGTGACCCTGCTCGATGCACTGCGCGAATACGCAGGCCTGATGGGCACGAAGAAAGGCTGCGATCGAGGACAATGCGGCGCCTGCACGGTGCTCGCCGATGGCCGCCGCATCAACGCCTGTTTGACGCTTGCCGTGATGCACGAGGGCGAGACCATCACCACGGTCGAAGGGCTCGCCAGCAATGGCGCATTGAGTCCGATGCAGCGCGCGTTCATCGAACACGACGCCTTTCAGTGCGGTTACTGTACGCCCGGGCAGTTGTGCTCCGCGACCGCCCTGCTGAATGAATTTCGTACCGGCACGGCGAGCACCGTCACGGCCGATGTCCGCAGCCGTCCCGCACAACTCTCCGATGATGAAATCCGCGAACGCATGAGCGGCAATATTTGCCGCTGCGGCGCGTACGCGAACATCGTGGCCGCCGTGCGCGCGGTGCATGAAGACGGCGGCCAGAACAGCAATGCTGCGGGCACCGACACGATGGGCAGCGGCAACAGCCGCAACGCCTGAGGAGCGACAGCATGGATGCGATCTCTTACGAACGCGCCGGCGACGTCGCCGGTGCAGTGCGGGCGGCGCAGCAGCCGGGCGCGGTGTTCATCGGCGGCGGCACCAACCTGCTCGATCTGATGAAGGGCGGCGTAGCGCGGCCGGTGCGGCTGATCGATATCACGCATATCAGCGGCCTCGATACGGTCACGACGCTGCCCGATGGCGGCATCCGGATCGGCGCGCTGGTACGCAATAGCGATGCGGCCAACCACGCGCTGGTGCGCGAACAATACCCGTTGCTCACGCAAGCATTTTTGTCGGGCGCGTCGTCGCAGTTGCGCAATATGGCGACCGTAGGCGGCAATCTGCTGCAACGCACCCGTTGCGGCTACTTCTACGACACGGCCTTCACGCAGTGCAACAAGCGCATGCCGGGCAGCGGCTGCGCGGCGCTCGACGGCCACAATCGCACGCATGCGATTCTCGGCGCGAGTCCCCAATGCATCGCGGTGAATCCGTCGGATATGAGCGTGGCGCTGGCCGCGCTCGACGCCGTGGTGCGCGTGAGCGGTCCCGCAGGCGAGCGGATCATTGCGTTCGCTGATTTCCACCGGCTGCCTGGCGAGCGGCCCGATGTCGATACGACCTTGCAGCCGGGCGAACTGATTACCGCCGTCGATCTGCCGCCGCCGCTCTTCAGCGCGAACTCCCATTACCTCAAAGTGCGTGACCGGGCCAGTTACGCATTCGCGCTGGTTTCGGTTGCCGCCGCATTGCAGATGGATGGCGACCGCGTGAGGACCGTGCGTATCGCGTTAGGCGGCGTGGCACACAAGCCGTGGCGCGCGAGCGCGGCGGAGCAGATGCTCAATGGCCAGCCGCTCACGCAAGCCACGCTGAAGAACGCCGCCTCGGCCGCATTGCGCGAAGCCCGGCCGCAACACGACAATCGCTTCAAGGTGCAGCTCGCGCAGCGCGCGATCGTGCGCGCCGTGAATCAGGCCGCCGGCCGCGCGGGAGGTGTCGCATGAATCTGATCGGTCAACCGTTCGACCGCACCGACGGTCTGCTCAAAGTCACCGGCGAAGCGCGCTATGCCGCCGAATTTCCCGAGGCGCGTCTTGCGCATGCGGTGCTCGTCACGAGCACGATCGCGCGCGGCACCATTGCCTCGATCGACGCGAGCCGCGCACAGGCGCTGCCCGGCGTGCTGCTCGTCATGACGTATCAGAACGCGCCGCGCTTGCCCAATGGCGGCAAGCCCGCGTTGGCGCCGCCCGCCGGACGCCGCCTGTCGCTGCTTCAGGACAACGAGGTTCATTACAGCAACGAGCCGGTCGCCGTGGTGGTGGCCGACACGCTCGAACATGCCACCGACGCCGCGCGCCAGTTGCGTATCACCTATCAGAGCGGCGCCGCGGTCACGGACTTCGCGCTAGCCAAACCGAACGCGCACGCACCCGACAGGCCGCAAGGCCGGCAAACCGACACGCAACGCGGCAGCTTCGACGACGGCATGCAAAGCGGCACGGTGCACGTCAACGCGACCTACACCACGCCGATCGAACATCACAACCCGATGGAGCCGCACGCCACGATGGCGCGCTGGGACGGTCCGCAGCTCACGCTCTACGATTCGACCCAAGGCGTTAGCAGCGCGGCGCAGGCGGTCGCGAAGACGCTCGGCATGTCACCCGCCGACGTGCGCGTGATTTCGCCGTTCGTCGGCGGCGGTTTCGGTTGCAAGGGTTCGTCGTGGTCGCATGTGTCGTTGTGCGCGATGGCGGCGAAACAGACCGGGCGCCCCGTGCGGCTCGTGCTCGAACGGCCGCAGATGTTCGGCCCGGTCGGCGCGCGTCCGCACACCGAGCAGCACTTCGTGCTCGCGGCGCGACGCGACGGCACGCTGACCGCGATGCGTCACGATAGCCTCTCGAACACCTCGGTGATCGAAGACTGGACCGAGACCTGCTGCATGGTCACGCGCATGCTGTACGCGGTGCCCAATCAGGTGACCACGCACCGCATCGTGCCGCTCAATCTCGGCACGCCGACCTTCATGCGCGCGCCGGGCGAAACGACCGGGTCGTTCGCGCTCGAGTCCGCGATGGACGAACTCGCCGTCGCCTTGCACATGGACCCGCTCGCGCTGCGCCTGAAGAATTACGCCGAGTCCGATCCGCAGGAAAACAAGCCGTGGTCGGGCAAGTCCTTGCGCGAGTGTTATCAGATCGGCGCCGAGAAATTCGGCTGGTCACGGCGCACGAGCGAGCCTCGCTCTATGCGCAACGGCGGCACGCTGATCGGCATGGGCATGGCCACCGCGACTTATCCGGCCAATCGCAGCGAAGCCAGCGCCATTGCGCGGATCTTGCCCGACGGCACTGCGATGGTCGCCTCCGGCACGCAGGATATCGGCACCGGCACTTACACCGTGATGACCCAGGTGGCCGCCGACGCGCTCGGCTTCGCGCCGGAAAACATCCACTTCGCGCTCGGCGATTCGTCCTTGCCGCGAGCGCCGGTGTCTGGCGGATCGCAATCGGCGGCGAGCGTTTCGCCGGCCGTGCGCGACGCGGCGAGCCAGGCGCGCAGCCAGTTGATCGCGCTGGCGCTCGCCGATCAGGCTTCGCCCGTACACGGCATCGCGCTCGACGACATCACCGTGGAAAACGGCTGGGTGACGAGCCGCTCGCAACCGGGCAAGCGCGATCCGGCGGCGGCGATCATCGCGCGCTCGGGCGGCAAGCCGATCGAGGCGATCGCGACCGTCAAGCCCGGCGACGAAAAGCAGAGGTACTCGTTTCACTCGTTCGGTGCGGTATTCGTGGAGGTGCATGTGGATGCCGACCTCGGCACGATCCGGGTGCCGCGCGTGGTGGCCGTGTACGACGTGGGGCGCGTGCTCAACCAGAAGACGGCGCGCAGCCAGCTGATGGGCGGCATCGTGTGGGGTGTCGGGGCGGCGCTGCAGGAAGAGACTTCGGTCGACACGCGCTATGGCCGCTTCACCAATGCGAATCTCGCGGAATATCACGTGCCGGTGAATGCCGATATCGGTTCGCTCGACATTAGCTTTATCGACCGGCCGGATCCGTATATCAACTCGCTCGGGGTACGCGGCATCGGCGAGATCGGCATTACGGGCGTGCCGGCGGCGATTGCGAACGCGGTGTATCACGCCACCGGCGTGCGCGTGCGCGATCTGCCCATTACGCTGGACAAGGTGATGGGCACGATGCAGGTGTGATGCGTGGGTCTTCGCGTGGGTCTTTGCGTCCGCGCTGGCCGTCGCGTTCGCGTGCGCCGTTACGTTGGCGTGCGTCAATGCGTTCGCATACGCCGATGCGTTTCATGGTGACGCCGATTCGTTTCGATCGAAGTCGCTAAGTTATGCAAACGCATCGCGATATCGAACAGCAAGCGCCATGCATACGCATTGGCGCTTGCCTACGGCTGCGTTGCATCGCACAATCGACCTCATCTTTTGCTCCCGGTGTCCGTCCATGGCCTACGCCTCGCTCGCCACTGGCGTGTTGCTCGCCGCCGGCTTCGGTTCGCGCTTCGACCCGGACGGCCTGCACAATAAACTGCTTGCACGTATGCCCGACGGCACACCGGTCGCGCATGAATCCGCGCATCGGCTGCTACGGGTCGTGACGCGGGTGCTGGCCGTGGTGCGGCCGGGTTCGGACGCGCTCGCGCGGCTGCTCAACGACGCCGGTTGCGACGTGGTGTTCGCGCGCGATGCCGAACGCGGCATGGGCGCGAGCCTCGCGGCCGGCATCGAGGCAGCCGAAGGCGCCGAGGGCTGGATCGTCGCGCTCGCCGACATGCCGCGCATCGCCACTTCGACGATCGAAGACGTGGCGCGCGCACTCGACGGCGGTGCTTCGCTGGTCGCGCCGTTTTATCAGGGGCAGCGGGGACATCCGGTCGGCTTCGGCATCGAGCATCGCAACGCGCTGCTAGCGCTCGATGGCGATACCGGCGCAAAGTCGTTGTTCATGTCGCAACGGGTGACGCGATTGGATGTCGACGATGCGGGCATTTTGCGCGATGTCGATACGCCCGAGGATTTACGCGACGTCTAGGCGTGACGCCCCGGCCGGGGTCGCTGTGACGCGGCAGGCTTGATCCGGACGGGCGTTCAGGCGCATACTGTACATCTATACAGTATTTTGTCCGCGAGGGTTGGCGCTTTACGTTGCGCATGGCCGCGGCGCGCCCGCATGAAACGCATTTCTATCGAACCGACTTTCGCCGCGTGGCGCCGCGCGGCGCGGGAGTTACTGCTGCAAGAGGTCGAGCCGGCGCGGATCGAATGGGTCGAGTGTGATTCGGACGCTTCGAGCCATTCGGGCAATTCGAGCCATTCGGGCAATTCAAACCATTCGGGCCCTTCGAACCATTCGGGCAATTCGGGCCCTTCGAACCATTCGGGCAATTCGGGCCCTTCGAGCCCTTCGACCAATGCCGGCACTCACACCCCCAATGTTCCGGATAGCCCCGCCACCACTCCGGCGGTCGCCGCTCCCGCCGTTCCTCGTGAACTGCTCGCCCGGCTGAAAACCGCGGCCTGCTTCCGCTCCCCGGACCGCTGGTCCCTGCTCTACCGCATTCTGTGGCGTTGGACTAGCGGCGAGCGCCACGTCCTCGATCTGCTGGACCACGACGGCGCGCTGCTCGATCAGCGTATCCGCTCCGTGGAGCACGAAACCGACGATCTACTACTACTCACCCTGTTCAGGCGGCGCGATCCGTCCATGGGGCTGCCGGAATTCGTCGGCTGGTACGAGCCGCATCATGATCTGCTGGAGCGCGCCGCCACACGCTTCGCCGAGCGGATGGGCGATTCCACGTGGATGCTGGCGACGCCACACGGCGCGGCGTTCTGGAACGGCATGCTGCTGCGAATCGACCGGCCGTCGGCGGATAACGGCGAGCACCCTCTCTCCGCGAGCCGGCAGCACTCACCAGCCATGCAGATGTTGCCACCGGGCGCCATGGCCGGCGAAGCCACGACCAGCGAACCCACCGAGGCGCTCTGGCTCGCGTATTACACCAGCGTCTTCAACGGCGCGCCGGCGCCCGTGCCACTGCGCTACTGGAGAACGCCGCCCGCAGGCCCGCCGCTGCCCGCGCACCTCGCACGCGAGCGCAGCCGTATCGGCGCGCAGAGCGGCACCGTCACCGTCCCGGACATGCCGCCCATTGAATATTCAGCGATCACGCCACCGTTGCGCGAGCCGACCGGTCCGCTAACCACCTGCCGGCGCTGCGCGTTGTGGCGCAACGCGAAGCAGGCCGTCGCGGGCACCGGTCCCGCTCAGGCGGCGATCATGGTGGTCGGCGAACAACCCGGTGAGCATGAGAACCAGACCGGCGAGCCCTTCACCGGCCCCGCCGGTCAGTTGCTGGACACCGTGCTCGCGCGCGCCGGACTCGCACGCGCGGCGCTGTATCTGACCTATGCCGTCAAACACTACAAGTGGGAAACGCTCGATCAGCAGCGCGTGCACCGCACACCCGCGCTGCGCGAGGTCGAGGCTTGCCAGTATTGGCTGGAGCAAGAGCTTGCGCAGGTCGCGCCGCGAGTGGTCGTTACGCTCGGCGCGACCGCGCTGAAGGCGCTGACCGGTGCGCACGTCAATCTATCGGAATATCTGGGGCAGACCATCGATCACGGCGGGCGGCTGATCGTGCCGACGTGGCACCCGTCGTATGCGTTGAAGACGGTTGACGCCCGGTTGCGCGAGGATATCGTCGCGGGGATGGTGGCGGCGTTCAGTCGCGCGGCGGCGCTGGTGGCCGAAGGGGCATAGCGTTCGCGCCTGGCCAGACGATTTTCCAATACAGAAAATCAGCTTAAGCGCTCACTTGTGACTTCTTAAGGCGTCTTATCAATCACATGTGCGTGGTCAGGCACGCCACTTGCGGCCCACAAAAGCGCCGCGCAAGCCCCGCCGATTCCGCCTAAGCTGATGTGACGCCGCGTTTTCCCGCGCACCAGCGGGACGCTCGGGGCACAGTCGGCCAACCTCATCACAGCCCGCGCGTCGCGAACCCATCACACGTCCCATGAGCGAAACCAGCCCGCGCCTTTTCATCGTCTCGCCCCATTTCGACGACGCCGTTTTCAGCTGCGGCGCGTTGCTCGCCGCGCATCCCGACGCCGCGGTCTGCACAGTGTTCGCCGCGCCGCCCGAGCAGCCGATGCATACCGAATGGGACGCCCGGTCGGGCTTCAACGACGCCCATCAGGCCATTCACGAGCGCACGCTGGAAGACAACCGCGCACTCGAAGTGCTCGACGCGATTCCGCTGCGCATGCCGTTTCGCGACAGCCAGTATTTGGACTCGCCATCGATCGGCAAACTGGCGGCGGCGCTCGAAGAAACCATCTACCGCACGACCGCGAATACGCTGCTCATGCCGCTCGGCCTGTATCACGACGACCACGTGCGGGTGTTCGAGGCCTGCTGCGAAATCCTGCCGCGCCTGTCGCATCTGACCTGGTTCGGCTACGAGGAAGCGATTCACCGCCGCACGCCCGGCGTGGTGCAGGCGCGGCTCGCCGATCTCGCGCAGCGCGGCATCGTCGCGACACCGGCCCAGCCGAGCGCCAGCTATACGATCGATCCACAACGCCGCGCGCAACTCAAACGCGAAGCCGTCAACGCTTACGAAAGCCAGTTGCGCGCATTCGGCGCGGGCAATTACGACGACATTTTCGCCACCGAGCGTTACTGGCAGCTCAGCGCGGGCCGTCGTGCGAAAAAGTAAGAGACGCGGCGCGCCGGAAACGTCTACGCTTGAAAAGAGCGGCCGGCGTGGGTTCGACCTCGCCGCCCGTACTGTCCTCTTCTCCAGCCAAAGGTGCCGTCATGAGCTACGACATGCATACCAGCCCGATTCCCGATCCCAATGCCGATCCGAACCGCGACCCGGAAGCCGATCCGCTGGTGCCGCCGTCACCCGGCCACCATACCGAAGAACCGCAGCGGCCCGATGGGCCGCCGGACAAAGATCCGGTGTGACCGCGTTGCGCGGCCAGCCACCGGAAGCGCGAATCAACGCGTCAGTTCGCTAAAGCCTTGCAACAGACGGTCGATGTCGGCGGCGTGAATGTTGCCCATCGTCGAAATGCGGAACAGTTCCGCCGACAAACCGCCCTGCCCCGCGTAGATGACGAAGCCGCGCGCCTTGAGCGCGTCGTGCAGTTGCGGATAAGCGACGCCGGCCGGCAGACGGTACGCGCGCAGCACCACCGACGACTGCTCGGGCGGCAACACGCTGCCGATGCCGCGCTCGGCAAGCCCCGCGCGCGCCTGTTCGGCGAGCGCCGCGTAGCGCGCATGACGTGCGCGCCAACCGCCTTCGTCGGCGAGTTCGCGCAGCGCTTCGACAAGTGCGTAGTACGCATGCACGGAAGGCGTGAACGGCGTGTTGCGCTGATCCTGCAAACGCGCAAGACGTCCGAGATCGAGGTAGTACGTGCGGCTCGCCGCCTCTCCGAGCGCCGCGCGGCGCACCAGCACGAACGACGCGCCCGGCACGCCATGCAGGCACTTGTTCGCCGTGGCCGCCACCGCGTCGAGACTCGTGTCGGTGAAATCGATCGATTCCGCGCCGAAGCTGCTGACGCCGTCCACCAGCAAACGCAGCCCACGTTCGCGGCACAATGCGCCGAGCGCGGCCAGATCGTTCAGGCGGCCCGTCGTGGTTTCGTGATGGATCACGGCGACGTGTGTGAACGCCTTGTCCGCGTCGAGGCGTTCGGCGATCTTCGCGAGGTCGGGCGCCTGCATCCAGTCGTGCTTCAGCGATTCATGCGCGATCCCGTACTGCGTGGCGATCTGCGAAATACGCTCGCCGTACACGCCGTTTTCCACCACGAGCAGCTTGCCGTTCTGCGGCACCAGCGCCGCGGTCATGCTTTCGACCGCCGCCGTGCCTGAGCCGGTCATCAGGACCGCTTGCCATTCGCCGGCATCGAGGCCGTACAGATCGACCAGACGCGTGCGGGCCTCTTCCTGCAAATCGAAAAACTCGCTTTCGCGATGGCACAGATCCGTCTGCAATAGGCTGTTGCGAACGCGTTCGGTGAGCGTCACCGGACCGGGATTGAGTAGCAGCATGGGCGCTCCTTGACTTCAAGCGGCGCCGATGTGGCGCATGAGACGCGTCTTCACATCCGGCGGAGTAATGGTGGGACGCGGCAGCCCGTCGGGCGTGCCGCGGCGAATGGCCAGACGCACGAAACGCGGACCGTCGAGCGGCGCCGCTTCGAACAGGTCGTCGATCACGGCCGCGTCGTCGCTTTCGAGCGCCGACGCGTAACCGCACGCCGCGGCGACGCCCGCAAACGAAACCTGCGTCGACACCGTCGCCTGACCGCCCGTGGAGTCATGCGCGCCGTTATCGAGCAGCACGTGCGTGAGATTCGACGGCCCGTATGCGCCGAGGGTCGCGAACGCGCCCATGCGCATGAGCGCCGCGCCGTCGCCGTCGAGCGCGACCACATGCAGATCGGGACGCGCGAGCGCGAGACCCAGCGCGAACGGCGTCACGCAACCCATCGAGCCGACCATGTACAACTGGTTCGGACGGTCGTCGATCGCGTACAGTTCGCGCCCGCAAAATCCGGTCGAGGCAAGCACCACCGTCGATTCGAGCGGCGTGTGCGCGATCACCTTTTTCAACGCGTCGTGACGCGAAGCGAGTTCGCTCGCCGCGAGATTCGCGAACCGCGACTGCGGTGCAACGGGCACGCGGCGCTCGCTCGCGCCGCTGTCCTTCAACTCGTACGGCGCCACGCTGCCTTTTTGCATCACCAACGCATACGGGCGGCCGGTTTCATCCATATGCGCGATGGCGCGATCGAGAGCCGGGCCGATTGCGTCGGCCTCGGTCGGGAATGTTTCCCAGGGAATCTCCATCGTGTCGAGCATGGCGGGTGTGACGGGACCCATCAAGGCGTGCTGCGGTTCGTCGGCGACACCGGGCTGGCCGCGCCACGTAACGATTAGCAATTGCGGCAGACGGAAGGTCCACGTGAGCGACGTCAACGGGCTCACGGCGTTGCCGAGTCCGGAGTTCTGCATCATGGTGATGCCGCGCCGGCCGTTGCGCGCGCCAAGCGTGACACCCGCGATCAGGGCGACGGCGTCGCCCTCGTTGGCCGCCGATACGTAATGCAGTGACTCGTCCTGCAACACGTAGTTGATGAACGGCGTCAGATACGAACACGGTACGCCCGCATACCAGTCGAAGCCGCGCTCGCGCGCCGCCTCGACGAACTGTGCCGCCTCGATCATTGCGCCGCTCCCCTCGCTGCGCTGCTTGCCGCATTATTTTCCGCACTATGCGCCGCGCTGTTCGCCGAGTCACCGACCGCGGCCGCGAACGGCGCTTGTGCATGCGCGAAGTCGCCCGCACGACGGAAGTCCTCGAGATCGTTCACGCCGCGCCAGTGGCCATGCACGTATTGCACTTCGATCGATTCGCCCGCTTCGATCAGCGCGTTCAGCAACGCGGGCATATCGAGCGACGCGAAATCCGGCCGCGCCTGCAACTGGCGCATGACCGCCTGCAAACGCTCACGGCCTTCGCCGCGCACGTTCAGCAGTCCGACCCAGCGGCCATGCGGCGTTTGCGACGCGATCGACGAAGCAGCGTCCTGCCCGCTCGACACGTGACGCAGCACGACCTTGTTGCCGAACAGGCCGCGGTCGTCGGCCGCCGAGCACCATGCGAAATCCCGCACGCTGGCGTTTTCCGCGTCGGTCAGCGACGAATCGACCACCACGCTGAAGGCCGCGTCGCTCTCCACCAGATCGCGCAGGATATAGCTGCGGAACAGCAGATCGCCATACGACACGACCGTGTCGCCGGCCAGTTTGTCGACCGCACAGGCAAGCGATGCGAGCTCGCCGGATTGCGCGTGCTGTTCATTCACGACGAGCTTGATACCGGCCGTGTCGATCGCGTCGGCGCGGTAACCGCCGACCACGATGATGTCGTTTACACCCTGCTTCTTGAAGGCATCGACGAGCCAGCGCAGCAGCGGCTTGCCGGCGATCGGCAGCATGACTTTCGGACGGTCTTCGGTAACGGCTTCGAGACCCTTGCCGCGGCTTGCCGCGAGCACGACTGCGGAGCCGGCCGCGCGGCCGCTCGACAGGTAGCGGTCTTCGGCTTCCGAGTATTCGTCGGCATCTTGCAGGCGGAAGATTTCGTTGACGGCGGCGATGCTGTCTTCGACGTTGACGAGCGTTTCGTTCGCGTGAATTTCCTTGGCGACCGCCTGCATGGCCGAGGTCGCCGCGCGAATCAGATGGTTCGCCCAGATCACCGTGCTGATGCCGGCTTCGCGGAACACTTCGGTCGGCGTGCTGTAGTACTTGGTCGGCACGATCACGAGCGGACCACGGCCCGCCCATTCGCGCGCGAATTCGAGAATTTCGTCGGGACGCGAGAGCTTGCTGTGAATCAGGATCGCATCCGCGCCGGCCTGCCGGTAGGCTTCCGCGCGACGCAGCGCCTCGTCCATGCCCCAGCCGGCGATCAACGCTTCCACGCGCGCAACGATCGAAAAGTTTTCATCGGACTGCGAGTCCTTACCGGCTTTGATCTTGCCGCAGAACTCGTCCATATCGGCGAGCGGCTGCGCTTCGCCGTTAATGAAGCTGTTGGTCTTGGGGAATTGCTTGTCTTCGATACACACGCCGGCAATGCCGCGCTGTTCGAGCTTGCGCACGAGTCGGCGCACGTTGTTGAAGTTGCCGTAGCCGGTATCGCCGTCGAGCAGGATCGGCAGGTCGCTCGCGTCGGCCATGAATTCGAGCGTGTCGACGACTTGCGTCCAGCTTGCTTCGTTGTTGTCGCGCACGCCGTATTGCGCGGAGATCGCGAGGCCCGAGCCCCAGATCGCCTTGAAACCGGCTTCGCGGACGATCCGCGCGGACAGGCCGTTATGGGCCTCCATCATGAATTCGAGTTCGTTGCTGACGAGCATCTGGCGCAGGCGCGCACTACGGGAAGCGGAGACGAAAGCAGGTTCGCGGGCATTCATTTTTTTGTACTCCTGGTGGCGGGCTTATTGGTGCTCTTCTTTTGCCCGACTGGCGACTGGAAAATGGCGACTATAGCGGAATTTTTATTTATTCGTCTTTTCCACGACCGCGGTTTTCTCCATTTGCGGATAAGTGGAAAAATGTGTCGTTTTTTGCAACCGAGGTAATGCACCGTTTGCTTGTATTTTATTGGCGTTTTGTGGAATCATGACGCAACCGCTTGCCAGGAAGCAGACAGGCAACGCGCCGGGTCGTTTTTGTCGATAACCCATTGTGGCGATCTTAAGACTTCCGATATTCCGCTTTTGTTTACCGAACGCCTTAACTATTAATGTCGACTCAATAAAATCCGCATTTTTATTTGGCAATATAGGGAAAGCCCGATTGAATCAGTAAAATAAACGGGCCACTGCGAATCGCTGCATAAAAATGCCATCCAGCCTGTAAAGACTCTTTTTAGTCAGACAAATAAGGATGCCTGACAGCGGGTTTCCCCTGCCCTGTGCAGTCGCTGCCGCCGCGCCGTAAACACAGTCAGCGACAAGCCACTCGCCGCTAGCGAACCCCAACCTGACCGACCACTGTGCGAAAGCAAAAACCGCTATGACTTTGAACAAGAAACTGGCGTCGATGATCGCCGTCCTCTGGATCGGCCTGATCCTGATCGGCGGCTTCGGCGCATGGCAAAACCGCGCCTCGATGATTTCGGACCGCCGCGATCAGTTGCAAGCGCTGATCGACCAGGCCAACCATATCGTCGGCCGCTACTACACACTCGCACAACAGCACACCCTCAGCGAAGACGAAGCCAGAAAGCAGGCGCTCGCCACACTGGCGGCCATGCGCTACGGCAAGGACGGCTACATCTCCGTCAACGATTCGCAGCCGGTCATGCTGATGCACCCGTTCAAGCCGGAAATGGTCGGTAAGAACCTCGGGCAGTTCGTCGATCCGGCGGGCAACCATCTGTTTACCGATATCGTCACCGCGGGCAATCGCGAGGGCGGCGGCTTCGTCGACTATCTGTGGGCCAAGCCGGGCAACGATAAGCCGGTGGCCAAAACCAGCTACTCGCTGCACTTCGTCCCGTGGGACTGGTATATCGTCACCGGCATGTATATGGACGACGTACAGAGCGCGTTCTATGCCAATCTGCTGCGCTGGCTCGTGATCACCGTCACGCTCGGCGCGATCGCCACCGCTGTCATGCTGCTGGTGCTGCGCAGCATTCGCCGCTCGCTCGGCGGCGATCTCGAAGCCGCCGTGGAGCACGCGCAGCTGATGGCGCGCGGCAACCTCGCCACGCGCGTGCCGGTCCAGCCGGACAGCGCCGGCAGCCTGCTGCACGCGCTCCAGACGATGCAGGCCGGTCTCGTCGAGACCGTGTCGCGCGTGCGCCTCGGCACGGAAAACATCAATATCGGCGCGACCGAAATTGCCGCCGGCAACACGGATCTCTCGCAGCGCACCGAAGAACAGGCCGCCGCGCTCGTCGAAACCGCGTCGAGCATGGACCAGATGACGGTCAACGTGAAGCAGAACGCGGACAGCGCGCAGCAGGCCGCACACCTCGCCGGCCAGGCCGCGGACGTCGCCACGCGCGGCAGCCGCGTGGTCGACGATGTGGTGCGCACAATGGGCGAAATCACCACCAGCTCGCGGCAGATCGGCGACATTATCGGCGTGATCGACGGCATCGCTTTCCAGACCAACATTCTCGCGCTCAACGCGGCCGTGGAAGCGGCTCGCGCCGGCGAACAGGGACGCGGCTTCGCGGTGGTCGCAGCCGAAGTGCGCAGCCTCGCGCAACGTTCGGCCACGGCGGCAAAGGAAATCAAGGCCTTGATCGAGACCTCGACCGATACGGTCGAAGCCGGCGCATCACTGGTCGCCAACGCCGGTTCGACGATGGGCGAGATCGTGCAGTCGGTGCGTCGCGTGAACGAGATTCTCGAAGAGATCAGCAACGCCTCGCGCGAACAGAGCGCGGGCATCGAGCAGGTCAATCGTGCAGTGGGCGAAATGGACCAGGTCACGCAACAGAATGCGGCGCTGGTCGAACAGGCCGCGGCTGCCGCGCATTCGCTGAAGGATCAGGTGGGGGTGCTGCGCGAGGCGATTTCGAGCTTCTCGCTGCCGGCCTGAGCATTGTCGGACCACCCGGGAACGACACAAGCAGGCACATAAAAAAGAAGGCGCTCAACAGGCAGGGAGCGCCTCTTTAACACGCCGCGTCGGAGTCGACGCATTAATCGAACGAAACAGCCGCGCGGATTTTCAAGTCCGCGCGGTTTTTTTTATGCCCCTGCCCCTGCCCGTTTGCGGCACTCGGCACTCGGCACGCGGCCCTCGGCGGCGGCGCCCTCCGCGACATCGTACCCAACGAATATCAGCTTGCATGAACCTCGCATACAGATTACGTTCTTATTACAATTGGAGCGACATCGGTTGCCGGGGCGATTGCGCCAGCCACCCAAAGTATTCATTGCCGCCGATCCACGCGGCACAAGTTAATCGAGCTGTTCGATATCCGCACCCAATGATCCACAAGAAGAAATCCCAGTCTCACGATCCCTACGCGCCCGTCGCGAAGAACCAGTTGCTGGCCGCGCGCCTGCCCATGTGGCGTTCGAAATTCATCGTCCTGCTGGTGTTCGGCGCGTTTGCCTCGCTGGCGGGGCGCGCGTTCTGGGTGCAGGTGGTGAACCAGGACTTCTACGTCGATCAGGGCCAGAAACGCTACCAGCGTACCCTCGAACTCGACGCGACACGCGGGCGGATCGTCGATCGCAACGGCTCGATGCTCGCCGTCAGCCTCGCGACCTATGAAATCTGGGCCTCGCCCAAACTGATCGACGAAGCAGCGGTCGCGCCGCTCTCCAAGCTGCTCGATCTGCCACTCGCGGAGCTGCGCAGGCGTCTGAACGGCGACAAGACCTTCGTTCTGCTCAAGCGGCAGGTGGATGCCGAGACCGCCGGACATCTGTCCAAACTGGGCCTTGCCGGCATCACGCAGATCGCGGATTCGAAGCGGTTCTACCCCGAAGGCGAATCGGCGGCGCACGTAGTCGGTTTCACGGATGTCGAGGACAACGGCCAGGAAGGCGTCGAGCTCGCCGCCAACGAGCAGCTGCTCGGCGTGCCCGGCCAGCGTGAAGTGATCCGCGACCGTCTGGGCCGCGTGGTGTCCGAGACCCGGCCGCTCGTGCCCGCGCAGAACGGCGACACCATCCACCTCACGATCGACCGGCGGATTCAGCAGCTCGCTTACGCGCAGTTGAAGGAAGCCATTGCCAAACATCACGCGGAGGCGGGCAGCGTGGTGGTGCTCGATGCGCGCAATGGCGAAATTCTGGCGCTCGCCAATTATCCGAGCTTCGATCCGAACGACCGCGCCCGCCTGACTGGCCGTCAATTGCGCAATCGCGCGGTGGTCGACACCTTCGAGCCCGGCTCGACGATCAAGCCGGTGGTCGTCGCGCTGTCGATCGACGCAGGCAAGGTGCGGCCGCAGAGCATCATCGATACCGCGCCGGGCTGGTACAAGATCGGGCCGGCCGTGATCCACGACACCTCGAATCACGGCGCGATGACGGTCGCCGAAGCGGTGCAGAAGTCGAGCAACATCGCGCTCGCCAAGCTCGCGCTGAATCTGCCGGCCGAGACGATCTGGACCAAGTATCAGGAATACGGGCTCGGCCTGCGCCCCGAGCTGACCTTTCCGGGCGTGGCGTCGGGCAAGGTGCGTCCGTATAAACGCTGGCGTCCGATCGAACAGGCGACCATGGCGTATGGCT
Organism: Burkholderia sp. WP9; assembly: GCF_900104795.1. Lineage (NCBI taxonomy): Bacteria > Pseudomonadati > Pseudomonadota > Betaproteobacteria > Burkholderiales > Burkholderiaceae > Burkholderia > Burkholderia sp. WP9. Next base: position 774,996 of record NZ_FNTG01000002.1, read on the forward strand.
ATGGGCTCTCCACCTCGCTGCTGCAGATCGCGCAGGTCTACACGGCCTATGCGGGCGACGGCACGATGCATCACGTGAGTCTGTTGCGTAATGGAGCGGGGGCGGGAGCGGAAGCCGGCGCCGCGCAGTCCACGGACAAAAAAGGTCATACGGTCACGACGCCGGCGACCGCGCGCGCCATCCGCTCGATGCTGGAAATGGCGACCGGCGTGGGCGGCACAGGCCGCGCGGCAACGGTGGAAGGCTACCGGATCGGCGGCAAGACCGGCACGGCGCGCAAACAGGTCGGCGCGAGCTACGCGAAAAACCGCTACCGCGCGCTGTTCGTCGGCATGGCGCCGATGAGCGATCCACGGCTGATCGTCGCGGTCATGATCGACGACCCGGCGGGCAAGGCGTTCTATGGCGGCACGGTGGCCGGTCCGGTGTTCAGCGGCGTGACGGGCGGAGCGTTGCAATTGCTCGGCGTGCCGCCGGATGCGCCGGTGGGTGTGAACGGCGTTAGCTGAATGGCCTGAGGTAGACCGTATGAATTGAGTGGCGTTAGCTGAATGGCGTGAGGTAGACGGGGTGAATTGAGCGGTGTTAGCTGAATGGCCTGAGGAAGACCGTATGAATTGAGCGGCGTGAGTTGAGCGGTGAGGTCAACGGCGTGATCCGCTCGTAGCGCGGCAGGGGCCCAGGAAACGCAGTCCTCGCGCGAAGCTCGCATCGCGCCCCATCCCTTCGCACGGACGGCAAGCCCTGCGGCGCGATCAGGCATAAGCAATGATGGGCCGAAGCGGCGCGCAATCTCTGCAGAATGCGCCGGCGAATCAGCCGCACAATCGCCGCCGGATGCGCCAACTAATCAGCCGCGCAATCTCCATCCGCATTCACCAGCGCTTCGATGCGATTACGGCCGTTGCGCTTGGCCTGGTACATCGCGCGATCCGCTTCCTCAATGATCACGCTGCCCAACGTGGCCGCCTCGGCCTGCGTACCGCTGACCATCCGCGCCGCCACGCCGATCGACACCGTCAAGGCAATGCGTTCGCCGTTATCGTCCTGCAAAGCCAGCCTCTCGACCGCCAGCCGTACACGCTCGGCAACGGTGAGCGCGTCGGCCCGGTCACCTTGCAGCAGGGCGGCAAATTCTTCACCGCCATATCGTGCCACGGTATCGCCGAGGCGCACCTGCTGCCGCACACAAGCCGCCACCGCCGCCAGCGCGCGGTCGCCGGTCTGATGACCGTAGGTATCGTTGATCCGCTTGAAGCTGTCGATATCGATGAACAGGCACGCCACCGGCATGCGATAGCGAACGGCGCGCATGACTTCCTCACGCAGCCGCTCGTCGAAGTAGCGGCGATTGGCGAGGCCCGTCAACGAATCGGTCATGCCCAGTTGCTTGAGCCGCTCGCGATGCGCGACATTGTCGAGGCTCGCCGTCACGATGCTCGCGAAGCGCTCAAGAATGTCGGTGGCCATGCCTTGACCGAAACGCGCAGGATCGTCGCTGCCGAGCCAGAGATAGCCGCTGACGGTGTCGCCCGCGGCAAGCGGCAGCAGGATCGCACTGGCCGGCGCTTCGGCGTCGCCGAAGAAAGCGCGCCGCACCGTGTCGTCCAGTTCGCGCAACGTGCCGAGCCACGGCCGGCCATCGTCGCATAGACCTCGAGCGGCAAAACCGCCCTCGCGCGACGTTCGCAGGTTGGGCTGGTCGAGCGCCTGCAAGGCGGCCGGTTCGAGCAGTTCGCGCAGCATCGGCGCGCGGTCGTCGAGCCAGAGCGTCACGCCCGTGAGCGAGAACTCCCGCGGCAAATGACTGATTAGCGTATCGAGAAAGGACGGGAAATCTTGCGCCCCGATCAATCGCAACTCCACGGTCTGGAAGCGGCGCAGCGTGCGCTCATTGTGCTGCACGGTATCGACGAGCGAGCGAAGGCGCTCGGAAAGCGGCGTTTGGGCGAGATTCGTCACGTTATGAGGTGCGAGCCCGAAGGCGAAGCGGGGTCGGCAGCCCCAACCGCTCTAATAACGGCCGATTTCACGAGGTCTTGAGGGTACGCGCCGACTACGCTTTTTCGCGATCTTAAGTCTCGCTTAATTCTTTGCTGTAACCATGAGGCACAACATCCCCTGTTGAAGCCGCCAGAACATCGGCGGCGCTTTTTCTCAAGGGTGTCGACGACGCGCGATAAGACGGGCTGCAGGCCCGCGAAGAAGGAGTCAAACCATGGATGAAAACACGGTATTCGAGCATCTGCGCGCCATGCCCGGCAACGAATGGGTCCACCAGATTCATTCGTGCAAGGTCTCGGACCCGCTGCAGCATCCTTGGGGACGTTCTTACCGGCTCGTCGAATGGACCATGAAGCACACGCCCGAATCATGTCGCCGGGTGGTGCCCGCCGAGAGCACTCCGCTTGAAATTGCTCAAGCTGTCGTCTCGCACGTTCCGGGCCGGCGCTTCTGCCAGCACGGTGACGAATAGCACGCGACAGCGTCGCTCACACGTCGCGCATGCATTGCGCTAGCCACGCGCGGCAATCGACTCGCAGTACTCCAATGCATCATCCAGCCGGTCGTTGCCCCAGAACATTTCATCGCCGACAAAAAACGTCGGGGCGCCGAAAATGCCGCGCGCCGCGGCCGCCGAGGTCTGCTCACGCAGGCGCAGTTTGTTCGCGTCGCTTTGCGCTTCGGTGATGATCTGCCGGGCCGGCAATCCCAGTTCCTCGAGCGCCTCGCTCACCACCTCCATCGAGCCGATGTCGCGGTCATGCGCGAAGTTCAGTTGCATGATCTGGCGACAGTACGCCGCGATCCATTCGCGCTCCGCGCCGAGCAGCGCCACGCGCATGGCGAGGAGCGCCGCACGTGGGAACGTGCTGGGACGCTTCAGCGGGATGCCATATTTGCGGCATTGCCGTTCCATGTCCTTCCATATGTACGCGCCCTTCTCCTTCTGCAGCACGAACGGTGAATTGTCGAAACCGAGATCGCGGAAAACAGGCCCCAGCAAGAATGGACGCCAGCCGATTCGCACGCCCCTTGCTGCAGCCAGAGCCTCGATGCGCATCACGCTGAGGTAGCTGTAGTTACTGCCGAAGTCGAACCAGAACTCGATTTCCGGTGCGCGCGTGATCGCGCGAGATGCGACATCGCTCATGTTTACCTCTCCGATCGTATGCAGACGCATGGCGCCCACCCGCGCCCCACGTCTTGCAAAGCTTAACAGTCGCCCGGCGCGCTTATCCCTATGATGGCCCTACAACCCGCCACGTCAGATGGTCATACACCATGCGCTATCCCTACGACATTCTTACTGCCACGTGTCTTTTCATCATCGTGGTCTCCACGTCCATCATGCTCGCGCTGTGTTGAACACTTGAGCCGCCTCGCGCGGAGGAAGTGAACCTGCGAACGCGCTCTACGTGCGTTCGTAAAAAGACGGGATATACTGTACATATATACAGTACTTTTTCGTCTGAGCAATGCGTCTTCCACCCTTCGATCCGCCCACGCTCGCCGAACTGCGCGGTTGGTGGCGCACGCGCGACGAGCAGGCCGTTCAGCGGCTCATCCTCGAAATCCAGCGGCAGCGGCTTACGCTGCTGGAGCTGCGCAACCTGATCGACTGCGGCGTCCAGCAAGCTCGCGCAGCGGACCGCGCGCTGGTAGAACGCGGCGAACCGTTAATGACACTGCGCATCAGGATCGCTCAGGAAGTGCTGCGTGTGGGCGATATCGACGACACGCGGCAGATGAGCCGCGCCGCACAGGAAAGACTTGCGGTTCGCACCGAAGGTCAGATGGAATACGCGCGCGAAGGCCGTCTCAGGCGACAGCGCCGCAACATCTAGTCAGAGCGCGGTGCCCACTCTCCTGTCGTGACGGCGCGAAACAAGCGCGCGCATCGTTCAACGCGTTTGTGTCGCCACGCGCAGGCCAAGCGAAATGAACAGCACGCCGATAATCTTGTTCTGCCAGCGCGTCAACCAGGTCAGGCGCCTGACGAGTTTGCCCAGCGGACGAATGGTCAATACGATCAGCGTCGTATAAAGCGCACTCATGCCGACAAAGATTAGCCCGAGCGCGGTGAATTGCAGAAACGTGGAGCCGTGTTCGGGATGAACGAACTGCGGCAGGAACGCGAGAAAAAATAGCGCCGTTTTGGGATTCAGCACTTCGGCGGGAATGGCCTGAAAGAACGCCTTCGAGGCCGACACCGGCGCCACCGCCGGCATATGCGCACTCGCCTGCTTCTCGCGCAATGCACGAATGCCCAGATAGACGAGGTAGGCCGCGCCGACGAACTTCACCGCGTTGAACGCGAGCGCGGAAGTCATCAGCAGCGCCGAGAGGCCGACCGATGCACCCAGCGCATGAATGAAATCACCCACCGCGATACCGAGGCCGGTGAGAATGCCGGCCTTGCGACCGCCATGCACGGTGCGCGTCAAAACCAGCAGCACGGCAGGACCCGGAATCAGAAAGAGCCCGAGTACGACGGCAACGAAAGTCCCCAACGTGGATAGGTCAAGCATGCTGTCTCCTTGATGACGCGCTGATTGTCGCGGACGACCGCGTGGCGTTCAGCGAAAGATTGTAGACGAATGCGTGCAATTCGATTGATGCGCGGCGCGGAGGCGGCAGACCACGGCGACAATGACCGTGCTCTACGCGCGAATGCATGGCAGGCCGAATCCGTCCGCAGCCGCCGATCCGTTACCATGGCGGGCACGGCGCCGCGTGCGGCCCGCATTTTTTCATCCACCGAAGTCTTTGCCTTGCCCACTTATACCTTGCCCGCGGCGCTGAGCGCGGAACTCGAGATTCGCAAGAGTCGATTTATTGCGTATGCGATACCGGTCGCCGACCGCGACGCCGCGATGGCCGAGTTGCGGCGTCTGCGCGACGAGCATCCCGCCGCGACGCACGTCTGCTGGGCGTTGCTGGCAGGCGGCCAGTCCGGCATGTCCGACGACGGCGAGCCCTCCGGCACCGCCGGCCGGCCGATTCTGGAAGTCTTGCGGCATCACGATCTGGACGGCGTGCTGGCCGCCGTCGTGCGCTACTACGGCGGCGTGAAGCTCGGCGCCGGCGGGCTCGTGCGCGCGTACACCGATGCGATTGCTTCGGCTTTACTGGATGCGCCGCGCGTCGAGCGGATTGCGCAGGTTTCGCTGACCGTCGAAGTCAGCTACGCCGACGAGGCGAAAGTGCGCCGATGGATCGACGCCGAAGGCTATACGCTTGCGGACAGCGCTTACGCGATGCTCGTGAAGATGACGATCCGTCTGCCTGTCAATGTGATGGAGGACGCTCAGCGAGCGTTGGTGGATATGACTCAGGGGAAAGCCGGGTTCTTCTGACGGCTCGGCGTGACACGCCCTCTGTTGCGTGCGTGTTCGCCAGCAGTCGGTATAGAAGATCGCGTCGTCAAGGCTCAAGACTTCGCCCGGCTGAAATGCGAACGGGTTGATCTGATAGTAGTCGACGCGTTCACCCATTTGTTTTGCCATACTTAGCAATATTGAACCCACGCGTTAAGTACGGGTACGCATCAACCGAACCGCGAATCGACAATGGGCGTGCGCGCCGCAATCTCTGCGCTATCGCAAGCTCAAGCGTCGCCATCAGCGATTACGAGCATGCCATGTGCGGGACTGACGCGAAGGGTTGTCACACGCGACTGTTATTGTCGTGAGATAACGATTACCGCATCGATCTGACCGGACCCAGGACGCGCGCGTAACAGTGATCCTCTATTGACACGGTGTTTATCACAGCGTCTGCTGGTTATGATGAGCACGCCCGCTTGAAACCAGCGTGAATCCGGGTCACGATGTCATTAAGAGATGTACGGGGCCGGGCCGCTGTTACCATGTCGTTTATTCCCCCGGAATGATTCAATTTAAAAGGGTAACTCCTCTGACTTCGACCGCCGCTTTTTCCAGCACAGCGCCTGAGTCGCCGCGCCGGAGCGCGTCTGCGCCGCCATCGCTCAGTCACACGCACTCCCCCTTGACGACAACCGTGCTCAAGGGTTGCGGCACGATCGCGCTGCCGTTGATGCTGTCCGCCTGCTCCTGGTCGTGGTTTGGCCTGAATAGCACGCCGCGCGCGGCGGCGCATCCAACCGGCTGGCTTAGCGTCGCCCCTGCCCGTGACTTCCCCTATATGCCGGCCCGCAATGGAGAGGTCTCGCCGAACCGCATCGAAAACACGGCAATGACGGGCATCGTGCTCAAAGACGATATCAATGAAACCGTGCGCGACGGCATTGTGAACCGCCTGAAAATCGCCGGTTTTCATCTCGACGAAGGCAAGCGGGTTCTCAGCGGCAGCATCGAGAAATTCTCAGTGGACGACACGCGGTCGCCGGCGTTCTGGACGCTCAAGATGCGCTATGTGGTGACCGATGCCACGACCCAGAAGGTGGTGTTTTCCACCACCAAGACGGTCAAGCAAAAATCGCCCAAGTTCACCAGCAACACCATCGCAATCGAAGACACGGTCAGGCTGAACGTCGACGCGTTGATCGGCGATCCGGGGTTTGTCAAAGCGGTGAATTGAGGGCGCCGGCAGCGTGAGCTGGAACGGGTTTCGCTACAATAGGCCAGAGGGTATCGCGCGGGCTGCCGTTGCGCCGTGCGATGGATCTCCAACGTCCGTTCACCGTGCGAGCCGTCATGTCCATTACCGCCTGGCTGTTTTTTCTACCCGCCTGTTTCGCGATCAATCTGGCGCCCGGCCCCAATAATCTGCTGTCGATCAATGTGGCGGCGCGTCATGGCTTCATGACCGCGTTCGTCGGCGGCACGGGCCGCCTCGTCGCTTTCGCCTTGATGCTCGTGCTTGCCGCAACGGGGCTTGCGGTTGTGTTACACGCTTCGGAGTGATTCTTTCTGGCCATCAAACTGGCCGGCGCTGCTTATCTGATCTGGCTCGCCATCCAGCTGTGGCGCAGCGACGCGCCAACCATCGACACGACGCAACAGGACGATGCCTCGCTTGCACGGGTCGCGCGGCGGGAGTTCCTCGTGGCCGCCGGGAACCCGAAAGCCATTCTGGTGTTCACCGCGTTTTTGCCGCAGTTCGTCGATATCGCCAAACCCATGCTGCCGCAGTTCGCCGTGCTGGGCGTCAGTTTTCTGGTGCTGGAATGGTTTGCTATCGCGTTGTATTCGTGGGCGGGGATGTATCTCGGAAAATGGTTGGTCCGTGCGACGGTGCGGCGATGGTTCAATCGGTGTTGTGGGGGTTTTCTGGCGGCGATTGGGGTGGGGTTTTTGATGGTGAGGAGGGGGTGAGGGTATCTGGGAAAGCGGTTAACCGCTTTGTCGCGGCTGGACGATTCGAGCCGGGACGCCGACTACCGTGACATGCGGCGGCACGTCGAACGTGACCACGGCGTTCGCGCCGATCTTCGCATTCCGCCCGATCGTCACCGGCCCCAGTATGCATGCACCCGCACCGATTAGAACGTTATCCTCGATAACCGGCGCACCTGGCTGCCCTCGGCCCCCAATCACTACGTTGGGTGCAATGACTATATCGCTACCGAGCACCGCGTGCCGATGCACGACGATGCCAAGTCCCTGATAGCCGAACACCACATTTCGCCCGACTATGACAGACGGCGGCAAGGATACAGAAAAGACCACGCGGTTAAAGACTTTTAGCGCCCACGGCAAAAAAGGCACATGTAGACGATGAAGTAGATGCGCTATGCGATAGATGTGCAACACGAAGGACTTCCTTGATTGACTGTGCGCGCGATTGGCTCGCCCCGGCTACCGCTGCACGATTAGCGCCTTACCTAACATAAGCGCGAACTTGCTGTTCGTGACCAGATAGCGGCGCCACATACGACGCGGCTCCTGCAGGACGCGAAAGAACCATTCCAGCCCCGCCCTTTGCATCCAGCGAGGTGCCCGGTTGACTTTACCGGCCACGACATCGAACGTTCCTCCCACCCCCATTACGAAATCGACACCGAGCGCCGCTTGCCAGCGGTTGATGAAATTCTCCTTGGTAGGCGAGGTAATCGCCACGAACAGCAGTCGCGCGCCTGACTCGCGAATCCGGTCGACAACGGATTGCTGGTCATTGCCGAAATAACCGTGGTGATATCCCGCGATTCGCAGACCAGGATAGCGGGCCGTGCATATCGTGGCCACGCGTGCGACCACCTCGTCGGTCGCGCCGAGCAAATACACCGGAAGCCCTAGCCTCGCCGCCTCCGCTAGCAACCTGTCGAACAGATCGACGCCGGCAACACGTTCAGGCACCTCGTGACCAAGCATCCGCGCCGCCCAGATCACGCCCATCCCGTCGATACTGATCAGGTCACAATACTGGACCGACTTTGCCAGTTCGGTGTCGGCCTGCATATGTACGAGCTTCGCCACATTGACCGCGACGTGCTGGGTGAAGCGTCTAGCAATAATTCGAGTCAAAATCGCGGCGACCGTTTCTTCCATTGTCGCCACATCCATAGGACATCCAAATACTTCAATGCGCTCCATAAAGCCACTCTGCCTGTTCTCTGACATCCCACATATGAATAGCGTGTCGCGGATGTTGCCTTTATTTCTTCGACACCGAAACCGGTCCAAAAAACAACGTAATCTCGCTGACATCGGACGCAGAACCATTCCACCCAGACTTGTACAGTCCCATTTTCAAATACGCGTCCTGCACACCCATGTAGGCATTCGGTACCCCTTGCGATGCAAACACCAACCGTCCGTCCCTCCACAACTGGGTCGAAGCGTGGTGACCGGAATCGTCGCCCACATAGCGCAGCGACCAGTTGACCCACTTGCCCTCGTCAGCGTCCGCGCAGCACAGCCACTTGCCGGCGGAAACAGTCGCTGTATTCGCCCCTCCACGCTCCGAAATGGCGTACTGCTTACCTTGCAAACTCAACGCGATCGTTGGGCCGCCGGTCCATTCACCTTGATGTACCTGGGTGATGATGACCGCCTGCCTGGCGTCGAAAGTGAAACCAACGGGTATGAACGTGCTCCATCTGATCAGATAGTCTGTTCCCTGCGAAAAACTCACCGCTCGCGGAAAGATCAACTCTGCTCGAGGAACGCCGTTCGCGATCTTCGAAAAGTCTTCGGATCGAGTCATATGAATACGCAAGGCCTTGCGTCCGGCAACCACCGGGTCGTCGACCACGGTGATACCGCCGGGATTTGCCTGAACGCCAATGCCTGCATCGATACCATCCTTCCACGCCGTCGAGAACAGCTTGTCGTACGTGCTCGCCCACGCGCTCATTTGCGGATCGGTCCACGCGACTCCGATATCCTGGGCGCGGGCAATACTTAAACTTCCCAGAAGGCAAATCAGCAACCATCCATAACTCATATCAGCCGCTCCCGTTGGGAATCACCCACTTTCCGATAGCATCGAACGTATTGACCGACAATCGCGTCAACCGAATAACGGCTTAAGGCTCTTGACACCGCTTGCCGCCCCATTGCGCGTGCAAGATCGGGGCTTTCGACCACCTGCCGGATTCTTTCCGCCAGCTCGTCAGCGTCGCCGCAACGGACGAGGTAGCCCGTCACCCCCTCCTCGACCAGATCGAGGAACCCACCGACTCGCGTACCGATCACTGGGCGACCGATAAACATCGCCTCCAGTGTCGAGATGCCGAACGCTTCAAAATGACTCGGCATGCAAAACACGGCCGCGTCGCGATAGAACGCGAGCTTTGCATCGCCCTGTAACCATCCGACAAAGCGCACCCGCTCACTCACGCCGCAGTCGATCGCCGCACGATTCCATCTAGCCATATCGCCGGCGCCCGCCAAGCGCAGCTCAACCTCGATGCCTTGTCGGTTCAGCGACGCAACCGCCCTCAGTAACTCGTCGAGCCCCTTGCCCTCCGTGAATCTGCCGGCAAAAGCGACGTATGGCATCGCGTCCGTGCCCGTCGCGCTTGGGAAGTCCTGCAAAGCCGCGCCTGCCGCCAATTCAGCGCTATACGCCGTGTTCCCGATTACATGCAGATCATGCGCAACACCCTGATGGATCCGCAGTTCCGCCGCAATTGCCGATGACACAGCTACCACCGCGTCTGCTCCGCGAATGAAGCACAACACCGCTTTGCGAGTGGCAGATCCACTGCGGGTCCAAAAGTATTGGAAATTACCTGCATGCAGATGAAAGATTGTCTTTTTCCCGCACAGACGCGCAAGCAGATACAACATGAATTTTCGGTAGAAAGAACCTCGGACCGACACATGGAAATGAATCAGGTCGACACCCTTGAGCAGCGCGAATAGAAAGCACGGAATATCGACTAGCAGAAAGCACAATAGTGATCTCAGGCTTTGAAAACCATGCGTTTCGAAGATGGCCAGCATTACACCGGCATGCAGAAACCTCGCCCGTTGCGCGCCCAGCTCGGCGAGAACAGATGCAATGCCGCCTCGCTGCCCCTGTCCTGGTCCCACGTGCAGCACGCGCATCGACGCCGGTTCATGAGGCGGGCGCGCGTTATTGTCCCGACGCTTATTCACCATCCAACCTTCTCGTTAGAGGGCGGAGATCTGCCGCACCACGCTCGACGAGCACAGCAATCATGGCGAGATATGGGCTGACGATTGCAGAGACAAGCACATGCCCCGCAGTGCAAGCCGTTCCCATCAAAACGATATAAAACCATTTGCCAAAGCCCGGGACGGCCCCGTTTCCGCGATATAAGAACGCCCTTCCAACACGCCACAAATACAGAACACAAACTGGCAAACCCATCGCCAGCACCAGATCAGGCACGTCGATCTCAACCAGATAGCGCACTACCGGATAGCCGCCCGTGAGCAATGGCACAAAGCCTTCGCTTGCCACCTCGTCCCATACATTCGAAAACTTGACGTCGCGCCCGGATAAAATCATGGTGAGCATTCCGCCCTCGCCGGCGTGATCATGCTGATACATGAAATATTGCAGACTGAGATCGACAGCGCTTCGCACGCCCGGCAGCGACAGGTAGACGGCCCCCGCCAGGCCAACCAGTACTGCAACGAGAGCCGCCGCGCGCAAGGTCGCTTGCGGCACCCGATGCCGGCAATACAAATACGAACATGTCATGGCAAGCGCTCCTGCCATCGCCGCCTTGGTGCCAACAAGGCATGAAGCGAGCACGACGCTGCCGACCAGGGCGCCGTTCCATACCGTCCAGCCCGACGTCAAAACTCTGAGCAGGCCATAGCCAAGCGCCACGATCATGAGGGCGGACGCTTCGTTCTGCGCGTACACAATGCCCTTGTAACCAGAGCGGATTTGCGTTTCAGCCCAATAGCTGCGAAACATATCGATCGAGAACACCGCGCCCACCACGATTGCCAACGCGTAGGCAAACAGCGTCAAACGCACGATCGGTTCGAGTTTCTCAAGTTGGCTGTCGCTCATTCCCGAGAGCGCTGCGAGACAGACAAAAAAAGAGAATACTTTGAGAACGAAAACAGCTTGCTGCGTAAACTCGGCGCTTGTCACATCCCCGAATACGACCGCCCCTGCCGACGCGATGATCGCCAGCACGGCCAGTAGCGCCGTACGCCAACTTGAAAGCCTTATCCGGCCGCCTGCGAGCATAAACAGTATCAGTCCGCCCACCATGCTTCCGCGCACGAACAGCGAGAAACGCGCGTCACCGCCCGCGCTCTCGATTCCATGCGCAGCCAGGACTGACAGGTAGTCCGCGAACGGCGATAGCGCGAGTCCGCCCGCGAACACCATCCATATCAATGGCGTTCCAGGCTGGCGAGTCGGCTCATGCGCCGCCAATCGGTTCCCCTGCTGCACGAATACGGCGTCAGTCATGGCGCACGCTTGCCGCATGGCTCACCGATGACGACCGCTGCAATGCAACCACGCTCCAACGAGCCGCGGTTCGCAAGAGGCGCATCGGCCAAAGTGCCACGTCATGCAATGACGCGCGCGATCTTATCCCTGCTCCACGCTCCTCTTCGATACTGCTTGGCAACCGTTCGAAATCCTCCCACACGGCATAGGGACGCAATTCGGCTACGCGAGCGCCGCCCTCGTCGCGATGCCATGGCCAGTCATCGAGCAAAGCGCCGAGTGGGCCTTCCGAATAGGCGAGAGCCTGACTGGCCGCCCGCGCTGAGATCCAGTAGCCCACGGATCCCGATGTCCACTGTTTGAACGGAACACCGATACGCAGTCCGCCAATCGCCGTGACTCGTCTGAGCGGCTCATTGAAGTCATCTCGTTATACAGAAGTGTCATAGCCGTCGCGCAAGATCTGTATGGTGATCACAGCATCCATAACTCGCTGCATGCCAATCCATAGCGTCTTCGCGCCTGGTTCGCCGTCGTTCTTGCGCCCGAGAAATCCGCCCAGTGAGCCGACCATCCGTATCATCTGGTTGAGCGTCGGCGGTTTTTTGGGACGCGCTTTCTTACAGAGCACATGGGCGCCGTGTATCTCGTCAGCCGCAAAGAACAGCGACGCGTCCAACTCCGGACAGGTCCTGCCCACACGCATGAGCCGCGCGATACGCCACGATACGACCATGTACAGCACGAGCGCCTTTTCTACCCGCTCCATCTGTGAGAGTTGCAGTGCCTCGACCCCGCAGGCGTTCTTCAGGACGTTGAAGAACATTTCTATTTCCCACCTCGCGCGGTACCAGTCAACGAGTTCGATGAGGGCATGCGCATCACCTGCTTCGCGGTTGGTCACAAGACGCCAGATAACGGGCTTCACACCCGCTGGCGCATCCACTTCATACGCCTCGACGCAGGTGAGCTTGACACCGGCACGCCCGGGCAGCGTGACGCGCTGGCTACGCAGTTCCTGCCTCACTTCACGCGCCTTCTGGCCGCTGCGCCCGGGCAGCACGAAGCTGATGTGGCCGAGTACCCTGCTGGCGTGCACCGTCTCCCACAAACTTGCTTCGCCCTTGAGCGCGCGATTGTGTTGCGAGCGCATCAGCCAGTCCGCCGGTTCACCCAGTTCCTGCGCACGCTGCATGAGCGCGGCGATGTCGCCTTCACGATCGGCCACATACACCAGCCGCGTGTCAGGCAGGGCCCGTGCCTGTTCGGCCACGATCTCATAGCTTTCGATCCACCGCGCACTTTCCTTAACGCCCCCACGCTTGCCGTTTGCATCGCGTGGTTCGCGCGCCCACATCCATGCGTTCATCACACCCAGCGGCTCCCGATCCGGTGTCACCGCATAGGTCGCGTGAAGATACATGCCCACCTGTGCTTCATAACAGAGCGGGCCAGCCCCTTCGATATCCTGACCGTTAAAGTTCAGCTCTGTCGTATCGGCAATGCACAGCACCACCGGCAACTGCCCCATGCGTGCCGTGGTACGGTCCCAATGCGGCTGCATCATGTCGCGCCAGTCGATGTGCTCATTGCCCAAAAAGCGATATGCAGCGATCGTCTCTGACCAGCCTTCGCACGCGCCCGGAATGCTAGCCGTGGGTCGGCTGGCGAACCGTTTGACCAGCTCCTTCGCGCGCCGGTCTCGCCGTGGATCACCCAGATCCAGCGTCTCAAATTCCTCGTCCACCCATGCTCCTGCGTCGTCTCGGATCTTCATGCTGAAAATCCGAGAGTAAACGCGAAATCCGCACAGTTAACAACCCCCTTGCGGCTAATTTTTTACTCCACCATCCTTGCCGCAAGTGTCGAGTTGTGTATAAAGAGATGCATTGAAGTAGGTCCACGATGACTCTGAGCGGCGCAATTTGGATTGTCCAAGCAGAACAATATCGGCAATGGCCGACAACTCGGACTCGTTGATACGCAGCACATCATCAAAGAATGCCGGTTCGAGGATCGCATCGTCTTCGAGGATTACCGCAGCGCGACCCGCTTCAACAATCTTGCGCCACACCGAGCGATGGCTCATAAAGCACGCCACTTCCGCACGGGTCAATGAGCGTCCGTAACGACGGCGAGCCGCAACATCGTCGTAGGCGGCATCCAGTTCGATCTGAGTAAGGCAACGCCCATCGACAGCGTCCTCGAAACGGAATGGCGCGTCATGGTCACCCAATAATCCGGCAATTGCATCGCGGCGGCCGGAACGAGACAGGGATATGACATGAACAGGGACCAGGCTTGGCATCATCGAATCAACAATTGGGTAAAGTGGTGGCGCAGCACTGGCTTGCTCAAGATCATCGAGACATACACGGCAAGCAACAGCGCCTCAGCGGTAAGAAGCGACACCGCGGCGCCATCGGCGCCGAAACGCGGCGTCAGAACAATTGCCAGGCCAACGTTCAGCGCGCCAGCCGCCAGCATCAACAGCGACCGCACGCGAGCATTCCCGAACGGCACCAGTACTTGCAATCCAAGAAAATAGGCCAGATTGCCGAACACGCTTGCAAGGCAAAGCAGCTTCAGCAGCGACGCGCTACCCGCATAGCCGGCACCCAAAATCAAAGTAGTAAGCGGTGTCGACACATAGGCGATGACCGCCAGTCCGGCCAGTGTCGTCGACACGATGGCAAGCGCGCCGATCGCCGTGAGCCGGGCAGCCGACCGCGGTTGCGCAAGGAACATCGACGCGATACGCGGGTAGCAAACCGTATTGATTTGAGCCGGCACCATATTGGCCACGGCCTTGAGCTTCTCGGCTGCCGTATAGATGCCCACCTGATACGGCGTCGTCATTGACGCGAGAACAACTGCGTTCGTTATGCCGAAAAGACTCACCGACGCCGATGAAACGAACATGTCGGCGCTTTCCCGAACACGCTGGGAGACCGAACGTAGCGATGCCGATGGAAGGCGCAGAACACCCAGTTGCCGTGCGGCAATCAGAGAAAAGAGTCCCGTTAAAACCGCGGCTCCCCCCTGGATTCCTGCTGCGCAGGCAACATCGTCACTGTGGCGGACGAAGACGAACGTCAGCGGCAAGGCTACAAAGCGGCCCGCCAGTGCGACGGTCGCAAATGCGGAGAACCGCTCGAGTCCCTGCAACAACCAGTTCAGTGTAAAGACATTACCAACCGCCATCGACCAAGCAGCGAGTACCACGGGAAAGACCGAAGCCAGTTTGCGATCAAAGTAGGCAACGACCAGCAGAACTGCGAACGAGAGCGAGCACAGGCATGCTTTGGCGATCATCGTCGACCAGACGAGCTCGTTCAGTGCCTCCGGTTGCCCTCGACGTTCAACGACCGCCCTCGGACCGCTGAGAAAGAATCCCCACTCCGTCACAAGCATTCCGTACGTAGCGATCGCCGTCGCATAGCCAAGCACGCCGAAATGCGCCGCGCCGAGCACACGCGTCAGATAGGGAAACGTCGCCAATGGCACGAGGTAGTTACCGACCTGCCACACCATCATGGCGACGAAGTTCGAGCGGATGCGTGACGTTTTCACCGCCGAATCCGCGCGCGTTGCATATTGATCGCTCACGCGATTCCTCGGCATGTGAACGTTGAAGGACGGGGCGCACTACGCATGCGCCAGCACGCCGCGCGTGTCGATCACGACCTTCGCCTGGAAGCGGACTGGATCCACGCGCCGGAACTGCGCATGGTCGACCAGAATGACGATGATGTCCGCCTCCAACAGCGCTTCGTTCAATTCGCAGAGCCGCACCTTACCGTCGAGCGCCGCGGGCAAGGTTCTGACATTGGGTTCGACGACCACCACCTGCCCCGCGAATCTCTCCGCGAGTTCGTCAGCGATTTCGACTGCCGGGCTCTCACGCAAGTCGTCGATATTCGCTTTGAAGGCCAGCCCGAGACATGCGATCACCGGCTCCTTGAACCGTCGCGCAGCGCGCTCGACGCGGTCGATGACATAGCCAGGCTTGGCGTCGTTGACGGTTCTCGCGGTACGAATCAGACGCGCCTGCTCGGGCGCTGAATCGACGATGAACCAAGGGTCGACGGCGATGCAATGACCTCCCACTCCAGGGCCTGGCTGCAGGATGCTTACACGTGGATGCCGGTTCGCAAGCCGGATCAGTTCCCACACGTTGATATCGAGCTTGTCGCAAATGATCGAGAGTTCGTTCGCGAAGGCAATGTTCACGTCGCGGAATGAGTTCTCGGTAAGCTTGCACATCTCGGCTGTTCGAGCATCCGTCAAGATGCAATCGCCGCGCACGAAGCTTTGATAGAGTTCGCGTGCCAATTCGCTGCACCGTGGCGTCATGCCGCCAATTACGCGGTCGTTCTCAACCAGTTCCCGAATCACGTGACCGGGCAGCACGCGCTCCGGACAATGTGCGATACGGATGTCGGATAGCTCGCCAGCCTGTTGCGGAAAAGTGAGATCGGGACGAAGCTCCGACATCCAGGCCGCCATCTGTTCAGTCGTGCCGACCGGCGATGTCGATTCGAGCACCACGAGATCACCCTTCTTGAGCACCGGCGCAATCGCGTGGCTCGCCGCCTCGATGAAACGGAGGTCCGGTTTGTAGCCGTCCGAGAAAGGTGTCGGCACCGCGATAAGAAACGCATCTGCCGGCTCAGGCGTGATGGTCGCACGCAGATAGCCTTGCGTTACCGCCGCGTGCACCAGCATGTCGAGTTCCGGCTCGACAATGTGAATGGCGCCGCGGTTAATGGTGTCGACCGCATGCTGACTAATGTCCACGCCGATAACACGCTTGCGGCGCGCCGCAAATGCGGCTGCAGTCGGCAGACCGATGTAGCCGAGGCCAACTACCGAAACAGTTTCAAAATCCATTTCTTTTCTAATATCCGTAGGCAAATTGTGTTCGCTCATACCGCTGGAGCCGGACTTCGCGAACCCGGGCGTGACGCGATACGACCGCCGTGGAAGGCACCGCACCGATCCGCGGCAGTTTGTTGAAATCGATTACCTGGCCTTTTCCGCCCCATACTCGGAGAATGCGCCATACGTGCTGGCGCGATGGGGCACGCCGTTCAACAGGACACCGTCGACGGCGCGGCCCGCGCTACCCAGTTGTCGCGTGCTTTCCTGGAGCTCGGCGGCCGAGTGGCGTCCGTGACGGACGACGAGCAATGTCAGGCCGGCGTGTTTGGCCACCAGCACCGGGTCGGTCACCGCGAGCACCGGCGGCGAGTCGACGATCACCACGTCGTACAGCTTGCTGAAATGCGCGAGCAATTTTCCGAAGGCATCGCTCATCAGCATTTCAGCCGGACTGGAGGCCATGCTTCCACTCGTGAGTACATCGAGGTTCGGCAGAACCTGACAATGGACAGCACTGGCCGGTTCGACTCCACCGATCACATCGGACAGACCCGGCTTACCGGGAAGCGAGAAGTACCTGTGCACGTCGCCCCGGCGCATATCCGAGTCGATCAACAGAACGCGCTTACCGCCTGCCGATAGCACCGCGGACAAGTTCACCGAGAGAAACGACTTGCCGACTCCTGGCCGCGGCCCCGTCAACATCACGATGTTGTTGTGCGATTTGAGCAAGCCGAATTGCAATGCGGTCCTCAGACTGCGGATTCCTTCGACCGCGATATCGTCGGGCTGAACCGCCGCGAGCACGTTCAAGCCCTGCACGCCACCACGCGCCGCCTGTTGTAGCGCCCGCTGCCGCGTGCTCTTCGAGACGATCGCGTATACCGGCACGCCGACAGCGCCTTCGATTTCCGACGGGGTCTCGAGCCCGCAATTCAGCGTGCTGCGCACAAATGCGACGGAGCATCCGAGCAGCAGACCGATGACACCCGACAACGCAATCACCAAGGTTTTCTTCGGCTTCACGGGCCTTTCGGCCACCTCGGCGTAGTCGACTGTGTGAACGTTCCCCAACTGGCCCGCCTTTAATACGCGCAATTGCTGCGCGCTATCCAGCAGCTTCGTGTACAGGTCCGTATCGACCCGCACATCGCGCAGGAGACGGAGTTCCTGTTGCTGAACATTCGGCAAAGCAGCGACTTTCTCATTGAAAGCAACCTGCTGTTTCTGCAGTTCCGCAATCTGGGCGTCGATAGCCTGCACTGAGGGATGTTCGACCGTGTACCGTTGTGCAAGCGCAGAACGTTGTTGCTGTAACTCGATCAACCTGGTTTGACTATCGACGATTGACTGCAACAGGAGTTTGCCTTCGGCCTCCAGATCGACGGTGCCTTTCCCGGTGCGGAACGCGTTATATTTCGCCTCGGCTTCGTCAAGGCCCGCGCGTAACTGAGGAAGTTGTTCGCCGAGGAACTGCAACATCTGCTGTGCCTGCGCAGACTTCCTGTCCACATTTCGCTGAACGTAAATGCTCGCAACACGGTTAACGGTCGCAGCGGCGCTCGCCGCGTCCGCGCCTTCAAGCGAGACAGCGACAATGCCCGACTGTTTCGCCTTCTCCCTGATATTGAGCGCGCTTTGCAGATCCGCTGCCGTAAGTTGTGTCGAGGCCCTCGCCAGATTGAACGACGTGCCCGCGCGCGCAACCATGCGGTTCACGCTCAGTTGCACCGGACCATACCGTGTCATACCCTGCGCCGTGGCGCCAATATGGCCGTGCAGCACCGTGCGGCCATCAGGGCCCTGGAGTTCGAATGCCTGGTTCGCCTCCACCATCAATCTGAAAGACTGATCGTAAAGCGCGGCGGGGACGTCGAATTGCATCACATCCAGACTCTCACCGCCCCACGCGAAACGACTCATCCCCAAGACGGGATCCGCCGGAGCGCCTGCGGTCACATACCGCGCGACCAGCGCGCCGATTAAGGGAAACCGGTACGGCGTTGCCTTCACGTCGAGATGCAAACTACGGACAGTTTCTTCCACCACCCTCCGCGATCGGATCAGTTCAATTTCGGCGTCGGTCGACACCTTGCTCTGGAACAACGATGCAAGGTCGCCGAGTTTGTCGTTGAGCGTATCACTGCCAGGGTCGCTGTCGACCTGAATCATCACATCGGCTTTGTACAATGGCGTGGCGAAAAACGCATAGGCCACGCCGAGAAACAGCATTGCCGCAGTGGTCAGCGCAATGAGAAGCCGGTTCTCGCCCAACAAGGCAATGACATCGGACAGCGTGATTTCCTTTTCGCTCAGCGCGTCGGCCGAGCGTTCCCGATCAAGTAATTTCATAATTCAGTGCATCAACCTGGCAATGTCTTCGCACCATTTCAAAACGCTGTGCTCGATTTGCGCGAAAGCCAGTTCAAAAATGACACGATGCCGCTGATACGGATCCACAATATCAAGTTGCTCATGCTCGCCCAACCGGAATACCTTCCCCCTTGCGAACGGGAATCGATCGAGAATCAACGCGCGCTGCGTGTTCGTCATGGTCAGCACGACATCTGCTGCGCGCACGTGTTCGTCGCTCAGTGCCTCTGCCACATGCCCACTAATATCCATCCCATGCTCACGCGCAACCTGGATCGCCATCGGATCCGCATGCCGGCCAACGAGCGCTCGCGTACCTGCCGAACTCACTGAAACAAGTGGCAGCGCCCGCTCGAGAAGTGCCCGCGCCACCGGACTCCGGCAGATATTCCCCTCACACACCATCAAAACCCGGGTCATTTCGCAATCACCCCCGCAGTCAAGCCCGTGCTGATCAACGGCATCAACAAACTCAGCACACGATTGAAGCGAACGAGACCGCTACCATCCACATACACCACGTCCTTCGGTTGCAGCTCGAAATCCTTGGCGAGCAGCATCGCGACCGGTGAATGGCCGTCGAGGTGAAACACTTGCGGCGTGCCCGCCAGCGAACCGCGGATCACGAACATCTGAGCGGCGTCGGCGGTCGAAGCATTCACGCTGCCGGCCTGCGCAAGAGCGTCGGCCAGCGTCATGCGCCCCGTTCGACGCGGAATCGCAGAGACCGGTTTGTTCACTTCGCCCATCACGTATGCGTCGTTTTCGTCACGCGACACGACGCGCAGCAGGTCGCCTGGTTTCAGATAGAGGCGCGACGGGCTCAATCCCTGTGCAAGCATCTGGGTCAGGTTCACGCGATAAGACCGTTCGCTGCGAACCAGAACGAGGTCGCTCTGGTCGGCCGCTTCACTGAATCCACCTGCGCGGCCCACTGCTTCGTAAAGCGACATGGGCACGTCGTTGACCGCCAATGTGCCGGGGCTACGCACTTCTCCATCCACGTACACCTGGTGCGCCCGATACGACGCCATCCGCACGGTCACTTGCGGTTTGACCAGGTACTTGCCGAGCGCGCTACTCAAGCGTTGCTGTATCTCTTCGGTGCGCAGGCCGGCCACTTGCAGGGTGCCCGCGTACGGAAACGTCAGGCCGCCGTTCTGATCGACGACGAATCCAGCGAGCGGATCACCCGGCCGCGACGAAGATTGCGTTTGTGCCGACCCAAGTGCCGCCGCGAATTCCGGATGATCCCAGACGACAATTTGCAGCACATCGCCCGGCCCGACCGTGTATGCCAACGGCGCTCCAGAGAGCAATTGCGACAGTTCGATCTGCTGCTGTTTCCGGCTTTGAGCCAGTTGCGAGATCAACTCCGCGTCGACCTCCGTGATGGCGATGTCCGGTGTGCCCGCCGTTGCATCGGCCTTTTCGCTTGCCGCGCCTTCGCTGGCTTCTCCAACCACGCTCGACGTATTGGACCCACCCGACTTGTCCTGCACGCGAGACGTTTCCATTCGCATACCTGGCGCCACTGCACATCCACCGGTCAGCAGGATTACCGCTGCCATCAAAACCCCAAGCCTGAACGCCGGCCGGGTTGAAAATACCGCTAACATCTTGTTCAACCTATTCAAGAGAACGCGCCGAAGCCGCGTTCTCGCTGCCCGCTATTGGGCAGATTTCATTCATATTCCACTGGGATATGCGCCGTCTTCCACAATCGGCACGGCTTCATGATCAATCTGGTTTCAGATCGCGATGAAGCCGCGCGTCAATACGCATTCCGATGCCGCAACCCCTTCACCACCGTCGCAAACACAATCCGCATATCCAACCCAAACGACCAGTTACGCAAGTAGTACAGATCGTGTTCCACCCGTGCCTGCATCTTTTCAACCCGATCCGTCTCTCCGCGAAAACCATTGACTTGAGCCCACCCGGTAATACCCGGCTTGATCCGGTACCGATGGATATAACCGTCGACGATGCCGCGATACTCGTCATCGTGTTCGATCGCGTGGGGCCGCGGCCCCACCACCGACATCTCCCCGCGCAGCACATTCAGAAACTGCGGCAATTCATCGAGACTCGTGCGACGCAAGAACGCGCCCACGCGAGTGACACGCGGATCGCCACGCGTAGCCTGACGAACGACACCGGTGCGCGCCGCGTGCTTGCGCATGGAGCGAAACTTGTAGATGCGAAACACACGTCCGTCCGCGCCCTTGCGCCGCTGGGTGAACAACACCGGCCCCTCCGACGTCGCCTTGACGGCCACTGCAATCGTCACCATCACCGGCGCCAACGCGAGCAACGCCGTGAGCGCGAACAGCCGGTCGAAAACCGCCTTCTGAACCAACGCGTACGGAGTCATCGGCGATGCCATCAGATTGATGGCCGGCGTGCCAATCAGATCGACCACGTTCCGATCGAACATCGCAAGACTGCGTACATCAGGAATGAAGCGCACGTTGACCAGGTCGCCGCTGAATTCGTCGAGGATCCGCAGCATGGTGTCCTCCTCTGACATGGATAGCGCGAGCCACACTTCTTCGACCTGCTCACAGCGTACCCAGTCCGCGAATTCGGGCAGACACCCGAACGACGGCAAGCCCGGAAAATCAGCCTCGTTCCCCTGCCGCGTGTTGAACGTGGCAACCATCCGGAAGCCCGCTTCCGGCGAGCGCACGATATTGGCGATCACACGGTCGCGATGCGCGCCGACGCCCACCACCGCCACCGTGCGCAGGTTGCCTCCCGCCCGCCTCATGCGGCCGAGTACCGCATGCACCAGCAGTCGCGAAACGACCAGCCCAACCGCCGTGATCGCGGTCCAACTCACGCACCAGAGCCGCGACACTGATGCAGCACGGTGAAGCAGGAACAACATGGCAAGTCCGCAAACCTGCACCGCGATCCAGCCGAATACGATGTTGAAACTCAAACGCCATTTCGACCGGCCGCGCCACGAGTCGTACACGCCGAACCATGGCAACAGCACAATGGCAAACGCCATATCGAACGCGACGAACGCACCCTCGAAAATCGACAGACCCGGACGAGGCACGAACGCGAGCGAGGCCAACGACGCGCCCAACGCAATCAACATCACGTCGAGCAGGCGCGCCAACATGCTGTCCACGTCCGCTAAATTCCGGCCGGCGGGTTGACGAATTGCCGTTCGCATGGACCTCGCCCTAACACGCGTGAGGGTCGCGGCGCCGGGCACCAGCTTCCACGCCATGCAGACGGGTCTGCGGTGCCACATGCGCGAACGTGACGGAATAGTCCAAAGCAGTCCTCGGCCTCATGGCATCGCCCTCAATACAGTTCATTTGCAATGCCGACTGAATGCATCACTTTTCAAAGAGATCGCATTCTGCCTCCATCAAGATCGTCCAAAGATGGGAAATTTCCCAACTCGTCACAGCATTCGTCAGCTTGGAAATCCAATCTTTGGGAACGACTCTGAATTCTCCAAAACAGTCCGGTTTCTGGTCGTCCATAACCTATCCCTAATGGACTCGTTGAGAAACTTTAACTATCTGCAATCGTCTCCTCCCCTTATGCTCGAACAGTGACCCGCAAACCGTGTACGGCGAGAAACGGCACCGGGCAGGAGACTATTCATCGTCAGAGGAGCGGCATCATGAAGATCTGTATCTTCGGAGCAGGAGCGATTGGCGGCTTGATGGGTGTGCAGCTGGCACGCGCCGGCGCGGATGTGAGTTTCGTCGCGCGCGGCGCGCATCTGGCTGCCATGCGCGAACACGGAGCGCGTCTGATCATGGACGGCGAGACGTTCAGCGCGCCGGTACGCTGCACGTCCGATCCGCGCGAACTCGGCGTGCAGGACTTCGTGATCATTACGCTGAAAGCGCATTCGCTGCCCGGCGTGGTCGATGCGATGCAGCCGCTGCTCGGCAAACACACGGCGATCGTCACGGGCGTCAACGGCATACCGTATTGGTACTTCTACCAACACGGCGGCCGATTCGCCGGCACGCGGCTCGCGAGCGTCGACCCCGACGGCGGTCAATGGACAAAGCTCGGCCCTGAACGGGCGATCGGCTGCGTGCTGTATCCCGCCGCCGAAATCGTCGAACCCGGCGTCATCAAGCATGTGTACGGCAAGAAGTTCCCGATTGGCGAGCCAAGCGGAGAACGCACGCCGCGCATTCAGCAATTGCACGAGATCATGCAAGCGGCCGGTTTCGAAGCGCCGATTCGCGACAATATCCGCGACGAAATCTGGCTCAAGCTATGGGGCAACCTGTGCTTCAACCCGATCAGCGCATTGACGCACGCCACGCTCGACGTGCTCACCAGCGACCCCGGCACCCGTGCGGTATCGCGCACGATGATGCTGGAAGCCAAGCGCATTGCGGATCAGTTCGGCGTGCACTTTCGCGTCGATGTGGAAAAGCGTATCGACGGCGCGGGCGCGGTCGGCGCGCATAAGACCTCGACGCTGGTCGACCTGGAGAATCGTCGTCCAATGGAGATCGATCCGCTGTTGACGGTGGTACAGGAAATGGGCCGCCTCGTCGCCGAGCCCACGCCGACTATCGATGTCGTACTGGCGCTCATCAAACTGCGTGAGCGGATGGCATTGCAGGGAGAGTGAGGCCTGGAAACACGATCTCGCCGTTGAACGACTGCAAGCAAAAGAGGATCGAACGCCATGCGCGTTCGATCCTCTTTCCTTTAGCGACCACTTGTTACCACTGGTCGCTACTGGTCGCTACTGGTCGCTACTGGTCGCTACTGGTCGATAGCGAGCCACACGGCTTTAGGCTCGGTGAAGTTTTCAATCGCGACGTCGCCGTGTTCGCGGCCGAACCCGGAGTCGCCGGAGCCTCCCCACGGCAGGCGCACATCGGTGTAGCCGTAAGTGTTGATCCACACGGTGCCCGCCTTCAGATCGCGCGCAACCCGATGCACGCGGCCGATATCCGCGCTCCACACGCCCGCGGCGAGGCTATACAGCGTGCCATTGGCGATCCGTATCGCGTCGGCTTCGTCGTTGAATCGAATCACGCTCGCCACCGGACCGAAAATCTCCTCCTGCGAAATGCGCATCTCATGCTCGACGTTGGCGAAGACAGTCGGCTCGACAAAGAAGCCGCGCTCGCCCACTCGCGCGCCGCCGGTCACAAGCGACGCTCCTTCGGAGCGCCCTGTTTCGACATAGCCCAACACCGTCTTCATTTGCGCCGCGGAGATGAGCGGCCCCATGGACGTATCTCGCGCCGACGGATCGCCGACCTTGATCGACTTCGCGCGAGCGGCGAGGCGCTCGACCACCTCGTCGTACACATCGCGATGGGCGAGAATGCGCGAGCCTGCCGAACACACCTGACCGGTGTTGAAGAAGATCCCCGCCGCCGCGGCGCGCACCGCATTGTCGAGATTGGCATCCGGGAAAATCAGGTTGGCCGATTTACCGCCGAGTTCCAGCGTGACGCGCTTGAAGTTGCCGGCCGCGCCTTGCAGAATGCCGCGCCCCACGGCAGGCGAACCCGTGAACGTCACCTTGTCGACGCCCGGATGCGCGACCAGCGCATCGCCGACCACGCGTCCCTTGCCCGTGACGATATTCAGCACACCCGGCGGCACGCCCGCTTCGAGTGCCAGTTCGCCGATGCGCAATGCGCTCAGCGGCGTGATCTCAGCGGGTTTGACGATCAGCGTACAGCCACACGCCAGCGCAGGCGCGATCTTCCACATGCCGATCATCAGCGGGAAATTCCACGGCACGATCGCGGCGACCACGCCAACGGGTTCACGCAACGTGTATGTCAATGCATCGGGGCGCACCGGCACGACCTGGCCGTTGATCTTGTCGCACCAGCCTGCGTAGTATTCGAGCGTATCGATCGCGGCCGGAATGTCCTGGCGCATGACCGCGGCGATCGGCTTGCCGGCGTCGAGGCTCTCGAGCGCGGCCAGTTCTTCGAGATTCGCGCGCATCAGCGCGGCGAACCGCATCAGAATGCGGCCGCGCTCAGCGGTTCGTATCGCGTTCCATACTTTCAATGCGGCACGCGCCGCGTGCACTGCCGTGTCCACGTCGGCGGAGCTGCCTTGTGCAACCAGTGCGATCGGCTCTTCGGTGGCGGGGTTGATGTCGACGGAATATTCGCCGGTGCCGGGCGGCAAGCGCTTGCCGTCGATAAGCAGATCATGGCGCCTGAGGTCGGTTTCAGTTTCCATCATGAAGCTCCTTGCTTGAGATGCTGGCTGAGATGTTGCATGGGCTGAATGCTTGCGAACCGGTTTGGGATGAGGGCTGACTAGGGCTCGTGGAGTACGGCGCCGTCGCGCGCAACGGTCATCCCCGTTCGCATTGCGGAAATGGATGGCTGAGCGTCGGCGGCGTCTGAAGGCGCGCCGGCTGGCGCGGAAAACTGTGCCCACGCCGCCGCGGCGTTGGGCCTCAGGGAACGGTTGCGGCGATGCACGAGCAGCGTCGTCAGACTCATCCCCGGCTCGAGCGGCCGGCTAACGAGTGACGTGCCCACTGCGGGCCAATGCGCGTCGATGGGTAATATGCCGACGCCGAGCCCCAGTTCGACCATGCGCAACACTGCCGCGACATGCCCGAACTCCTGCACCGGCCGGCGCTTCACGCCGTTCGTATTGAAGGCGAGTTCGAGCGCCGCGCGCACACCCGTATCGGCATTCAGCGTAACGAGCGCCCATTCGTGCAACGCGCTCCACGCAACGGTCGCATGGCGTGCAAGCGGATGCGCGGGCGGCATCACCGCGTGGAGCGGGGTCGTGAAAACGACTTGCGCGTGCAACAGATCGCCGGCGAGCGGCTCGGCGAGCGAGACCACGCCGAAGTCCACTTCGCCTTGCTCGACGCTCGCGAGCACACCGCTTTGCGGCTGATCCCTGACGGAGACGATCAGCTCGGGAAAAGCCGCCGCGCATCGCGCGAGCCCTTGGGCCACCCAGCTCGACGACAACACCGGATTGCTCGCCAGCACCACCACGCCGGTATGCCCGTCGTAAGCGGCTCGCTCTTCACGCAGCGTCAGGTCGATTTCATCGAGCAGCCGGCCAATCCTTCGTTCGAGACTCGCGCCCGCATGAGTCAGTTCGACCTGGCGGGTAGTGCGGTCGAATAGTTTAAGTTCGACCGCTTCTTCGAGTTCACGGATACAACGGCTCACCGCCGATTGCGTCAACTCGAACTCACGCGCCGCGCGCGTGAAACTCCGCTCACGCGCAACGGCGACGAACACCTTGAGTTGCTGCAACGATACATTCATGACGTCACTGCCGGGCGCGGGCCGCTCACCCTATTCTCCTGTCTGCTCAGGCCAGTGACTCAGCCGCGAGGCCTTGCCCGTGCCGGCAACCGCCAGCACACCCTGAGGCTCATTGTGCGTTTCGATCCAGCGTGAGCGCATCGGGGCGAGTATGAACTTCGCGGAGATGCCCGCGGCGATCGTCACGACGGCGGAAACGATGAAGACGAGGCTCCAGCCGCCCGTCGCCGACAGCACTGAAGCAATCGGCACCAGCAGCGAAGCCGTGCCCTTCGCGGTGTACAAGGTACCCGCATTGGCAGCCGCATATTTGCTGCCGAAGGTATCGGCACAGATCGCCGGGAAGATCGAGAAGATTTCGCCCCAGAAAAGGAAGATCAACGCGGCGAACGTCATGAACGCATACGGGTTGGTGCCGTACTGCATCAAGCCGAGCAACGCCAAACCCTCGCCGATAAAGATCACGAACATGGTGTTTTCACGGCCGAGCTTGTCGGAGATGAAGCCGCACAACGGACGCGTAAAACCGTTGCAGACGTTGTCGATGGAAAGCGTGGCGGTCAGGAGCGGCAAGGTCATACCGAAGATCGTCATCGGAATGCGTGCGAGGCCCCAGTCTTTCGCAATCGGACCGATCTGCGCGGTGGCCATCAGACCGCCCGCGGCCACCGCCACGAACGAGACGTAGATCACCCAGAACACCGGCGTTTTGATCATCTGACCCGGCGTGAAGTCCACCTTCGAAACGGCGAACTTCTTCTTCGGTGCGGGTTGCTGGCGCAGGTTCGGCTTCTTCAACAGCAGTGCGAGCGCCAGAATGCATCCGCCTTGCAGAATGCCGAAGAAGAAGAACGTGTGCTCATAGCCCGAACGCGTAATCATGTTGGCAATCGGAATCACCGTCACCGCCGCGCCCGCGCCGAAGCCCGCAGCCGTGAGACCTGCGGCAAGACCGCGCCGGTCGGGAAACCATTTCAACGCATTGCCCACGCAGGTGCCATACACGCCACCCGCGCCGATCCCGGCGATGACCGCGGAAACATACAGCATCGGCAAGGTCGTGGCATATGAGTTCATCACCCATGCAATGCCCGCGCATATCGCTCCGCCCGCGACCACGGGCCGAGGCCCGAACCGATCGACCAGCCAGCCTTCGAGCGGCACGAGCCACGTCTCAGTCAGAATGAAGATTGCAAACGCAAGTTGAATCGACGCTTCGCCCCAGTGATGCCGCGCGTTCATCGGGGTGACGAACAACGTCCAGGCGTATTGAAGATTGGCGACCAGTGCCATGCACACCATGCCGATGACGAGTTGCCACCAACGGTTCGCCCAAAACACCCGGGCCTTGGTCTGCTGAGTGAATTCGTCCATGAGCCTTGTCTCCACTATTTATTTAGTGCAGCCGACCAACGTCCCGATGGAAGTCCCTTCGATGACGCGCCGGACTGTATACATCCCACCTTATGGTTGTGCCCCGAAAAGCCGTGCTTCCGGGAATATCTGATATTTGCGTCTTTAATCCGTTGCTTTAAAAATCCACCCGCTTAATTCATCGCATTCTGAAAATACTTTATTCCGATCAATTAAAACTTCGCATTGCGACGAGGCTGTCGCCGCCGGTCCACAAGGCCTGAAATCCAAGCGTTAACCCGAGTACTTCACCCACCGATCTGGCGGCATTTCCGCTTTCTTATACAGAGTCATGCTAGGGTCATTGCTGAATTACTAATAATTAAAGTTTGTTATTATGTTGATTCACGTTTGCTTATACATCGGCCATGACGATGCGAAATGCGACTCTGCGACAACTGAAGGTTTTCGAAACGGTGGCGCGCCACCTGAGCTTCTCGCGCGCCGCCGAGGAATTGCATCTCACGCAGCCGGCCGTCTCCACTCAGGTCCGGCAACTCGAAGAACATGCCGGGCTGCCGCTGTTCGAACAACTCGGCAAAAAAATCTATCTGACGCCGGCGGGCACCGAAATGCTTCACTACAGCCGCGCGATCATCCAGCAATTCCACGAAGTCGACGAGGCGATGAGTCAGCTCAAGGGCGTCTCCGGCGGCAAGCTGAACGTCGCGGTGATCAGCGCGGGCGACTACTTCTTTCCGCGACTGCTGGCCGAATTCACGCGCCGCTATTCGGGTGTCGTGCTCAATCTCGCCGTGCACAACCGCGAGGAGCTGCTGCATCAGCTCGCTACCAACCAGACCGATCTCGCGGTAATGGTGCGCCCGCCCCACGAAACCGACGCGACCAACGAGCCGTTCGCGCCGCACCCGTACGTGATCGTGGCGGCGCCCACGCATCCGCTCGCGCATAAGCGCAACATCAAGATCGGCCAGTTGGCGAATGAAGCCTTCATCGTGCGGGAACGCGGCTCGGACACATGGAATTCGATGGAAGAAGGTTTCGCCGGGCGCCTTGCCAACCTCAAGATCGCCATGGAGATCAAGAGCACCGAGACGATCAAGCAGGCTGTGATCGCGGGCATGGGCATCGCCTTTCTGTCCGCGCATACGATCAGCCTCGAACTGCAACTCGGTCATCTGGTCGTGCTCGATGTCGAGAGCTTTCCGGTCATGCTCAACTGGTACGTGGTGCACCGCAAGAACAAGCGCCTGCCGCCGGTAGCGGTCGCCTTCAAGCGCTTCCTCATGGAAGAAGGCGCGAATCTGATCGAGAAGATCACGCGCGTCAGGGAATTGAGCGTGTATAAGCAGTAGGCTATGGAGAAGCAATAAAACTTTAACTATTGAAAATTCATCAGGACTTCTATGCTGCAAGCGAGTTCCATCACTCGTCAGCCCAGGAGGCCGATCATGAATCACGCTTCGGTTGAATCCCATGCCAGCGCGCACCCTGACCGTGCCGCTTCGATCCATCCCGACGATGCCCACCTGAGCGCGTACAACGCCGCTTTCAGCGATCTCGGCCTGCGTTTTCGCTGGGATCGCGCCACGCTCGACGTGCTCAAGGAATTCAACAGTGAAGCGGCCCGTATCACCGCCTATATCGAGCGGTTTCACTCCCATCTCCATCGTGCCTACGATACCGACTTCCTCGCTCAACTGATTCTGCACAAGAAGTCGCAGTACTTCAGCGAGTTCACGGCGACAGGCGACTGAGAGCGTCGGCGGGATTTCGATCCCGCTACGCGTCGCGCTTGTCGTCAGACAGCTGCGTGCGTTCATAAGGCACGCCTCGTGGTGGCGCGAGTTGAATGATGGTGGGCGCACGCGCGCTTTCGCCCATCCCCATTCATGCTATGCCGTTCGCTTCGACAGCGCGGATATGCTGCCGTTCGCAGGTCGGCTCGCGTTACATAGCGCAGCGTCCACGCCTGCTCTTCGCCGCCGTGCCATTCGATTCGCTCCAGCAGCCCGCGTTTGTGCGTGGTCGCGCTATGACTGTGGCAACGCGCGGCAAACGCGAGTGCGCCTGAATCGTGGCCCTGCTCGCGCGCATTGGAATACTCGCGGCTGGTCATCAGATGCACACCCATTGCACAAGCCACCGCGCTCATCGCGAGTAGCGCGGCCAGTCCGAATGGCTGCGCCTGTTCGGTGACGAAACCGTAGCCGAGCCAGGCGCACAGCAGCAGCGCAAGCAGATTGACGACATCGTGACCAGGACGCGCCACCGCGGCGAAGTCCAATACACCGCGCAGTTTGCAGAACGCAATCGTCGAGGTGGCAAAAATCAACGCGCCGATGAACACGGCGACACAGAGTCCAGCGCGCTCCACGCTCGCCTGCGCCGCCGACGACAGATAACGCGCAAAACCACCCGACATGACAGCGAGCCCCATGCCGCTGCCCAACAGGGCGACGAGACGCGGCCGCCGCGTCAAGTTGCGTCCGTGCGCCAGTCGCGCGCCGAGCACCGCGCCCGCCACCGCGGCGCCGATCGTGCCGTCGCTCGCGCCCATGCCAGCAGCGAGAAGCGCCGCGAGTGCGGCGGCCAACGCGCCGACGTGCCAGTCAGGCCGACGCTTCGCTCGCCGTTCGAACTGCAGTTGCCCGACTGCGGCAAGCGCGACGGCCAACACGGAAGCAAATAAACGCGCCAGCGAACACCACACGGTACTGTCATACGCTAGCGGCATGCGTGCTCCTCCGAGTCGGAATGCATGGGCACGTGCCCATGCATGGCGAAGTCAGCCAACCGTTCAGACGGCGCTCGACGCGACTGGCTCCGTGCCGGCCACAGCAACCGCGCGCGCGGCGCTCAAGGTATTGCTCAGCGTGCCGATCCCGTCGACCGTGATCGACACCGTCGCGCCGTCCTTGATCGACCCCACGCCCACCGAGGTGCCGCACGCAATCACATCGCCCGGTTCGAGCGTGAGATCCTGTGAGATCAGACTCACCTGCTCGGCCGGCGAGAAAACCATGTCGGCGAGCGGATAGTTCTGCCGCTCCACGCCGTCGAGTGTCGTGACAAGACGTGCGCGCTGCCAGTCGAAACCGGAGACGATCGCCGGCCCGATACAGCAAAACGTATCGAAGCCCTTCGCACGGCACCATTGCGGAAAGTGCGGATTCTCGTTCAGCAGATCGGCAGCGGTGACGTCGTTCACCAGCGTGTAGCCGAAGATCGCTTCAGCGGCCTCTTCGA
Source organism: Burkholderia sp. WP9 (assembly GCF_900104795.1). Taxonomy (NCBI): domain Bacteria; kingdom Pseudomonadati; phylum Pseudomonadota; class Betaproteobacteria; order Burkholderiales; family Burkholderiaceae; genus Burkholderia; species Burkholderia sp. WP9. Next base: position 805,976 of record NZ_FNTG01000002.1, read on the forward strand.
CACTCGCGTCGCGGCAGCGCCGTCCTATCACAATGCCGAGTTCGCCCTCATAGACGATCTTGCCCGCGTAGCTGAGCGGCCGGCGGATCGGCTCACCCGAGCCGATCACCGAACCCGCCGGCTTCAGCAGGAAGAGCGGATGCGCGGGCACGGGCTTGTCGAGCTTCGCCGCCAGCGCGTAATAGTTGTTCCACAGCGCGACGATCTTGCCCGGCGCGCACGGCGCGATCGGGGCGAGCGCGCGCGTCGAGAGCACGGCGCCGGTCGGCACCGGCTGATCGAGACTTTCATACTCGTGCAGATAGCCCCCCTCCACACGGCCGAACACGACGCCGCCGTCGCTCGACATGAATCGCATCCACGTATCCATTCGTTGCTCCCTGTTAGCTTGAATCGTCTAGATCGCGCCGGCAGTGCGCAGTGCGCTGACCTGCTCGGGCGAATAGCCGAGTTCGGCCATGACCTCGTCGGTATGCTCGCCGAGCAGCGGAGAACGCGTCACCTCGGTCGGGCTGTCGGACAGTTTGATAGGATTGCCAACCGTCAGATATTTGCCGCGAGTCGGGTGATCCACTTCGACGATCGTGCCGGTTTTGCGCAGCGAAGGCTCTTCGGCGATTTCCTTCATCGACAGAATCGGTCCGCACGGAATGTCGTACTTGTTGAGAATCTGCATGGCCTCGAACTTGGTCTTGGTCATGGTCCAGCGTTCGATCTCCGCGAAGATGTCCTTCAGACGCGGCAGGCGCGCAGCCGGCGTCGCGTAATCGGGATCCGTCGCCCACTCTTCCTTGCCGATCACGTTGCAGATCTTCGCCCATACCGGGGCCTGCGTGATGAAGTAGATATACGCGTTGGGGTCCGTCTCCCAGCCCTTGCACTTCAGGATCCAGCCCGGCTGACCGCCGCCCGATGCGTTGCCCGCGCGCGGCACTGCTTCGCCGAACTGTCCATTCGGATATTGCGGGTACTCTTTCATCGTGCCGGTGCGTTCGAGCCGCTGCTGGTCGCGCAGCTTCACGCGGCACAGGTTCAGCACGCCGTCCTGCATCGCGGCGAGGACGCGCTGGCCGCGTCCGGTGTGCGTGCGCTGATAGAGCGCCGTGACGATGCCGAGCGCCAGATGCAAGCCGGTGCCACTGTCGCCGATCTGCGCGCCCGTCACGACCGGCGGACCGTCGTCGAAGCCGGTGGTCGACGCCGCGCCGCCCGCGCATTGCGCGACATTCTCGTAGACCTTGCAGTCTTCGTAGGGCCCGGGGCCGAAGCCCTTCACCGAAGCGACGATCATGCGCGGATTCAATTCCTGAATCCGCTCCCACGTGAAGCCCATGCGATCGAGCGCGCCCGGCGCGAAGTTTTCCACCAGCACGTCGCATTTCTGGATCAATGCTTCGAGCACCTGCTTGCCTTCGGGGTTCTTCGTATCGATCGTGACCGAGCGCTTGTTGTGGTTGAGCATCGTGAAGTAGAGGCTGTCCACGTCCGGAATGTCGCGCAACTGCTCACGCGTGATGTCGCCCGCGCCCGCCCGCTCCACCTTGATCACGTCCGCACCGAACCACGCGAGCAGCTGCGTGCAGGTCGGTCCGGATTGCACATGCGTGAAGTCGAGAATGCGCACGCCGTCGAGTGCTTTGCTCATGTCCTGTCTCCTGAAGGGCGCGTCTTATTTGCACATGGTTTGGTTTTTGGTACCCGGCGCATGGTCGCGCGGGTCGCAATGGGCGGGTCCCGTATCGAACGCGGTCATGCTGAACGCGCCCTCGCCGGCCGGGCGCGCCTTCTGTTTGAGCGCCTGTTCGGCCTTTGCGCTGCACGTCGCTGAAATCAGGGGTGAAACAACTGCGGACATAGTCGTCTCCTAGTCACCTTCGTCACATACGGTATGTGATATATCAGATTCAATCAAGCTTGATTTCTAGATGCCGCCTCGGTGCGATTTCTCCTCCTTAGGCTTACTCAGACTGGCGCTCCACGGAGAAACGGCAAACTTGCAGGCGCCAAGTCGAGGGAAAACACCGAGGTCATTGCTTCGCTTGGCTCTTTTGATATATCACATACCATATTTTTAAGACCGTCAAGCGAGGTTTATCCCGCACCTCGACGGCCTGACGGCATTTCGGTCTGGCGGAAAACAAAAAAGCCCGCGGTGTTTCCACCGCGGGCTCCCTATTCAGCCTGCCAATCAAACGCCGCCCAAGCAGCCGTTAATCCAGAAAATCGCAATTCGCCTCGACAAACGCGGCGAGATCCAACGAATGCTGCCGCGTGAGGCGCTCGGCCAGTTCGGTATCCCGCTGCTCCAGCGCCTCGATAATGCGCAGATGATCGACGATCGAACGCGATGCGCGGTCGCTCTGCGAAATGGTCATGCGGCGGATCGCCCGCACGTGGATGAAGATGTTCTTGATCGTGTCGAGAATGATCTGCGACTTGGACAACTCGACGATCGCCTGATGAAACGCGATGTTCGCATCCGAGTACTCAGCGATGTGCTCGGCCGGCGTCGCGTCGCGGAAGTTGTCGAACATGTGGCGCAGCCGGGCAATTTCCTCGTCCGTGGCGTGCAGCGTGGCAAGACGCGCCGCCATGCTTTCGAGGGCCGCCCACATCTGGATCATTTCGACGATTTCACGCTTGCTCTTGCGCACGATGTAGATGCCGCGCCGCGGCACCATGCGCAAAAAACCTTCCTGCTCGAGCAGCGTCATAGCCTCGCGCACCGGCGTGCGGCTGACGCCGAGCGACTCGCTCAGCACGCGCTCGTCGAGTCGGATTTCTTCGCGGTTCTGATAGATGTCCGCGTCGGCAATCGCCTGGCGGAGCATGGCATACGCCTGATCGCGCAAGCTCGCGCTCGCGCCGATCGGCTGCAATGACAACGTGAGCGGTGTGGCCACTGCTTCAGTTTGAAGTTCTGACGACATTCATCGCCTCTTGTTGAACATGCGCACGGTACGGCGCCGGCATTGCTGCGCCGCGTTGCTCGCCCAAACCCACGAAGCGGCCATGTTGCGCTGCAAGCTGCGCAACCGGTTGAGGAACCCAGCGAGTCAACAGTACAGTGGCCGCAGCGCCCAAACCCACGACAGAAACGGCAAGCAGCGAAAGAGGAACAAATTCCATTTGTAACTCCGAATGATTGAGTGAAGGAATGACTCAATCATATGCTGCAATGCCGCAAAAATCAATATTCCGTATGTAGTATATCAGTAACTGTTGTTTTTCGAGACTGAAACCTCAAGGTAGCACGGCCTGCCTTCAGACGCTTCATCGCAGCGGCTGAAGGGGCGGCGCTCGGTGTAAACGCGCAAAACGCGCGCTATTCGCGCATAGATGTACGATAATCGCGCATTATTGGTCAGATGTGGATTGTGGGATCGCCCTCGCATCATTAACCTTCGGGCATCCTGCAATCGATCGCGACCCGCCACGCTACCCTGCCCGCGCGCGATTCCAGCAGCCAGAGAGTTTCGAGGAGACACTATGACGAGCACCACCATCCCGACGGCCGCCATGGCCGACAACCGCAAGGCGCGCAGCCAGGCCCGCAAGGCGGCGCTCGGCAGCTTCGTCGGCGCCGTGGTCGACTGGTATGACTTCCTGTTGTATGGCATCGTCGCCGCGCTCGTTTTCAATGCCGAGTTTTTCCCCAAAGTCAGCCCGGCGATGGGCACCCTCGCCGCGTTCGCCACCTTCGGCGTCGGCTTTCTGTTCCGTCCGCTCGGCGGCTTCGTGTTCGGGCACTTCGGCGATCGGCTCGGACGCAAGCGCATGCTCGTGCTCACGGTCATGATGATGGGCCTGTCGACCGCCGCGATCGGCCTGCTGCCGTCTTTCTCCAGCATCGGCTGGTTGGCGCCGGTGCTCCTCGTGACGTTGCGCGCGATCCAGGGCTTCGCGGTGGGCGGCGAATGGGGCGGCGCGGCGCTGATGGCGGTCGAAAGCGCCCCGGCAAAGAAGAAAGCGTTCTATAGCAGCGGCGTGCAGGTCGGTTATGGTGTGGGCCTCGTGCTCTCGACCGGATTGGTCGCGCTGATCAGCCGTTCGATGGATAACGCGTCGTTCCTAAGCTGGGGCTGGCGCCTGCCCTTCCTGTTCAGCGTGGTGCTGGTGCTGATCGCGCTGTGGATCCGCTCGAGCATGAAGAGTCGAAGGAGTTCGTCGAGAAAGTCGGCAAGCACGGTGAACGTAGCGTGCGCCTGCCGATTGTCGAAGCATTGCTGCGGCATCCGAAAGCGTTCCTGCTGATCATCGCGCTGCGTCTTGCCGAGTTGTTCACGATGTACATCGTGACCGCATTCGCGCTGAACTACTCGACGGCAAATCTGCACATGCCGCGCGAATTCTTCCTGACCATCGGTCTGCTGGTCGGCGCGCTGAGCTGCGTGACGATCCCGTGCTTCGCCGCGCTGGCGGACCGTTTCGGCCGCCGCCGCGTGTATATCGTCGGCGCGGTGATCGGCATGCTGAGCGCGGTGCCGTTCTTCCTCGCGCTCGAAGCGCGCTCGACGCTGTGGATCGTGGTCTTCGCCGTCATGCTCGCCAACGTCGCGCACGACATGGTGGTGAGCGTGCAGCAGCCTATGTTCACCGAACTGTTCGGCACCGAGTATCGCTACAGCGGCGCGGGTGTGGGCTATCAGGTGGCGAGCGTGGTCGGCGGCGGCTTCACGCCGTTCATTGCGGTCGCGCTGGTCAGCTTTGCCGGTGGCTCGTGGCATCCCGTGGCCGCTTATCTGGCTATCGGCTGCCTGATCTCGGTGCTCGTAGCCGCGAAAATGAAAACCGGGCGCACCATCGCCTGAATGCGGTAACTCCGCCAAAGCGGGCCGGCGTGGCGAAAGATGCCACTGCCGGCCCGTTTCGTTTGGAATGACCGGTAGTTTGTCCCGCCCTTTTGCGCCGCGGCGCCGCGATTCGACAGATTACGGTCGTGTTTCACCAGGCAAACACCTTATGTCTTTGCGTCTCATATTGCAAAGGCCATGATCGCCGCCTATCGTTCGACGATGCAATTTTTGTCGCGGACTTCGACACGTCATATGCAATTCAAATACATATATTGACGGCTCCGAGTTCGTGGACTTTACGCCGCGACGCCTAAAGCAAAGTGTACGAGGCGCCGATAACAACTAATTCGTCACCGGAGACCGACCATGAGCAGCATCACCGAGCCGAGCGGCAATTCAGGCTCTGCCCCGTTCTTTTCCAAACAGGCCACCGTTGCGAAACCCGGCTTTTCGCGTTGGATGGTCCCGCCCGCGGCGCTCGCCGTCCATCTCTGTATTGGCCAGGCGTATGCGTTCTCCGTGTTCAATGGCCCGCTGACCAAGGTCATCGGCATCACGCAATCCAGTGCGGATGACTGGTCGCTGACCTCCCTCGGCTGGATCTTTTCGCTGGCGATCGTGTTCCTCGGTTTGTCGGCGGCCTTTGCCGGCAAGTGGCTCGAACGCGTCGGCCCGCGCCGCACGATGTTTACCGCCGCATGCTGCTTCGGCGGCGGCTTCCTCGTCTCCTCGCTCGGCGTGTATCTGCATCAGATCGTCCTGCTCTACCTCGGCTACGGCGTGATCGGCGGAATCGGGCTGGGACTTGGTTATGTGTCGCCGGTGTCCACGCTGATCCGCTGGTTCCCGGACCGCCGCGGGATGGCGACGGGCATGGCGATCATGGGCTTCGGCGGCGGCGCGATGATCGCCGCGCCGTTGTCCGTGGCGCTGATGAACCACTTCCGCAGTGCCACCAGCATCGGTGTGGCCGAGACGTTCGTCGTGCTCGGCATCGCGTACTTCATCTCGATGACGATCGGCGCACTGGCGATCCGCGTGCCGCCGGCGGACTGGAAACCGGCCGGCTGGACGCCGGCCGCGACGAGTCAGAACAAGATGATCTCGCGTAACCACGTGCATATCGACCAGGCGCTGAAGACGCCGCAGTTCTATCTGATCTGGCTCGTGCTGTTCCTGAACGTGACGGCCGGCATCGGCATTCTCGGCCAGGCTTCGGTGATGATTCAGGAAAGCTTCAAAAACACGGTGACGGCGGCCGCGGCGGCCGGCTTCGTGGGTCTTCTGTCGCTGTTCAATATGGGTGGCCGGTTTGTCTGGGCGTCGGCGTCCGACTGGATCGGCCGCAAGAACACGTACTTCATCTTCTTCGCGCTCGGCGCGGTGCTGTACTACCTCGTGCCGGGTTTCGCCGCATCCGGTCAGATCGCCCTCTTCGTGCTCGCCTACTGCGTGATCCTGACAATGTACGGCGGCGGCTTCGCCACCGTGCCGGCCTATCTTGCCGACATGTTCGGTACGGCGTTCGTCGGCGGCATTCACGGGCGTCTGCTGACGGCGTGGGCTGCGGCGGGTGTCGCAGGTCCTGTGCTGGTGAACTACATTCGCGCCTATGAAGTCGCGCACGGCGTCGCCAAGGCGGACGCCTACACGATGACCGTTCATATCATGGCCGTGCTGCTGGTGGTCGGCTTCGTCTGCAACCTGCTGGTCAAGCGTGTGGACGACAAGCACCACATGACCGACGCTCAACTCGCCAAAGGCGCATAAGGAGATTCCCATGTCGACCGTTCAAGCAGTGAATCAGACCAGCAAGGTCAAACTCGCCGTGTTCTGGCTTTATGTGACCCTTCCGCTGGCATGGGGCGTGGTCAATACGCTCTCGCAGGCGATGAAGCTGTTCCAGTAACGGCCTGCCGTTCATCACCCCGCGCGTTCAGACGGCGGGGTGCGCGCCGCGAGCCAGGCTCGCGGCCCCTCTACCGGCGCATATCGAACGCGCCGATCTCCCGCCTTCGCTCTACCACTGATATGCCGCACCGGCCGTGACCGCGGTCGTGGCGGAACTGATGCCCGCGCCGAGCTTCACCTTCAGACTCTGCGTGACGCGCGCCGACAGCCCCACGGCCACCGCCTGATACCCCTTGTAACCGGCCGTGCCGACTCCGATCGCGAGGTTCTTGCTGGAATCGACTTCAGGAATCGAGGTCAACGCCAGCGCCGAGGCTGTGCCCGAGTAGGCACTGCGCGCCATGTCGCTCAAGCCGCCCTGGAACTGCTGCATATTCACCGCATCCGTGGGCGCCTGGCCAGGTGCGACGTTGGTGATGCGCCGCTCACTGCCGGATGAGCCCACGGAAACCGTGTTCGTCACGTCGGCCACCGAACCCTCGCCGATCGCCACCGAGTTCGGCGCCGACGCTTTGGCGCCGCCGCCGATCGCCACGGACCCGTTGCCGATCGCCTGCGCCGCGTTGCCGGCGCTGTTCACGGACACATAGGGAGTGCCGGTAGTCTGATTGTTCCGCACGGACTGGACCAACTGGTTCAGCGTGCTCACATCCTGGTTGGTATTCCAGAGCTGCGCACCGGTCACGGCGTCAGTGCTGGTGGCCGATAGATTGGCGTCCTTCAGATTGGTCAGCTGTACCTTCGGCGCATTGGCCGCCGTGCCGCCGAGCGTGATCCTGTCGTGCGCCGAACCGTCGTACCGCACCGCATTCGCGACCGCCCCGTTGAGGTTGCCGATGGTGGTTTGCAAACCGGCGATATCGCTGCTGTTTTGGGTGACGCGGCCATCCAGGTTGGTAATCGCGCTGCCGACGTTGTTCACTACCTTGCCGCCCACGCTATACGAAGGCGCCGTTACCGAACCGTCCGCGTTGACCGTCGCTCCGCCGCCCAGCGCCACCGCCGTGCTCGCCGCCTGCGCATACAGTTGCGCGCCATTCACCGCGTCGCTGCTCGTCGAACTGACCGATCCTCGCGCCACGCCTGTGACGACCCGATTACCCGCCGTGCCGGCCATGTTGATCAGATTGCCGTTCGTCGTCGCGCCCACCTTGACATCGCGCGACACCGGATCCTGCGTGACCATGCCGATGCCGCCGTTTTCCATGTTCTGCTGCAACGTGCTGAGACCATTGTCTAGCGAGCCGAGCGCGTCGCCGACCGTGGTTTGCGTGCCGCCTTGCATGTGATAGCTGGGGCCGGTCAGCGAACCGTCGGCGTTGATCTGCGCGCCGCCGCCCAATGCGGCCACCATCGGCTTGAACTGGCCGAGATTGACCGCGGATGCGTCCGTGGTGCCCGCCGCGATCCCGGTCAGCTCGCGCGCGCCGCCGGTGCCGGTGAAATCGACGCGCGCGCCGTCCGTATCTTTCGCCACGGTGAGATTGCGCGACGCCTGATCCTGCTGAACGAGCCCGATCTCGCCGTTCGTGATCTGGTTCGTGATGTTGGTCACGTCGCCTTCGATCGTGGTGGTGCGCTGGTCGAGATGGCTGATGTTCGTCGTGTTCGCGGTGACGCGCTGGTCGAGGCTGCTGATGTTCGTCGTGTTATCCGTCACCCGCTGGTCGAGGTTCGTGATGCTGACGCTGTTCTGCGCGACGGCCTGATTGGTGGCGAACAGTTGCGCGCCGTTGACAGCGTCCGAACTACCGGCATCGAGATTAGCGGCGCGCACGTTGGTGAGCCGAACCGGCGCGACGCCCTTGCCCAACGTGATGATGTCGTGTGCCGCCGAATCGTACTGAACGGAATCGGCGCCTGCCTGGACACTGGTCGTGACGGCGGCCGCGAGCGCGGCCCCCACGTCGCTGTAGGTGCTTCCGCCGATGCTGTAAGCCGGCCTCTTGAGCGAGCCATCCGGATTGACGGTCGACCCGCCGCCCAGCGCGGCCGCCGTATTAGCGGTGTTCGCATAAAGTTGCGCGCCATTGACCGTGTCGCTGCTGGCCGCGCCAACCGCACCAGCCGCCACGCCGGTGATCACGCGATTTCCCGCCGAACCCGCCACGCTGACCCGCGTGCCGGTCGTGGACGCGCCGATCAGAATGTCGTGAGATGCGGCATTCTGCGTGACGAGGCCGACCGTGCCGCCGCTGATCTGCGACTGCAGCGACGAAAGCCCGGTGTCGAGCGAACTCAGCGCGCTGCCGACCGTGGTCTGCGTGCCCGCTTGCACGTGATACGTGGGACCGGCCACCGAACCGTTCGCGTTCACCGTTGCGCCGCCGCCAAGCGACGCCACGACCGGACTGAGCTGCGCCAGATTCACCGCTGAGCCCGCGGTCGTACCCGCCGCCACGCCAACCAACTCGCGCGCCCCCGTCAATCCGGTGAAGTCGACGTGCTTGCCGTCCGTGCTCTTCGCCACGGACAGGTCGCGCGAGACAGCGTCTTGCTGGAGCAGCCCCGCCTTGCCGTTACTAATGTTCGTGATGTTGCTGGAGATGTTGGTGATGTCAGTCGTGTTTTGCGCGACCGCCTGATTGGTGCCGTAGAGTTGCGCGCCGGTCACGGCGTCCGAACTGGCTGCGCTCAAGGTGCCGGCCGCGACGTTGGTGAGCTTGACCGGCGTGACTTTGTTGCCGAGCGTCGCAACGTCATGCGCCGGGGTGTCGTAGCGCAGCGCGTCGGCACCGCCGGCGGCGCTATTTGTCACCACCGCCGCGAGGGCCGCGCCCACGTCGTGGTAGGTCGTCCCGCCGACGGTGTACGCAGGCGCGACCACCGCGCCGTTCGGATCGACTTGCGCGCCGCCGCCGAGCGCTTCGGCCACGCCTGAGAGCTGACCGACGTTGGCCGCGTCGGTGGGCCGCGTACCGGCCGCGACATAGGTAATCTGACGGCCTTGCGTAATGCTGCCCACCGAAACGACATTGGCGCGGTCGGCAATCGAATCGGCGCCGAGCGCGACCGAGCCCTTGGCGCTCGCCGACGCGTTCGAGCCGATCACGATCGAACTCGTCGAGGACGGGTTGATGAAGGCGTTGTAGCCAATGGCCACGGACCCGCTCGACACGGCGCTCGCGAAGGAGCCGAGCGCTATCGTATTCATGGCGCCTGCGCGCGAGTTGTAACCCACCGCCACCGAGTTATTGGAAAGCGCGCCCACGATGGCCGAAGCCCCGACGGCGGTCGAATTCACCGAAGCGACGCCCGCCGCCGAGCCGACCGCGGTCGAAGCGTCGGAACCGGCAATCGAGGCCGAGCCGACGGCCAATGCGTTGAAGCCGGTCGCAGCGGCCGTTGGGCCGATTGCCATGGCGTTCAGGTCGGTTGACGCACTGGTGCGCGCGCCCAGAACGACGTTCGGACTCACGGCGATATAGTCGGTCACCGGTGTAGGCACGCTCGCCCCGAGCAAGCCGGTCCGGTTCGAACTGGCAAGGGATGCCGCCGACGATGGCGCCGACGCCGTGTCGAGTGCCGGATTGCCGGTGAACACGCTCGCATTCGTGATTGCGGCCACCATGTCCGCGGGCTTCGCCGCGTCGTCTTTGTCCGGCACGGCGACACCGGCCGCCAACGCCTGCGCGACGCTCAGACAGTTCTGTTCCGATGACTCGCATTCCCCGGCCGCTGCGGGTTGCGAAAACGCCAACGCACTCAGCAGCCCCGCACTCGCGGCCACCAGCGACCCGCATATCGACACCCCTTTTGCACCACGGCTTTTCGTCACCTCCGACGCGGCTGCGTATGTGCGGGTCGTTGCATTCCAGACGGTCTTATAAGATTTGTTCAACTTACCTCCCACTCTTCTTATAGAAGAATCAAACAATAGTTTTTTCTTATGTGATCCTAACTATTTAGCCAGAACCAATAGAAACTTAAGATGGCATCGCGCTTCGCCTCGCCGCAAAGCCACGGGACACAAATATACCTTGCAAAGCTATTTTTTAGCTTATATTAGAAAAACGACATAGCCGATTTAAGACGCAAAATGCCAAATGTCTTAAATAGTGCAGACTGTTTTTAGTCTTTTCTAAGACGCAATTTCAGATTGTCTGAAAACAGCGCTGTGGATAAATGCGAATCGCGGCTAGCCAGCTTTCACGCGGGCGAATATCGACGAAAATCAGTCTACGCTCGGTGACTGAACGAAAGTCATACAAGAGAACCACATTGGAAGATGCAAGAACTGATACAGCGGAGCACGCCGTATCCAGATAGACCTGTCAGCCGCCCGTCGCCTGCAAGCGCATCGGAAAGGTGATGTCGAAGATGGTCCCCTTGCCTTCATGCGAGTCGAAACGAATCTCGCCCTCCAGCACCCGGCACAATTCCTTGACGATCGCGAGACCCAGACCGGCGCCGGGAATGTCGTCGGCGGCGGCGCGCTCGAATTCCTTGAACACGCGTTCCCGGTCCGATGCCTCGATGCCCACGCCCGTGTCCGACACGCGTAGGCGCCAGCGGTCGTCCTGCGCGGCCGTCATGCTGAATTCGATCAGGCCCGCCTTGGTATATTTGGTCGCGTTGGTCAGCAGGTTCAGCGCAACCTGCTTGAGTTTGAGGCGGTTGGACACGACCACCTGCAAGGCGCCGTCGAAGGCCGTCTGAAGCCGCAGCCCTTTCGCTTCGATCGCGGGTTCGCACGAGATCACCAGTTCGTCGAACAACTCGCGCAGCGCAAAGCTCTCCACCACGAGCGGACTGTTATCGCCGAGCACGACTGAATATTCGACCAGTTCGTCTACCAGCGTTTTCATGTCGGCGGCCTGACGGTTCGCGAGCGCGAGCGCGGTGTCGACGCGGGACGGCGCGCGGCTGATCAGTTGCAGCGCCATCGAAAACACGTTGAGGAAGTTGCGCAGATCGTGCACGACGCTGCGCGTGATCTGCATGCGTGACTCGTACAGATCGCCGACCAGCCGCTGCTTGAGCGTCAACTCGTGATTGGCGCGCTCGAGGCGCCCGGTGTAGTCGTCGATTTTCCGGTCACGCTCGCTGACGACCTCGCGAATCGAGGTCAGCGTGACGAAGCTGACGGCTTCGTCGACGAAATACCGCGCCCGCTCCTCGTGACGCCGCGTGAAATACGGCCGGGACTCGCTGAATTCGACGATCGCACCGATCAGCATCTGCCGGAACAGATCGAGTTCGCGCACCAGTTCGTCGATCCGGTAGCCCTGCTTCCAGCGCAATTTGCCGTGCAGGCGCGCGTCGCGCTCGATCGCGCCTTCAGCGTGGTCGAGATCCTGGCGCTCCAGCACGCTGCAGATTTCCTCGAGGATGTTCGGGATGTGATCGGCCAGTTGCTCGTAGGTCAGCCGGTCGGATTCGGTCAATTCGGCGTCGTGAAAGACGGCTTTCATCCAACGTTCGGTCAGATCGACCTGTTGCAGACGCAACTGTGCGGCAAGAGCGGTCAGCGGCAGTACGTGCGAGTCCGTCATGTGGGAGACCTGGCGCCGCGTGGCGGCGAAAATAGGTGTTCCGCGCCACCGCCAGGAGGACTTCCTCGGCATATCCAACGCGACCGCAGGGACTGGGCAACCGCGCTCAGGAGGCACAGGGGGAGCGCTTCGCAAGCCGCCCGGACGCCTCCAGTATGCGCGATTTACGGAACAAAAATTAACCAGGGTTAGGACGCGTCTGCACTAGTGCCCCAACGCAAGTCGCCTTGCGGGACACCGCACCGCCGCGTCAGATCTTTTCGAACAGTACGTCCTGCGCGCCTTCCCACAACACCTTGGTGCCGAGCTCGCGCAGTTTTTCCTTGCCTTCGACAATCGTCAGGAAGTGATTGCCCGCGAGCTGGCCCATCTTGCTCGCGAAGCAGCACGAACCGTACGCGAGAATGATCTCGGTCTCGCTGCAGCCGCCGGGGTAGAACAGAATGTCGCCGACCGACGGATGGCTCGTGTGATTCTCGAAGCCGACCGCCACGCCGTCGTTCTCGAGCTTGAAGTCGCCAAGCGGCACCCAGCAGCCTTCGCCGCTCCAGCGCACGTGGATGATCTTCTGGCGGTAGGGCAGAAGCTTCAGGAAGGCGGCCACGGTATGCGGCGCGTCCGGATGGGTTTCAGCGGTAAAGACATGGCCGCAGGAGGTGATTCGGAGTCGGGTCATCGCCAGTTGTCCAGTGTGACGGGTTGAATGGAATGGTCGGTCAGACGCGAGGCACAGGCCAGGCCGCAGGCGCACCATTCTGTCGTCCGGTGCAAGGCTTCGACAGATACAGTTGACATTTTGCCGGTCAGGCCAGTTGGACCAGTGCGACGAGCTTGTTCAATTCGTGGCCGCCACGCCTTGACGGCATAGCCGTGCCAGGTCGAACCGCAAGTCCGCCACGAAAGTTCGTAGTTTGCAAGCCGCGCAATGCGCAGCACACTGCGCAAGGTGCGTGATTCCCCCAAGGCGGCCCGTCGCATTGTCCCTCGCAGCGATCCAAGTCGGTTCGACTTCGGTGACAGTACGACAGACAGTACGACAGCGCGTCTGGCGGCGAAAGCGGCGAGGCTCAGCGAATCCTCGTCCGGCTAGCTTGAACCCTCTGCCGCCGTCTCGCCACTGCCTGCTGACCAGCCGGCCACTTCCGGTCGCGCAATCCGTTCTTCAGCTACGCAGCCGGTAAACGAGCGGCGTCACGCCGTAGTCACGCTTGAACTGCACGGAGAAATGACTGGCATTCTCGAAACCAACCGCAATTGCAATCTGCAGCACGGTGTGATCGGTCGCACGCAACAGCCGCGCCGCCTCTTCGAGCCGCAGTCGCGATACGAACTGATGCGGCGCCTCGCCGGTCTCGCGGCGAAACACGCGCGCAAAATGAAAGCTGCTTAATCCCGACTGGGCAGCCAGTTCGCTGATCGACAGATCCCCGGCCAGATTGGCGCGGATGTAGTCGGTCACACGGCGAATCCGGCGCGGCACGAGGCGTTCCGGGTGCGCCGGCAATCCGGTCTGCGATCCAGACAACGTTGAGCGGCCGCGTGAATAGTGCTGCAACAGGTGCGCGGCAAGCGCGTGGACCAGCGCATCGACATACAGACGCGAGTCGGCCGGATCCGCCGCGGCGCGATGCAATGCGGCAAGCATCGCGGCAACCAGCGGATCACGAAACTGCATCGCGTCGCCGAGCGACAGCTCGCGGGAGCCGCCAAGCTCCATCTGATCGGCGACGCTGTCGATCAGGCTGCGCTCGATGTGCAAATGGACGGTCGACAGCGGCTCATCGCTGATCGAGCGCCAGCGCCACGAGATCGGCGCGGGCGGCACGAACCAGACGTCGCCCACCCGCAGATCGGCGCTCTCCCAGCGCCCGTTCAGGTTGCGCTCGAGGTGCTCGGCGCCGCTCGCGAGTGTCATCAGCGTGAGGTCTTGCAAGCCGGGCGCTTCCAGCAGTTCCTGCTCGGCCGGTTCGAGATACGAGCGCAGCACGAGGTGGCGCCACGGGCGATTCACGCTCGAGACCAGTTTCTCGCCCGCCATGTAGCGATCGTAGGCAAGCGTCGTAGTCAGCTTTGGAATTCGTGCCATCACGTCCATTCCCAGGGAGGTGCATATGAAGAGTGAACCCTGCCATACCCGTGTTGCCAGTCCGCCATCAGAGCAAGAACTCAAAAATGATAGCAAGGAACCGGCTACCGTAATTTTTGGAAATAGCTAATCATTCAGGTTGTCGTCTTTCACGCGTTTCGAACGCTGGAGCTACCGTTTAATGGAACATGAATGCGATACGCTGCCGCACTGGCTGACCGGCTCGCCGCAAGGTGAAGCCGGGCACGCGTCGGCAGCTTACAACTCGGCGGTTGCCGCACAACCGGCCTACCCGGCCGGCACGCGGCAACCCGAGAAATCAGCCCACGCGGCTGAAGCATCCAGGGCACCTAACCGCACCGCAACAGGCATCGCGCCCACAGGCTTTCTCACGCTCTTCACCGAGGAGGAAATCGGCACGCCCTCACCCGCCGCCCGGCGCGCCGCGCCGGTCATCAGTCCGCTGGTGCGCTTTGGCAGCGCGCAGGACCGCATCGAGTTCGTGCGGCAGCGCATCAGGCAACTCGGATTCGACTCGTTCAGCTATTCGGCCACGCGCACGTCGGCGCATCACAAGACGATGTTCGTGCTGACCAGCTACGAGTCGCAGAGCTGGCTCACGCGCTACTTTCGCGAGCGTTATTTCGAACTCGACCCGCGCGTCGCGCTCGCCTCGCCGACCGGCCTGCCGTTTCTCTGGAATACGGCGGACATGCGCGCCGATCTGCCGCGTGCGCAAATGCGCAGCGAACGGCTCGGCGGCCTGATCGACCTGCTTGAGGCGACCGGGCGCAAAAGCGGGATCCTCACGCAAATGCCGCTGCCCGAGCCGGAGCTGAGCGCTAGCTTGTGCTTCAACTCGGAGATCGGCAATCCGCGCTGGATGACCGAATCGATCGTGGCCGAAACGTTGATGTTCGCGCACACGATCCACGAATTCATCTGGACGCACGCGAAAAGTGTGATCGGCATCGCGCCCGCGCAGCAGCAGCGCGTCACGCTGAGCGAATTGCAGCATGCGGTGCTGCGGGCGGTCGTGCAGGGTCAGCGGGACAAGGAGATCGCCTATTTCCTCGGGTTGTCGCCGCATAACGTCGATTACCACCTGCGCCGTTTGCGGCAGTTGTTCAACGTGCGCAACCGCGTGCAGTTGATCAATGTCGCGCAGGGTTATGTGACGTAGAAGTCAGACAGCAAAGCGCGCCGTGGCCGGCATGCCCGCAGGGGTGCCGGCTCGCGTGCGCCCTGCTAGCTCTTGAGCCGATATCCCGTCTTGAAGATCCACGCAACGATCAGCAGAAACACCGCCAGAAACAACGCGGTCATGGCGAGACTCACTTCGACGTTCACGTCGGCGAGACCATAGAAGCTCCAGCGGAATCCGCTCACCAGATAGACGATCGGATTGAACAGCGTCACGACCTTCCAGAACGGCGGCAGCATATTGACCGCGTAGAAGCTCCCGCCCAGAAAAGTGAGCGGCGTGATGATCAGGAGCGGCACGAGTTGCAGCTTCTCGAAGCTATCCGCCCAGATGCCGATGATAAAACCGAGCAGGCTGAACGTGACCGCCGTAAGCACGAGAAACAGGATCATCCAGAACGGATGCTGCACCTGCAATGGCACGAACAATCCCGCGGTAGCGAGAATGATCAGCCCGAGCAGAATCGATTTGGTGGCCGCGGCACCCACGTAGCTCACCACGATTTCCAGATACGACACCGGCGCCGACAACAATTCGTAGATCGTGCCGGTAAAGCGCGGAAAGTAAATCCCGAACGACGCATTCGAAATGCTTTGCGACAGCAGCGACAGCATGATCAAACCCGGCACGATGAACGCGCCGTAACTGATCCCGTCCACTTCCTTGATGCGCGAGCCGATCGCCGCGCCGAACACGACAAAGTAAAGCGAAGTCGAAATCACCGGCGCGATGATGCTCTGCATCAGCGTGCGCCAGGTGCGCGCCATCTCGAACTTGTAGATCGCGCGAATGGCGTAGAGATTCATTGGTCACCTCGGAGCAGACTGACGAAAATGTCTTCGAGCGAACTTTGCGTGGTGTGCAGGTCCTTGAAGCGAATGCCGGCGTCGTCGAGCGCCTTGAGCAGCGCGATGATGTCGGTGCGCCCGCCCTCCCCCTCATACGTGTAGATCAGCTCGTTGCCGCCCTTCGCGACGTCGAGCCCATAGCCGGCGAGCGAGTCCGGCACTTGCGCGAGCGGGCTCTCCAGTTGCAGCGTCAACTGCTTTTTGCCGAGCTTGCGCATCAACTCCGTTTTCTCTTCGACCAGCATGATTTCGCCGCCGCTGATCACGCCAATGCGGTCGGCCATTTCCTCGGCCTCGTCGATATAGTGGGTGGTCAGAATGATCGTCACGCCGCTCGCCGCGAGCGAGCGCACCAGCTTCCACATGTCGCGGCGCAACTCCACGTCCACGCCGGCAGTCGGTTCGTCGAGGAACAGCACGCGCGGCTCGTGCGAAAGCGCCTTGGCGATCAGCACCCGGCGTTTCATGCCGCCCGAGAGCGTGATGATCTTGCTATCGCGCTTTTCCCACAACGACAGGTCGCGCAACACCTTTTCGATGTACGCCGGGTTTTTCGGCTTGCCGAACAGTCCACGGCTGAACGAGACGGTCGCCCAGACGGTTTCGAAGGAGTCGGTGGTCAGCTCCTGCGGCACGAGGCCGATCAGCGAGCGCGCACCGCGATAGTCGGTCGCGATATCGCGGCCGTCCACCGTCACGCTGCCAACGCTCGCGTTGACGATCCCGCAGATGATGCTGATCAGGGTTGTTTTGCCGGCACCGTTCGGGCCGAGCAAAGCGAAGATTTCCCCACGGTTGATCGCGAGATTGATGTTTTTAAGCGCATGAAAACCGGTCGCATAGGTTTTCGACAGGTTCGTGACCGAGACGATTGGCTGCATGGAATCGACGATGGCAGACACCGTTGTTTAATTAGAGGGAGCGGTGTTAAAGCGCCACCGCACCCGCAATGTAATGGAAAGTGCGAAAGCGTGCAGCGCACTGCAGCGCCGTACCGGAAATACGTAGGGTCGAAAAGGGGAAAGATGCGCGTCTAGCGCTGTCCGCCGGGGAAGCGGCCGGTAATCACATGCTGAATTTCTTCGCACGACACCGGCTTCACCAGATGGTGGTCGAAGCCCGCCTCACGCGAACGTTGGCGGTCGGCCGCCTGCCCATAGCCCGTCACCGCGATCAACAGCGCATTGGCTGTGGACGCGCGCTTGCGCATCTCCTCGGCGAGCTGAAGCCCGTCCATGCCGGGCAGGCCGAGATCGAGCAGCACGATCTCAGGTTCGAACTGCGCCGCAAGCTCGAGCGCGTGATTAGCTTCGTGCGCGACCCGCACGTCGTAGCCGTCCGCCTCGAACAGCATCGACATCGCCGTGGCGGCGTCCACGCTGTCGTCCACCAGCAGCAGACGCAGCGGCGGCCGCTCGCTGGAGACAGGCGAGACGGTAGCCGCGACGATGCCGGCACCGTTGTCGCGCAGCGTGTTCTGCACGTCGTCCTGACCTGGCGGGACGAGAGGCGTTGCGCCTGGCGTTTCCATACGGCGTCCTTAATCGTTTTTGCGCGGACAGCGTGATGTGCCGGCCCGCGTTTTTACTGGTGGTTGTGGTGCTGCCGATCAGGCGCCTCGGACTCTAACACGCGTCATCTGCCTTCACAATCCTGCGATTGCCCTTCGCCGCCAACCTCCGCCGAAGGCGCAAGCATCGGCCGCTTTTACTGGACGCAGCGCCCTCGCCGCGCGATTCAAGGTAACTATTCCCATTGCTTTGGATACCTACCTTTTCATCATTCGCGGCATCGATCCGGGAACGGCCCATGCTCGAATTTCTGCATGCTGCCGTGCCGTTCGCGCTAATGCGAGCCTCCTCAAGCGAGGCACACCGCTTGCGGCAGTCCATGCATGTGAGCGACAAGCGCTTGCGTGACATCAAACTGACTTTATGGAGGTCAACATGAAACACGTTACCAAGACGGTTTTTGCTTCGGCGCTCGTAATGGCATTGTCTGGCGGAGCTTACGCACAGGCGGGCGGAGCTGGCGGTACTGGCGGTGGAGGCACCGGCGTAGGTGCCGGCGGCGGCACTACGGGTGGCGCGGGCGGGACCGCAACGCCCGGTGTCGGCAATGGATCGATGAAGAGCCCGAGCGATTCGGGCTACGGCACGCCTGGCGTGACGGGCACCGGCGGCGGCGTGGGCACGGGTACTGGCGCGTCACCGAATAGCCCGTCGCTGAACCGTTCCAATAGCGGCATGAACAAAGGCGGCGTGAACAAAGGCATGAACAACGGTATGAGCAACGGCACCCGGAGCGGTACCGGCAATGGCATGAACAATGGGGCGGGCGGCACGATGCAAAACGGCCAGTAATGCGATACGGCCCATGTATGCATTGAGTTGCTGAGTTCGATGTGGGGCGGCAGCGCCGATGCGAGGCGCCGCCGCCCTTCTCTTTGCGAAAGCGGAATCACACGCTCATGCAGCGGGCTCGCTGCGCATGCACCCCGGCCTTTCAATTTCCGCAGCGCTTTTTGCAAGACGTCCGCTCACGGCTCGGCACATGCGAAGCTGCTGGCCAGATTCACATTGCCCTTGCCGACATAACGCGGAAACAGCGGATAGCGGCACAGCGGACGCGAGCGTCCATTGGTCGCCGCCGCGATATCGGTTGCCGTCAGCGTTTCAGGTGATGCCCCGCGCGTCACCCAGTTATCGAGCGCGCCCAGCAGATCGACGGATGGAATGAACACGCCGCTGCCGTGCTGGAATCCCGGCACCATGTACAAGCGCATGAAATTGTTGACCTGGTCGATGCCGAAACGATCGACCAGGGTGTCGTAGTAGCGAATGGTCTGATTCGGACTGATGACTTCGTCGGCGAGGCCCTGCAGCGTAATGAGCTTGCCGCCGCGAGCAATATAGCGCGAGAGGTCGGGATTCATCGCGCCGATCGTCTGCGACAACGCGACCAGTTGCGCGCGGTATTTGCCAGGATGTTGCGGGTCGAATCTGAAAGAGTCGAAGCCGGCATCGCGCGCGACGAAATAGCGGATATAGCCGTCGCCCTGCGCGAACAGGTAGCCGTTGGCAAAGAATGTCGGCACCGGCAAGCGCTCCGGCTGATGCGCAAGGCCGAGCAGTCCGCTCAGATGCGTGCCCTGAAAAATGTTGTAGCCGCTATAGCCGTTCACGTCCCAAGCCAGACGGTAGGGCAACGACAGCCCGTCGCGCATGACGAGCAAGGTGGAAAGTTGCGTGTCGGTGAGGCAGTCATCGTGCGACGGCGCACGCCCGGCGCAGCGCAGCGAGTCGATGATTTGCGCTTCGCGCTCCCGGCATGCGGCGACGTCGCTGACAATCCCGTCCGCCGCGCCGTCGAGTGCGTCACACGCGGCGAGCGAGCGTTGATAGACGTGTTCGAGCAGCAACGGCGGAATGAAGCCGCCGGGCGTGCTGTATTCCGCCTGGCCGAGTTTCACGCCGAGCAGACGCACGCCGGAAAAATTGAGCGCGGGCGAATTGGCGATCACGCCGTCGTAATCGTCGGGAAAGCGCTGCATCACGGTGTAGCCTTCGCGGCCGCCGGTCGAGCCGCCGGCGAAATACATCCGTTGCGGCGGCCGGCCATAGGCGCGTGCAATCAGCGCAAGCGCGGCATCGTGCGTCTTCTTCAGATGCGCAAAGCCGAAGTTCGTAACGGCCTCATCGACGAGGCCGAACACCGCAACCGACGAATCGCCCACATGTCCGGAGTCGTCGCCGAAGGTTGCGTAGCCTTGCGCGAGCGGCGCGCGGTTCGGCGAAAACGGCATCACGCCGGTGCCGCTCACCACGACGCCGTTATAACCGCCGCCGCCGATCTGCAGCGCGCGGCCATTCCAGCGGCGCGGAAGATTCAGATCGAAACGGATGTCGGGGGTGGTGGCTTTGACGCCCTTGATACGGCCGGTGATACGACAATACTCGCCGCCCTGCTGATTGCCCGGCGCGGTGGCGCTGACCATCGCCGCGCTTTCGATCTGCACACCGGCGCTCGGCAACGCAATGAGTTCGGGCGGCAGAACCGCGCCCGCGAATTCCGCGCAGCGCATGGCGAGCGGCGCCTCCTTCGGCGCGGCACATGCCTCGTGAGCGGCGAGCCACAGCAGCGCGCCGACAACCTGAATCGCCGCGCGCCAATCGCGCGTGACACGCACAGAGGCCCAGCGCGACCTCATCCGCAACCCGCGCCGTTGGCGGCCGCGCGAGCCTGCTGCCCTTTCCAGCCGTTCCAGCCACGCGCGATCATCAGCACGGCGCCGATGGCGACGAGATCGCCGCCCAATCCGATCAGCACGCCGCGAAAGCCATGAAATGTATGCGGCGTGGCCGTATCGACGATCAGGGACACCAGTGTGCCGGCAACGAAACACACCAGCCCCGTGCGGCCGACCGTGACCACGGCGGGCAGCCGCCGTGCGAGCCACGCGATGCTGCCCATGCGCACGAACTGCGCGGCGAGCCAGGCAATGACGATAAAGTTGATCACGCGATCGGGAGAAAGATTCTGTTTAAACGTGCCGGGCAAAGGTTGCGTCAGCACGAAGAGTTTGACGATAGCGAATGTCAGCGCCGCCACCACCGCGCCCCGCGTGCACCAACGGGCGGTGCGGGTCGCATGAAAGCGCTCGCTGACGGGCTGCACCCGGCAAAGAATCCCGAGCACGAACATCAGTTGCCACGCAAACGGATTAAAAGCCCAGTCGGCCACGTCGTCAATGCTGAATAACGCGGCCAGCGGCCGCGCGAGCGCCCAGATCGCCACGCTCAAGCCCAGCGCCATGAGCGACGAACGGCGGGCCAGCGGCACCGCGAACGGCACACATATCGCAAAGATCACATACATGGGCAGCACGCTCGACAGATAAGGCTGGCGCCGCAGCAGCATGATATCGAGCGCCTCGCGCAGCGGCTGGAGCGCGAAAGGCGCCCAGCCGGTGAGGTCGACCATGGGACGGTTCAGGTTCAGCGTCGCGAGTACGGCACCGGACAGCAGCGTCAGCACAGCCGTCAACAGATAGGCGCGGTAGATTTCCCAGCAGCGCCGCACAAAGCGCATCTTCGCCGCGCTCTCGCCGCGGCCCGCGAGCACGGCCGTATAAGCTGCCGCCGACGCATAGCCGCCGAGAAACACGAACACTTCCGCCGAATCGCACAGCGCATAAGCGTGCAGCATCAGATGAGAGAGTGTGCTGCCGGGAATGTGGTCCAGCACGATGACGATCAGCACGACGCCGCGGAAGAAATCCACTTCGATCGAACGTCCCCCGGGAGGACTTCCTCCGGAGTGGCCGCGACGGGTTTCCATTCAGGTTCTCGCAAGATGGGCGCACGCAGGCGGTACGCCGTTTTTCGTAGGAACACCATGACAATAAAACGTTCCTGCCGGCGCCGCAGAGTAGATCGGCACGCGCTGACAAGACGCCTTTAATTTCGAATCGCATAGCGGCAATCTGAAATTCGGCTGTCGGCATGCGGTAATACTGAGTCGTCAAGTATTCGGTTTGCGGCAAGATTTGCGGTTTTAAATCGCCGGGCGCGAATGCGATCGGTAATGGAAGCAGAAAATAAATCGCTGAATGCGATGCGCGATTTTTTTCGCTTTTTTTCATCGTAGGATGGTTTCATGCACGCCCGTCGGACATCGCGCGCTTTGAGCGATGCCACCATTCGACGGCGGCCACTCATGTGGACCGGACACGCGCTCGGCCGATCCGCGATCGGCAGGCGCGTTGCGCGTCATTGCGACGCCTTCTCTTCGCCACGGCCGACCTTAGCGTCGCCGGAGCGCTCCGGTCCTTCCATTACCGCCCAGAACGGCCGCGCCACGCGCGCCACCTTCGCACTGGAAGACGACCACATGAACACTAGAATTGCCGGCTTCGACGGACTGCGTGCGATCGCGGTCCTGATGGTCTTTTTTCAACACCGACTGTTCGGCGATATCGGCGAAATCGGCCATCTCGGCGTATGGATCTTTTTCGCGCTGAGCGGATTTCTGATCATCGGCATTCTGTCCGCGCAACGCACGCGCATTGAAACCGGCGTTAGTCGATTCGGCGCTGAATTGAAGCGCTTTCTATTTCGCCGGACCCTGCGCATTTTTCCGATTTATTACCTGATGCTGCTGGTAATGTGCGCCCTGATGGCGTTCGGCATGGCGAGTCCCGAACTGGCGAGCGGCATGCCGTTTCATTTCGCTTATCTGTCGAACATCTGGATCGGCTCCGTGCTGCACTATTGGCCGGGACGCTACTCGCATTTGTGGAGCCTCGCGATCGAGGAGCAGTTTTATCTCGTGTTCGCACCGCTATTGCTGCTGCTTGCCGTTAGACGGCATCTCGCGGCGTGCCTCGTGATCGTCGCGACCGGGCTCGTTTCGCTCATGGCGATGCGCGCGGCGCATTGGCAGGACATTACCATCTATACGCACCCACTGACGAACTTCTGGCTGCTGGCCCTGGGTGGAATCGGCGGCCTGATGATCGCGCGAAAGGAGAGCCGGCTGCGGGCATGGCTCGGGCACGGCGCGACGCTCTTCGCATTGAGCTTGGGGCTAGTGGCTTTCTGCGCGACCGAGCCGACGTGGAGCGAGGTGGGCAACCCCGTGCTGTTCACCCTGATCAGCGCCGCGTACGGCCTATGCATCGCGGCGCTGGTGTGTTCGATTGCGTGCTGCCGCAATGCGGTCGTTATCGGCCTGCTCGAAACGAGCTGGCTGGTGAGCTTCGGGAGAATCAGCTACGGCTTCTACCTCTATCACAACCTGATCCCCGACCTGACTCGCAACCATCACGCCGAAGCGCTCTTCGGCGGCACGGTGCCCTTGTGGGCGCATGTCGCAGGCATCGCGGGGTCGTTTGCAATCTCGCTCGCCATGGCCGTTCTGTCCTGGCGGCTGATCGAAGAACCGATCCTGCGTTTGAAGACACCGCGCGCGCCAGCGTCGTCACACGCGCAGCCTGCGCCGCCGTCCCGTCATGAGCGAGTCGAGCGTTCCTTGACGGATGACCGCGCCACGTCGGATGCGGCCTGAGGCCGCCATGCCTTGCGTTTCGCCGGCCGGCCAAAGCTGTAAGGGTGCCGATAGCAAGCGGCTCGCTCCCCTCAAACTGGCCGTGGTACGCGTATTGCTGCACATGGTGGGTACTCACCAACCGGAGAGCCCTTGCGGCAATCATGGCTAATTCCCCGAACGAGCACGAGCCCGAGCGCCACGCCGAAGAAGACCCAGGCGGCCCGCCCACCGAGGTGTCCAAACCGATCGGCGACGCAATTCCCACACCGGTCGAACCGGGTCTCGATCAACCGCTGCCGAAAAAAGGCGAGGTACTTCAGCCTGCCGAGGAAGCCGAGGACGCAGCGTTGGGTGACACTGATACGCCTCCAGGCGTGCCGCCGCCGGGTCCGTCGGATTTTGCGTAGCGCAGGCCGGTAAACGACAACGGGCGGAGCCAATTGATGGCACCGCCCATATGAGTCACGCGCTGCTCAGCGAGTCAACCGTTCACGCAGCCTCCGGTTCGTGAACGATCTTCAGCGTGTTTTTATGTTCCCTGATCAACCGGTACACGGTTTCTCCGGGAACGGTTTCCTGCTCGAGCAGTTCGTCCGCAATGGCGCGCAGCACTGGCTCGTAGGCATGCAACAGCCCGAAGCACAGTTCATTCAACTCCTTGAGCAGCACGTTCGCGTGTTCGATCGCACTCTTCATCTGCAAGCCTGCATATTGTGACGGCAGTGCCGCCAGACTGAACAGATCGCCGTCGCTGTTGAAGCCGAATTTCGACACCATATCCAGGCTGATGCGCGACGCTTCCTGCAGATCCGAGGCGGCACCGCTCGATGCTTCGGAGAACGTGAGAATTTCAGCGTTGCGGCCACCGAGCAAGACCTGGATTTCATTGCGGATCTCGGTCTCGCGATACAGGTGCTTGTCCTGCGCTTTGGTAATGAGCGCGACACCCAACGCGCCGCCGCGCGGCAGAATCGTGACTTCCTCGAGCACGCCCGTACCCAGCAGCGCGGCGACGAGACCGTGCCCCGCTTCGTGCACGGCTATACGCGTGCGCTCGTCTTCGCTCAGCGCGCGCTCGGCGCCGCTCACGTCGCCGATGCGCGCAATCTTGATCGCTTCCATGAAATGCTTCGAGGCAATTTCGGTGTCGCCGCATTTGCGCGCGACGAGCCCCGCCTGATTGACCACCATCGCGACCGTTGCCGGAGACAGGCCGGTAGTCAGGCGCGCCAGCTGGTCATAGTCGATGTCGGCGGATTTCGATTTCAGTTTCTGCGCGTAGAAGCGGAAGATCTTCGCGCGATCTTCGCGGTCGGGCAAACGGACCTGCACGGTGCGATCGAAGCGGCCCGGCCGGCGCAACGCCTCGTCCAGATTGTCGGGGTGATTGGTCGCCGCGACGATGATCACCCCTTCGTTCGAAGCAAAACCGTCCATCTCCGCGAGCAACTGATTGATGATGCGGTTGCTCTCGGCTTCGACAGGACCGCTGCCCGTATCCGTGCGTTTGGCGAGGCCGTCCGCTTCGTCGATGAAGATCACCGTGGGCGCATTCTTGCGCGCCAGTTCGAACAGATGCTTGACCTTCTGGATGCCGACGCCGTAGTACTTCGCACTGAAATAGCTGCCGGTGATCGAGATGAAGTTCGCGCCGCACTCGCCCGCCAGCGCCTGAGCAAGCCGCGTCTTGCCGACGCCCGGTCCGCCCACCATCAGAATGCCGCACGGCGCGCGCACGCCCATCGACGTGAACTGCTTCGGATCGGACAGATAGCTGCGAATGTCCGCGAGTGCCGTCTTCGCTTCGGCCGCGCCGATCACGTCGTCGAAACGCAGCGCCGGCGCCGTGTCGAGCAGCCCCGCGCCACCGCGCATTTCGCGCCGCATGAACCATGCCATACCGCCGATCAACAACAGCGGAAGCAGCAAGCTGATGACGTCGCGAGTCTGATCGAAAAGTTGTGCCCAGCGTGAGCCGGCGGAGAGAATATCCGCGTCGGGAAGCCAGACGAGCTGATAGGTGGCGGCCTCGTCGGACTTGGGTTCGCCGAGCAGAAGCGCGTGTGAGAAGGTCGCGTTGTGGTCGGTGACGAAGTATTTCGTGCCGTCGCGCTTCGAGATCAGAATCGCGTTCGGACTCACGCCGACCGCGGCGACATTGGCGTCGCGAATGTCGCGCAGCATTTGCGAGGCGTCTTTCTCTTCGCGCGTCCATGCCGAAGCATCATGGCGCATCTGGTTTGCGACACCGGTCAGCGCCGGCGCGACTTGCGCCGCGCGCTGCTGGTAACGCCACACGCCGAATGCGAGCAACCCCGCAATGAGTGCCGCGCACACCGAAATGACGATCGTGCGTGTGCGTCTTTTACCAAGCGAGTTCTTTCCCGGCTTCATGAGTCACTTCCAAAAACGGGCCCAGAACGAGCCCCGATACTTGTCAAAGTCAGATGGGCAGAGGTCGGCGGAGGGGAATCGACTAAGGACGACACCGTGCGTGATCAGATGACAGGACACCCAACCATACGTCCCTTTTAACAGCGTGCATACACTCAAGTATGCGGTGCCGCCGTTTCTTCCAAATCGCGGAAAAAGCCTAGTTCTACCGTCTATCCGGCGATTCGAGCCGCCGGATTGTGGGGAACGGGTACTGCGGGCGGTTCTGGCAAATGCTGTTCCGGCGCACAGTTTATCAGCGCTAAATTCGTTGCGTATTCTGCATACCTACAATTAACCGCTCCCTAATTAAAAGCGGTCAGAATTACAGTAGCGCCCTTTTTTCGGGGTATCCGGAGTGAGCGACGATTGCACGCGTTGTCTGACCGCATCATCGCGCTTCACGATTAAGCGCTGGTGTGCAGAATGAACCGCTCTCCGCCGCAACCGAATAGGTTGGGCGAGCAGGTGAGACCAGCGGGGGTGTTGGAAAAAGAGTGTTGTTCGCGAGGGCTTGGTTCAGAACACGTGGAACACTAAGCGCGCATGGCGAAACGCGTTCACCGGCTCACGAGCGATACGGTCGACCTGGCCGCACGGAGCCGCGCCGCAGATGGTCAACCCAGGTAAAGCTCGGCGAGGGTGCGAACGGGCCTTTGCAGGCCCGTTCGCACCCTCGCCGCTTTCTCTCAAGTTCTTCGATTTTTATTGCCGACGCTGGAATGCATCGATCTGGTCCTCCTCTGCGCAACCCCGGTCTGCGTGCTTCTTGTTCTTGGCCTGGGCTCAAGCGGCCGTGCGCGGCTTCAGCGCAATCCGCGCATCACGCGAGAGTCTTTCGAGCAGTTTCGCCACGCGTTGCCGCTGGGCGGCGATCAGCTCGTAAGTGTCTTCCAGCGCGCGGATGCGATTTTCCCAATACTCATGGTCGAGCGAATGCAGCCCGCTGGACGCGTCCCCACGCGTCACATACTGCATCACGTTCTCGAGATGTTGCAGTTGGCTGTCCACCAGACTGGCCGGACGCCGCGCGGTCAGTTGCCTGTTCGTGCCGCTCATCGTCGATATCCCGTGAATTGCCTGCTGGCAAAGCGTGACCTTCGCGCCGCGCGTCGCGGATAGCGGATCGGCGCTCTCTCTTCGTGCGGATGCGATTCCAGCAACGGAGGCGGTGAATCACTGCGTGCCGCGCCGTCTGCGAAAACGTTCCGCATCTAATCACGTAACATTAATGCAGGTTTTTTGTTAGGCTTGACCATCCGTCTCAATTTCGGGCGGCTGCGAACCGTATCTCCATGCATTGCGCCTGCTCGCCGAAACCGCACGCCTCGCTCCCAGCAACCGATTCATGAATCAGCGCTCACTGCCGCAACATCTGGCCGCGGCCGCCGCCGCCCACTCGCGCTCGGTCATTTCGACGAGCCGTTTCAGCACGCGCGGATTGGCGCCCGACGAACAGTTTCTGGCGTGGCGCCAGCGTGTGGGTCATGTGGTCGACGCGCCGCCCTCGAAGGCCCAGGTTGCAGGGGGATTTCGCGGTGAAATCGATTTATACGCAACCGGCGGCATGGTGTTCACGGACTGCAGCACCGATTCGATGCTGCTGGAACGCTCGGTGGCCCGCGTGTCCACCGACTCGCGGCGCGATTACGTGTTTCACCTCTTTCTGGAAGGGGAAGTCGGCCATGTGACCGGCATGCACAAAAAGCGCAGCGCGCCGGGTTCGGTGCGGGGCATCGTCGCGTTCGACCTGAACCAGCCGTTTCGCGTGGAACGCCCGGAATGCCGGGTGCTGAGCGTGTTCGTACCGGCCGCGCTCGTGGATGAGCAATTGCGCGACGGCGCGGCTATCCATGGCCGCATCGTTCAGCAAGGCTCGCCGCTCACCGGTGTCGTGTTCGATCACATGGCGGCGCTCGCCCGCGACATTCCAAGGCTCGATGCGGCCGGCGCCATCAGCGCGCTGCACGCGGGCGCGCAACTACTGGTGGCGGCGTTTCGCAAGGACGCGCACTTGAGCGGCACGGGCCGCGCCGCGCTGCAAGCTGCGGTAATGGGCAGGATACGCCGCTATGTCGAGGCCAATCTGCATCAGGGCGACCTCACACCGACCAGTGTGGTCCAGGCACTGCAATTGAAACGGGCGACGATCTATCGCTGGTTCGAGCACGAGGGCGGCCTTGGCGCGTATATCCGCCATCGCCGTCTGCGGGAGGCGGCAGACGAACTCGTCCGTTATCCGCACCTCCAGGTGGCGGAAATCGCTTTTGGACTCGGTTTTCAGAGCGCCTCCGACTTCACCCGCGCGTTTCGACGCGCCTTCGACATGAGCCCGCAGGACTTGCGCGCCCGCGCGTTCGACCTGCAGCAATTGCGCAACCCGGCCTAGCGCTCAGGCAGGCGGCGGCGAGGCGCAGGCGGCGCAGGCATCCGTCACCGCCTTTTCCGGGAAGGCCTTCAACGCGATGAGCGTGAGCACGGAAGCGCCCATCAGATACCACGCCGGCACCATCGGATCACCGGTCCGTTTGATGAGCCACGTCACCAGGAACGGCGAAAATCCGCCGAACAGGACCACCCCAAAGCTGTAAATCACCGACAGTCCGGCCGCGCGCCGGTGGGCGGGAAACGCCTCCATCATCAGCACCGAAGCGGCGCCGGCATTGTTCACCGCCAGCGCGACGTAAGCCGTGATGATCACGAGCGACGCGAGGTTGCCCGCGCCGTGGGTTAGCGCCCAGAACGCGGGCCAGGCCACTGCCAGCGACGCCGCGAGCGATACGTATTGCAGCGTCTTGCGGCTCGCAAAACGGTCGGCCGCGAGGGCGATCAGCGGCGTCACCACGAGAATCACGACACCGGACAGACAGGCCGTGAGAAGGCTGATGGTCGGCGGCCGATGCAATGTGCGGACCAGATAGGCCGGCATGTAGAACACGGTGACGTAAATGCTCACCGAAGGCGCCGCCATCATCAGCAGGCCGCAGACGAGCGGGCGCGTGTGCTCCGCGAACAGACGCCGCGGGCTGAGCCGCGTGCGCTGCTGCGGCGCGGCCGCCGGCATGCGGCGCCGCAGGTACCAGCCGACCGGGCCGATCAGCCCGCCCAGCACGAACGGAATGCGCCAGCCCCATGCCTGCATGGCGGCGGGCGACAGCAGCGCCGTGGTGCTCGCCCCCACCAGCGCGGCGGCGAAAGCGGCCGCGCCCTGGCTCGCGCCGCGCCAGCTCACCATGAAGCAGCGGTGCCGGTAGCCGGCCGACTCCATTAGCGACGCCGACGCCGGGCCGATCTCGCCGCCTGCCGCAAGCCCTTGCATCAGGCGCGCGAGCACCATCAGCACGGGCGCTGCCGGCCCGATCGACGCGTAACCCGGCAGGCATGCGATCAGCCATGTGCCGAGCGTCATCAAGCTGAGTGATACCGTGAGGCCGGCTTTGCGGCCCCGGCTGTCGGCAATGTGGCCGATCATGATCGCGCCGAGCGGGCGCATGACGAAGCCCGCGCCGAAGGTGGCGAGCGAGAGCAACAGCGACGACGCGGGATCGTGCGACGGGAAGAACAGATTGCCGATCGCAACGGCCGAAAAGCTATAGACGGTGAAGTCGTAAGCAACGAAACCATTGCCGATCACGATGGCGGTGACGATACGTCCGAGTTCGGCGCGCGACAGTGGGGCCACATTGCTGGCAGCGGTGTGCATGAGTTGCAGTTGATAATTCGTCGAGTTATTCGGGAAGCTGGCGAAGAAAATGAAGCGCTTGTTTTATCGGCCCGGCAGGGCGCAACTTTACGGCATGACGCCAGTTCTTCCAGATCTCCGGTCCTCCACGCACTGACGCGCGGCCTCGCGGCGTGGCTCACGACGCGGCAGCGGCCATGTCTCACACTGCTACACTTGCGCAACGCCAAGCTGCAAAAGACACCCTATTACACGCTCCAACCCATGCTTCGATTCGAAAACCTCAGCAAGCGCTACAGCGAGCGCCTCATCTTTCAGGAGCTGCATGACGACATTGCGTCCGGATGCGTAGCGTTAAACGATGAATCCGGCAGCGGCAAGTCGACACTCATAGGCATCCTCGCAGGCATGATCGAGCCCGACGCCGGCGAGGTGTGGCTCGGCGGTCATTCGCTGCGCACCGCACCGCTTGCCGCGAAATCCGTGCTCACCTACGTGCCCGAAGACTGCATGACCTATCAGGATCAAACCGGCCGCGAGTACTTGCGCAACGTGGCAGCGGCGAGAAACACCGCGGTGAGCAACGCGACCCTGGAGCTTGCGGACCGCTTCGGTCTGACGCCGCATCTCGACAAACGGTTCGAACAGATGTCGTTCGGCACGCGCAAGAAGATTTTCCTGACCGCAGCCGTGCTCGGCGAGACCCGGGTCCTGCTTGCGGACGAACCCGTCGGCGGACTCGACGCCGCTGCACGCGCCGTACTGGTCGACCTGTTCAAGACTCTCGCGCAAACGCGCACGGTGTTTTTCTCGAGCTACGACACAGTCTTTACCGACGCGTGCGAAGCGCGCAGCGTGAGTTTCGCCGACCTCGGCGGGCGCGGCTAAGACGCGCCTGCATGCGACCACGCCACCGTGTCGCGCCGCGATCAAAGCGATCGGAGCCGGCAAGCGGGTCTGCATGCGGGTCTGCATGCGCGCTCGCGGATTTCTCTAACGCACGCACAACGCCGCACGCGCAACACTCAAACCGCGACGCAAATCTTCCCGAAGTGCGCCCCGGATGCCTCGTGCGCGAACGCCTCGCCGAGCTTCTCCAGAGCGAACGTACTATCGATCACCGGCTTGATACCGGTCGCTTCGAGCGCCCGGATCATATCGCGCTGATCCTGGCGGCTGCCGACGATCAAGCCTTGCAGGCGCTGCTGCCTCGCCATCAACGCCGCGGTGGGCACCGGCCCCGCCCGTCCGGTCAGCACACCGATCAGCGCAATATGACCGCCGATCCGGCACGCGGTGATCGACTGCGGCAAAGTCCCCGGGCCGCCGACTTCGATCACGTGATCGACACCTCGCCCGCCGGTCAGCGAGCGGACCTGCTTGCCCCATTCCGGATTGTCGCGATAGTTGATCGTATGGTCGGCACCCAGTGCGCGCAGGCGGGCGAGCTTCTCATCCGATGAAGACGTGGCAATCACCGAAGCCCCCATCGCTTTGGCAATCTGCAAGGCGAAAATCGACACGCCGCCAGTGCCGAGCACGAGCACCGTGTCGCCGGCCTTCAACTGACCGTCCACAACGAGCGCGCGCCATGCGGTCAGCCCGGCGGTAGTCAACGTGGCGGACTCCGCATGGCTATAACCGCGTGGCGCATGCGTGAAGTAGTGGCCCGGCAGCACAACGGCTTCGCGCGCATAGCCGTCCACGCCGTCGCCCGGCGTGGTCGTGAAGTCAGCAATGGCGGGCGGCCCGTTTTCCCAGAACGGGAAGAAGCACGACACCACATGATCGCCCGCCTTGAATTCCGAAACGCCCGCGCCGACTGCTTCGACCACACCCGCGCCGTCCGCCATCGGAATCCGCCCTGCTTCAGCCGGCAAATTGCCGCTCACCACGCCGTAATCGTGAAAGTTCAGGGAGTTCGCGTGAATGCGCACGCGAATCTGGCCCGCTCCGGGTTGACCGGGGTCCGCAATATCGACAACCTGAAGATTGGCTACAGTGGCGGGCGACCCGATTTTGACGGCTTTCATGCGTTCGTTCCTCTGTGAGTTGCCCGGCGCGTGACGCACCGGCGCGAGTGACTCGCAAAAGAATACCGCAAGCACGCTGCGCACGTGCTCGCGTGCGCAGGCGCCAGCGCGATAGCCGCGCTCATGCGTTCATTTGACGGTCTGAATGACCTCGAAGCCTTCGAACTCCGGATGCCCGAGATAGAGCACACGATTGTCGCCACCGGCATTGCGATGCGCGGCGCGAAACGCCTCGGATTTCGTCCACGCCTCGAAAGACGCGTAGTCCTTCCAGATGGTATGGCTGGAATACAGAACGTGATCTTCCTTCTGCGGTCCCTTCAGCAGAT
Source organism: Burkholderia sp. WP9 (assembly GCF_900104795.1). Taxonomy (NCBI): domain Bacteria; kingdom Pseudomonadati; phylum Pseudomonadota; class Betaproteobacteria; order Burkholderiales; family Burkholderiaceae; genus Burkholderia; species Burkholderia sp. WP9. The sequence continues at coordinate 837,843 of NZ_FNTG01000002.1, forward strand.
GAAATTCCACGAAACCCGGCACCTCTTTCAGGTGTGTATCGCGCGTGGTCCAGAGATGCTCGAAAGCGGTTTCGGATCCGGGCGTCACTTTGAAACGGTTCATGGCAATGTACATGCTGAAGCCTCTTTGCAGTCACGATAGGTCTCGCGGGCTTTTGATTATATGCCCGTCATTCTTCCTACTCATGTGACGACTTCGAGACAGCAGAATGCGCCCGCGTTCAGGCCGCTTTGTCCTGCGCGACCTGTTCGAGCCAGAGTCGGCTGTCGGGAAACCAGAATGCATCCGGCCGCGGCGGCGACACGAGTTTCACCGGCAGCGACGGGTTGAATATTCTGGACCACGCCGACAGATACGAAGGTGTCTTCACGAGATACCCGCAACGCGATAGCAGAAGGCTGGAGACCAGCGCTTCGCGGCCGATGTCGAGCCCAGGGTAGCCGCTGAAATGCACCGGCGTATTTCCGCTCGCGAGCAATTTCGCGGGAGCCACCTTGACCGGCTTGCGAAACGGCCAGGCAACGAAGAAGTCGAGAAACGCCTGTTCGTCGCTTGAAACGAAAACGTTGCTCAGGTGCGGGTTTTCCGCGAGCGTCGTTTCTATGTGGCGGCAGAAATCGCCCCACGAAACCGGGATTGCTTCCAGCGTTTTGTCCGTGCCTCTGAAATGCGCACCGAGCGTCGACGTGCCAATTTCGAGTTGCTGGCAGATCGCTTCGACTTCGTCCTGAATGTGGCCGGCGGGCCGGTAATGCGCGAAGAATAGCTCGCTGGCGCTCGTGAGTTGAAGCCGCGCCTCATAGCGTTGACGAAATCCTAGCTGGACCAGGTCACGAACCGTCGATTTTCTCACCCTGTGCGTCAGCAACGCCGTAGCCTCGCCATGCATGGAATCAAAGAAGGCCGAGAACCAGTCGATCTTTCCTTCAGGGTCGCCGTAGAGCCCACCGCGAGCACTGATGGACGGCGTCAGACATTTTTCGTCGCAGTACATCAGGATAAACAGGACCATCTGCATCACGGAGAAGAAACCGGAGTTCTCCTGAATTTCGATGGCAAAAATGCCCCTGTTCAAACGCTGTGTAGCATGAAGTGAAATGCGACGCGGTGTGGCCACGGAATGCTTGAACCCCTCGCTGCGCCGGATCTTTTTCGCCCGATCGACCACTTTTCTCAGCATGCCCGGCTCCTAATGGAATCTAGGTATTCTTTGAAATCGTCCGCGTCTGTGCACGATGAAAGTCACGACGCCCGAGCATAACATCTCGAAACTTCGGGTCGAGTAAGTTCGGCTCGACTTGGTGAGCTACCGCACAAAGGCTCGGTAAGACTTCCCGCGAGATGAGGCGCTCGCCTGACGCAACGCTTCGGCAACGCGCTCCAGCACGCCGCTCCAGTCACCTCGTCACGTCTGCGTGAAAAGCCGCACGCTCGCATACCAGGGGCTGTCGTCACGATCGCGCAACCAGCGCCAGCAGCCGGCAAAGCGGTTGAGCAGCCACACCGGCTTGCCCATTGCCGCCGCCAGATGCGCGAGCCGCAATGAGGGCGGGCAAATGTAGCCGACACGCGCGAACCGTTCGAGCGCCAACGGCAGGTAGCGCACGAACTGTAGGACCGTTCCGAAACGGCCGATCACGCCTGGCGTTTTATCGCTTCTCCAGTTTAACCACCGTCAGCGCCCCGTCCACCTCTTCAGCGACGAAGTCGATTCTGTCACCAGGCTTGACCTGCGAGAGCATTGCCGAATCCTTCACTTTGAACACCATGGTCATCGCATCCATGCTGAGGTTTTCCAAAGGACCATGTTTGATGGTCAGCTTACCGGCTACCGCATCCACTTTCCTGATCTCGCCATGCGACATGCCGACCTTCGCCTGGCCTCCCGCTTGAGCGCCATCCGCGGCCGCTGCCGCGTGGCTCGCCTCATCCGCCGCATATGCCGAAACGGGAACCGTCACCATGCAAGCCATCGCCATCGAAACCAAAACGTTCTTCATCTCACACTCTCCTAAGTTCATCACAATCTGCACGACATCAACCATCCGGCAATTCGCCGGTGTATTCGTACGCCACGGTTCCTTTGGGATGCCTGAACCAGCCCGGATCGCGGTAGTCGTCGCGCCCTAGCCCCTCGCGCACTTTCACGACCGTGAACATGCCGCCCATTTCGAGCGCACCGAATGGCCCGGTGCCGGTCATCATCGGCAGCGTGTTGTCGGGCAGCGGCATCTCCATCGAGCCGCCTGTGCTGCCCATCGCCATATAGTCGGGCACCAGCCGGTTGATGCGTTTGGCCAGGTCTTTCTGCGGCACGCCGATCATGTTCGGAACCTGATGCCCCATCGCGTTCATCGTGTGATGCGACTTGTGGCAATGAAACGCCCAATCGCCCGGACGATTCGCCGTGAACTCGATGGCGCGCATCTGCCCGACCGCGACATCGGTTGTCACCTCGGGCCAGCGCGCGGAAGGCGGAATCCAGCCGCCGTCCGTGCCCACCACTTCGAAGTGATAGCCGTGCAGATGAACCGGGTGATTGGTCATCGTCAGATTGCCGACGCGAATCCGCACGCGATCGCCCGCGCGCACCGGCAACGAATCGATACCCGGAAACACGCGCGCGTTCCATGTCCACATATTGAAGTCGGTCATCTCGTTCACGCGCGGCGTGAAGCTGCCCGGATCGATATCGTAGGCCGACATGATGAACGCGAAGTCGCGGTCCACGGGCATCGCGCCGGGATCTTTCGGATGAACGATGAACAGGCCCATCATGCCCATCGCCATCTGCACCATCTCGTCGGCGTGCGGGTGATACATGAAGGTGCCGTGCCTCTCCAGACCGAATTCATAGACGAAGGTCTTGCCTGGCGGAATGTGCGGCTGCGTGAGCCCGCCCACGCCATCCATACCGCACGGCAGCAGCATGCCGTGCCAGTGGACCGTGGTGTGCTCCGGCAGCCGGTTGGTCACGAAAATGCGCACCTTGTCGCCTTCAACGGCCTCGATGGTCGGCCCCGGCGCCTGGCCGTTGTAACCCCACAGGTTCGCGTTCATGCCCGGCGCCAGTTCGCGCACCACCGGCTCGGCGATCAGATGAAACTCCTTCCAGCCGTTTCTCATGCGCCACGGCAGCGACCATCCGTTGAGTGTGGCGACCGGCGTGTACGGCCGGCCATTCGACGGCGCGCGCGGTGCCTGCATCGCGGCCGAGGCCATGCTGGGCGCTTCGGGCAACGACGCGGCGCCGGCCTTGCTGACCAGCGCGGCGCCTAACAAAGCGGCTCCCGAGCCGCCGATAAAATGTCGACGTGACACCATGTCATTGACCTTCCAATTCAGTGGACGACGCCGGCTGCGTCGTGGAGGCGAGCGGCGTCGCGCTCGTGGCAACTGGCAGACGGCCGCCGAGCGCCTGTTGCAAATCGGTTTGCGCGAGCCAGAAGTCCTTCAGCGCATCGATTGCGCTATTCACCGCGCCGATCTGCTCGCGCGAATCGGCGAGCAGTTCGAACACGCTGACCAGCATGCCGTTGTAGCGAAGCAGCAATTCATCGGAGATGGTTTTGCGGACCGGCACGACTTCGTCGCGATAGTGCTTCGCGAGGTCGTAGCCGGACACATAGGCCGAATACGATTCGCGCACTTCGGAGCGCGCGTTGATCGCGGTCTCGGCAACACGATTCGCCGACTGCAGATAGATCGCTTCGGCTCGCGCCACTTTGGCGCTGCCCCAGTCGAACAGCGGGATCTCGACGCTGATCTCATAGCCCTGCTGGCGGCCGTCTGAAGTCGTGAAATTGTTCTGATAGCCGACATCCAGCACGTTGATGAAACGCGTCGCTTTGCTCAAGCCGAGTGCGCTGGCGACACTTTGCGTTTGCAGCTTCGCGGCCTGAATGTCGAGCCGGTTCTGCATCGCGAAGGTTTCCAGATCGTGCAACTCGGGGCGCGTGGCAGGCAGATCGGGCAGGCGCTCAGGCAGCGTGTACTGTGCCTGGGAACCCCAGAGTCCCATCGCGCGAGTGAGCTTTTCTCGCGCGGACACTGACTGCTGTCGCGCTCTTCCTACCTGCGCCATCGCTTCCGCGTAAAAGGCCTGCTCGCGCGCGTAATCGAGCTTGCTGAAATGGCCGGCCTGCTGCATGCGCGAAGCGAGTTCGGCGCCGGCCTCGGCCGCGTCCTTTACCTGCTCCGCGTACATTGCCGATTGCCCTGCGGCGACTGCGAGGATATAGGCGCGCCGGGCGTCGGCGGCGACTTTGAGCATGGCGTTTGCGGTGAGCAGGCGAGTCTGCTCGAAACGGCGGCTCTCGATGCGCGTCACCAGCGGCATGGTCAGTACTCTCAGCATGCCGAGCGTGAAAGTGCGGCTGATACTCAGGTCATCGCCACCGTGCGTGCGGCTGAACGAAAAGCCGGGATTCGGCAGGCGTCCTGCCTGAACGAGGTCCGCTTCGGCAATGCCGAGTTCGCCGTACGACGCCTGCAGGCCACGGTTGTTCAGGAGCGCGATCTGGAGCGCGTCGTCCATGCTGAGCGGTGTGGCGAGCAACGCTTGCGTGCGGCTTGCCACGGTGTTTCGGTCTTCATCCGTCTTTATCGACACGGCGTCTTTGCCGATTCGCGCGGAGGCCACCGTCGACACGGTGTCGAACCCGCCGTCCTTTGAAAACGTCGTGCAGCCGGCGAGCCATGACACGGCAATGGCGATGGCGATGGAAGCAGCGCTGGTGGAAGGAAGCAGGCGCGGCCTCATTTTTCCGCCTCTGCGTGGTGAGCACCGTGGCCGTCGCCTTCGGCATTAGTGACACCCGAGTGCATCGAAGCGTGGCGCTTTCCAGCGCCATCGGCTGGATCGGTCACTGCGCGATTGAGCGCCTGCCAACCTGGTGACGGCTGGTCGCGGTGCGGCCGATAGCCGGCCAATGCAGATGGCACCTCGAGCGCAGGCACGGATGCCGCGGCATTCGCCGGGTCGGGAAATAGGGGCGCGGCGAACGCGAGTGCCGGCAGACATGCCGGCGCGCCGAGCAGCGCCGCAATGAACATTCGCATGGATAGTCTCGTCGTAGTCCGCCCCGACGGACGACACACGGCCGCCATCGAGACAAAATGGAACACCGCAGCACAGGGCTGCGAAAGATCTAGACGAGAGGGATTCGGGGAGGCCGTTCGACGCCGTCAGTCAGAAACGACACGACACGCACGGCGGGAGGCAGGGGAACAGCAAAATGAACCGCGTTAGCGGACAGGGACACGACCGGCGTGATGGGCAACGCGCCGCCGAAACAGCAGGACGCGCAGGCGGAGCACGCATGCGCGTGATGCTCGCTGCCCCCGCCGTCGTGATGCTGAAGATGAGTACCGGCGATATTGTCGGCCTGATCGGCCATCATCCCGGCATGATCGTGATGCTGGGTCATTGGACCCCCATGCTCGTGGCGCGCCGACATCCCTTCGCCCACGGAATGCGAGGACTCGCATTTCATGGAGACGGCCGCGAACGACTGAACCGGGAGGCACAGCACGAGCAGCAACACGATGAAGAATTTGCGCCAGCAAGACATGGAAACGGAGTCTAGCATGCGGTTCTGGAAAATCGTAAGGCAGGGACGACGTCGCGCGCGCACGTTTTTGGTGCGGTGATTTGCCTTCAGCCAGTCACAAAAAAAGAGGCTTGACCTTACCGCCGTGGGAAGGTCCACGCTCGAGCCATGACTTCTCATTGGAGGTAGGACATGGAATTCAACATCCCGGACATGTCGTGCGGCGGATGCGCCAACGCCATCACGCGTGCTGTCACGAGTCTCGACCCGGTGGCGAGGCTCGAAGTCGATGTGCCCGTTAAAATCGTCAAGGTCACGTCGACGCTGGCGCCCGAGCAATTCATCGAGGCCATCGAGGCGGCGGGATTTCATCCGTCACTGAAAGCCTGATAGGCTGATCGCCCAATCGCTCGATCGCCGGACCAGATCGACGCCGGATAGCCGCCGGATAGCCGCCGGGAAGGCGGTGGGAGCACACGCGCCCACTTCCGCTTTCCGGTAGCGGTGTCGATCGGGACAACTTTTTCCCAACGGAAATCTACTATGAAAAACCTTCGCGCCTTTCGTGCTCTCTGCCTGTTCGGCGGCTTTGCGTTTGCCGTTGCGGCCGCGCCCGTCCATGCCCAGCAACCGGCGTCCATGCCCGGCATGGATATGTCCGGTTCAGCCGGCGGAAAGTCGACGCAAGCCTTCAAAGCCGCCGACGACAAAATGATGCAGGACATGAGCGCCGACTACACCGGCGACGCCGATAAGGACTTTGTCGCTCACATGATTCCGCATCATCAGGGCGCGATCGAAATGGCGCAGGTCGAATTGAAATACGGCAAGGATCCGGAACTGAAGCGGCTGGCGAGCAACATCATCAAGGCACAGCACGATGAGATCGCGTTCATGAAAAAATGGCAGGCGAAGCATGGCGTGAAATGAGCGCACGGAGTATTGGCGCCTTCACATCGGGTTGCCGCTAAAGGGTTCGCTGTAGCAATCTACCGCGCTCGCGCCGGCGGCACCCGCCGCGGCACTCGCCATCTCGCCCCGGCTCTTTCTCCACCCCGCTGGCGGCATCCCGAACTCCCGCTTGAAAGCGCGATTGAAGGCCGCCTCCGACTCATACCCCACCTGATCCGCCACCTCCGCCACCGACTTCGTCCCGCCGCGCAACTCCTGCGCGGCGACCTGCAAACGCCAGTGGGCGAGATACTGCATGGGCGGCTGACCGAGCAACTGCGTAAACCGCTGCGCCAGCGCGGAGCGTGACAACCCCGCCATTCGGGCAAGCTCATCCACGGTCCACGCATGCGCCGGCTGCGTATGCATCATGGCCAGCACCCGGCCGACAAACCTGTCCCCCACACCCGCGAGCCAGCCCTTTCGATCGGCCGGCAGCGCGTCGATGCAGCGCCGCACCGCCTCCACGAAGAGCAGCTCCGATAGCCGCGCAAGCACGAGCGCACTGCCTACGCGCCACTCCGCCGCCTCGGCCGTGGCGAACCGCAAAGAAGATTCGAGCCACGCGGACTGCGGATCATTGCGCATGTCGACCTTGAAGAGGCGAGGCAACGCGGACAGCACCGGGTTGCTCAACGTGTCGTCGCAAGCCAGAAAGCCGCACACCAAGCGCGTACTGTCGCCGCCGCCGCCATAGTTGAGCGTCATCAACTGCCCCGGCGAATTGCGCAACTGACTCTCGAGCAGTTCGGCAGTGGGTCCGGGCGTGACGTCGAGTGAACTGCCCAGCAGATGCGATTCGCCTTGCGGAACGACGAGCAGTTCGCCGGCATTGACGTAAATGGCGGACTCGGGATCGTCCGCGAGTGCCGCCCAGCAGCTTCCCTCGGTGATCAGATGATAGGAGACGACACGTTCGGCTCGTGGCAGGTAACTGCCGCACAGCGCTGCGTCCGCCTGGCCGAACAGACACCAGGGCGCAGTGAAGTGGCCGTTTAGATACACCGCGCCGCCCAGGCGAACGAGGCGAAGAACGTTGGAGAGAGCATCCATGGATGTGTGCCCATGAACTTCGGCGTCCTGCGCAAAAGATCTGGACGCCTGGTCATTCATCGATTCAACACGCGCAACGATACTAGCACCCATGCGAATTCCTTACAACGATGCTAAGGAATCTTGAATGTATCGAATACTTAAACGCAATTAAGGAGGCGCCCCATGAATTCATAGCGACGCTGAAAGCCTTCGCGCAACGAGATCAACTTGCATTGCACAAAAAAATTTTCAGGAGCATTTCCATGTCACAAGTCCAGTCTTCTTCGCAAACCTCCGCATTTGCCGATGTCAAAGCGCGCCAGCACGTCGCGTGGGAAACGGGCAACTATGCGGTCGTCGGCACGACGCTGCAGATCGTCGGCGAAAACCTGTGCGAGGCGCTCGATCTGCGCGCCGGCAGCAGCGTGCTCGATGTCGCGGCGGGCAACGGCAACGCCACGCTTGCCGCCGCACGCCGCTGGTGCGACGTCACCTCGACCGACTATGTCTCCTCGCTGCTCGAAGCGGGGAAGGCTCGGGCGCGAGCCGAAGGTCTCACCGCGGTGCGGTTTCGCGAAGCGGACGCCGAAGCGCTGCCCTACGCCGACGCCTCGTTCGATGCCGTCATCTCGACCTTCGGCGTCATGTTCACGCCGAATCAGGAGATGGCGGCAAGCGAGTTGGCGCGCGTGTGCAAGCCGGGCGGCAAAATCGGCCTTGCGAACTGGACGCCCGAGAGCTTCATCGGGCAGGTGTTCAAAACGATCGGCAAGTATCTGCCCCCGCCGCCCGGCCTCAAGTCGCCCGCGTTGTGGGGCACCAGGGCGCGGCTCGACGAGCTCTTTCACGGGAGCGCGAAGCCCGTCGCTGCAAAGAGCCGTGAATTCACGTTCCGTTACCGCTCACCGGCGCATTGGATCGAGGTATTCCGGACATATTACGGCCCGGTCAACAAGGCATTCGCCGCGATGGATGCCGAGCGGCAGGCAGCCTTCCAGCTCGACCTGATGACGCTGCTGGCAAACGGCAACCGTTCCGGCGACGAGACACTCGTGTTGCCCAGCGAGTATCTCGAGGTCGTCATGGAGCGGCTGTGAACGGGATCAGCCGCGCACTGGCCGGCGCGGCGGTCTACACCCTCAATCGATGGCCAACGCTCAGCGTGGTCGGCCTGCGGTGTGTCACGGTGGCTTTCGGCCTGCCGCTTTTTTCGTCCGTGTGCTTCTTCGGCCTTCGGTTCGTTCTCGCCAGCATCGGGCTGATGTCTTAGGCTTCGCCATTTCATCCAACCCGTTTTTCCGGCTTCGTGCTTTCCAGACGAAGCCGGACTTTCGCACTCTGGACACCTGAGCGGCGAATCGGCGCGCTCGCGCCGGCCGCCTCACCTTTCCTGCGGCACCCGCACCCACCCTTCCATCAACACGCGCGCGCTGCGGCTCATGATCGCCTTCTTGACCGTCCACTCGCCGCCGCTCTCGCTCGCCTCGGCACCCACCCGCAAGGTCCCCGACGGATGCCCGAAGCGTACCGACTGCTTCGCCCCGCCGCCTGCCGCGAGATTCACCAGCGTGCCGGAAATCGCCGCCGCCGTGCCGATCGCGACCGCGGCCGTGCCCATCATCGCGTGATGCAGCTTGCCCATCGACATCGCCCGCACCAGCAGATCGACATCGCCCGCGCCAATGCGCTTGCCGCTCGACGCTACATAGTCGGCCGGCTTCGCGACGAACGCGACCTTCGGCGTATGCTGGCGCGTCGCGATCTCGTCGAGATGCTTGATCAGCCCCATGCGCAGCGCGCCGTGCGCGCGAATGGTCTCGAACATCGCCAGCGCTTTTGGGTCGCTGTTGATTGCGTCCTGCAACTCCGTACCCTTGTAGCCGATCGATTCCGCATCCACGAAGATGGTCGGAATGCCCGCGTTGATCATGGTCGCCTTCAACGTGCCGACACCCGGCACTTCGAGGTCGTCCACGAGATTGCCGGTCGGGAACATCGAACCGCCCGCGCCCTCTTCTTCCGCAGCCGGATCCATGAATTCGAGTTGCACTTCGGCAGCCGGAAACGTGACGCCGTCGAGTTCGAAATCGCCGGTTTCCTGCACGGCGCCATTGGTCATCGGCACGTGGCCGATGATCGTCTTGCCGATATTCGCCTGCCAGATGCGCACGGTCGCCACGCCGTCGCGCGGAATCCGGCTCGGGTCGACGAGACCCGCGCTGATTGCGAACGGTCCCACGGCGGCCGACAGGTTGCCGCAATTGCCGCTCCAGTCCACGAATGCCTTGTCGATCGACACCTGCCCGAACAGGTAATCCACGTCGTGATCCGGCCGGCTGCTTTTGGCGATGATCACCGTCTTGCTGGTGCTCGAGGTCGCGCCGCCCATGCCGTCGATCTGCTTGCCGTACGGGTCGGGGCTGCCGATCACGCGCATCAGCAGCGCATCACGCGCGGCGCCCGGCACCTGAGCGGCCTCGGGCAGGTCCTGCAAGCGGAAGAACACACCTTTGCTGGTGCCGCCGCGCATGTAGGTGGCGGCAATCTTGATCTGGGGTTGGTGGGCCATGAAAGTCGTGTCCTGATGTAGGCGGACGGTCCCTGGAGGGACTTCGTGCAGGGCGTACGGCATGCCGCACCGTAGCGCCCTGTCCCGCGTTAAAACGTTCGCTGCTTCAAACGATCTGACAACCGGGCAGCCTCAGGCCGCCGCTTTCGTCGATTCGAGAAAGTCCTGCGCAAAGCGTTGCAGCACGCCGCCGGCCTCGTAGATGGAAACCTCTTCGGCCGTGTCGAGCCGGCACGTGACCGGCACGTCCACACGCTCACCGTTCTTGCGATGAATCACCAGCGTGAGGTCCGCGCGCGGCTTGCGCTCGCCGATCACGTCGAAAGTTTCCGTGCCGTCGATACCGAGCGTAAGCCGGTTCACCCCAGGCTTGAATTCCAGCGGCAACACGCCCATGCCCACCAGATTCGTGCGGTGAATGCGCTCGAACCCTTCGGCGACGATCGCTTCCGTGCCGGCAAGACGCACGCCCTTTGCGGCCCAGTCGCGCGACGACCCCTGGCCATAATCGGCCCCGGCGATCACGATCAGCGGCTGCTTGCGCTCCATGTAGGTTTCGATCGCTTCCCACATGCGCGTGATCTTGCCCTCCGGCTCGATGCGCGCCAGCGAACCCGCCTTCACCTTACCGTCTTCGACCACCATCTCGTTCTTCAACGTGGGGTTCGCAAAGGTGGCGCGCTGTGCCGTCAAATGGTCGCCGCGGTGAGTCGCGTAGGAATTGAAGTCTTCTTCCGGCAGGCCCATCTTCGCCAGATACTCGCCCGAGGCGCTGTTCGGCAAAATCGCGTTGGAAGGCGACAGGTGGTCGGTCGTGATGTTGTCGCCCAGCACGGCGAGCGGGCGCATGCCCTTGAGCGTGCGCTCACCGGCAAGCGCGCCTTCCCAATACGGCGGACGGCGAATGTACGTGCTCATGGGGCGCCAGTCGTACAGCGGGCTGGCCTTCTCGCCCGTGTCGACCGTGACCGCGAACATCGGCTCGTACACCTTGCGGAATTGTTCCGGCTTCACGCTCGACGCCACGATCGCGTCGATCTCCGCATCCGACGGCCAGATGTCCTTCAACGTGACGGGGTGGCCGTCGGCGTCGATGCCGAGCACGTCTTTCTCGATGTCGAAGCGGATCGTGCCCGCAATCGCATACGCCACCACCAGCGGCGGCGACGCCAGGAAAGCCTGCTTCGCGTACGGGTGAATGCGGCCGTCGAAGTTGCGGTTGCCCGACAGCACGGCAGTCGCATACAGATCGCGCTCGACGATTTCCTTCTGGATCGCCGGATCCAGCGCACCGGACATGCCGTTGCACGACGTGCACGCATACGCGACCACGCCGAAGCCGAGCTTCTCCAGATCGTGCAGCAGACCGGCTTCTTCCAGATACAGCGTGACCGCCTTCGAGCCAGGCGCGAGCGAGGTCTTCGCCCACGGCTTGCGCGTCAGTCCGCGCCTGTTCGCGTTCCGCGCCAGCAGGCCGGCGGCGATCATGTTGCGCGGATTGTTGGTGTTCGTGCAGCTCGTGATCGCGGCGATGATCACCGCGCCGTCCGGCATCAGGCCCGGTTCATTCTCCACCTTGCCGCTGATGCCGCGCGCCGCCAGTTCCGACACCGGCAGACGGCGGTGCGGGTTGGACGGACCGGCCAGCGTGCGCACCACGGTGGACAGATCGAACTTGAGCACGCGTTCGTATTCGGCATGCTTGAGGCTGTCCGCCCACAGGCCGGTTTCCTTCGCATACGTTTCCACCAGTTTGACGAGCGCGTCGTCGCGGCCGGTGAGCTTGAGATACTTGATGGTCTGTTCGTCGATATAGAACATCGCGGCCGTGGCGCCGAATTCCGGCGCCATGTTGGCGATGGTCGCGCGATCGCCGAGCGTCAGGTTGGCCGTGCCTGCACCGTAGAATTCGAGGTACGCGCCGACCACTTTTTCCTTGCGCAGGAATTCGGTCAACGAGAGCACGATGTCGGTCGCGGTAATGCCTTCAGCCGGCTTGCCGGTCAGTTCCACGCCGACGATATCCGGCAGGCGCATATACGACGCGCGGCCGAGCATCACGCTTTCCGCTTCGAGTCCGCCCACGCCGACGGCGATCACGCCGAGCGCGTCCACCATCGGCGTATGGGAGTCGGTGCCGACCAGCGTATCGGGGAATGCCACGCCGTCTTTCACCTGCACCACCGGGCTCATGCGCTCGAGGTTGATCTGATGCAGGATGCCGTTGCCCGGCGGAATCACGTCGACGTTCTTGAACGCGCGCTTGGTCCAGTTGATGAAGTCGAAGCGGTCTTCATTGCGGCGATCCTCGATCGCGCGATTCTTCGCGAACGCGTCCGGATCGAACCCGCCGCACTCGACGGCGAGCGAATGGTCGACCACGAGTTGGGTCGGCACCACCGGATTCACCATGGCAGGGTCGCCGCCTTGCGCGGCGATTGCATCGCGCAGACCAGCGAGATCGACCAGCGCGGTCTGGCCAAGAATGTCATGACAGACCACGCGTGCCGGGAACCACGGGAAATCCAGATCGCGCTTGCGTTCGATGATCTGCTTGAGCGACGCGACGAGTGTGACGGGATCGCAGCGGCGCACGAGGTTCTCCGCCAGCACGCGCGACGTGTACGGCAGCTTGTCGTACGCGCCGGGCGCAATGGCGTCGATGGCGGCACGCGTGTCGAAGAAATCGAGCTGGGTGCCGGGAAGGCGTTTGCGGTTTGCGGTATTCATGGCGTAGGGGACAAAACAGTAATGATCCGGGAACGATGGCGGCGGCCGATCACAGTCAGCTGCCCCTCTTTTAGCGCTTCCCTGGCGGGCCAGTCAGGTACGGGTAGTTTAGCTCGCGGCAGCGCGCGGGCCGGGTTTGCCGGCACTCACGCGAATACGCCGCAAAAAACAGCCTTGGCTCGGGGTTCCAGCGAGCCAAGGCCCAATTTCATTGCGCCGCGCTCTCGAGACGCAATGAAGGTCGAACACTTGCATCGGCGTGTCGACGCTCTTCAACAATCGACAACGCTCGCAAGGTCTTCAGCCACGCTCAAACACGTTTCGCGAGCGGCACGAACGGCAGGTCATCGGGTCCCGTGTAATTTGCGCTCGGACGAATGATCTTGTTGTCGATGCGCTGCTCGATGATGTGCGCGCTCCAGCCGGCCGTGCGCGCGATCACGAAGAGCGGCGTGAACATCGCCGTCGGCACGCCCATCATGTGATACGAGACCGCGCTGAACCAGTCCAGATTCGGGAACATCTTCTTCGCCTCCCACATCACCGACTCGAGCCGCTCGGCGATGCTGAACAGCTTGGTGTTGCCGGCTTCCTTCGAGAGCTTCTTCGCGACTTCCTTGATGACCTTGTTGCGCGGGTCCGAAATCGTGTACACCGGGTGGCCGAAACCGATCACCACTTCCTTGTTCTCGACGCGGCGGCGGATGTCCGCTTCGGCTTCGTCCGGCGTCTGGTAGCGCGACTGGATCTCGAACGCGACTTCATTGGCGCCGCCGTGCTTCGGCCCGCGCAGCGCGCCGATCGCGCCGGTGATCGCCGAATAGATGTCCGATCCCGTGCCCGCGATCACGCGGCCCGTGAAGGTCGATGCGTTGAATTCATGCTCGGCGTACAGGTTCAGCGACACGTGCATTGCGTCGACCCACGCCTTCGACGGCTCCACGCCGTGCAGCAGATGCAGGAAGTGGCCGCCGATCGAGTCGTCGTCGGTTTCCACTTCGATGCGCTTGCCGTTGTGCGAGTAGTGATACCAGTAGAGCAGCATCGAACCGAGCGAGGCCATCAGCTTGTCGGCGATGTCGCGCGCGCCCGGCAGGTTGTGATCGTCTTTCTCCGGCAACACGGTGCCCAGCACCGACACGCCGGTGCGCATCACGTCCATCGGGTGTGCTGCGGCCGGGATCCATTCGAGCGCGGCCTTGACGTTCGCGGGCAGGCCGCGCAGCGCCTTCAGCCTGGTCTTGTACGCGGTGAGTTCGGCCTGGGTCGGCAGCTTTTCGTGGACCAGCAGGTACGCGATCTCTTCGAACTCGCAGGCGCCCGCGATATCGAGAATGTCGTAGCCGCGGTAGTGCAGGTCGTTGCCGGTCTTGCCGACCGTGCAGAGGGCGGTATTGCCTGCCGTCACGCCGGACAGGGCGACGGATTTCTTCGGTTTGAACGCGCCTGTGTTCGGCGTACTGTTATCTGCTTCGCTCATGACTTCGTCTCCAGATGCATGGGGAATATGTTGGACCGCATCCCAAAACGCAAAGAACGGGCCAGCCACGCGCACGCGCGCTAAGTACCTGATTTAAAAAAGGACTGCCGTCCGCGCCCGCCTCGATCCGATTTCAGAAATGAAACGTGGATTTCAGATTGGAAATGGATGCGCGCATAATGGGTGGACTTTCCCAGCACCGCCGTGAGCCGCCCCGCCTTGAGCACACCTCTTTTCGAACCCGCCCAGCGCCCCCGCATCTGGGCGCTCAGCATTAGCCGCTTGCGCGATCTGTTTTTCGATATCGCCGGCGAATACGTGGAGCGCGCGGACCTGCGCATCGTCTCGCACGGTTTCGAAGACGCCGTGCGCGAAGTCGAGGCCGCGGGCGCGGGTCGTCCGGATGTCGTGATTGCCGGCGGCTCGAACGGCGCGTATCTGAAGACGCGCGTATCGGTGCCGGTCGTGCTGATCGGTCCGACCGGTTTCGACGTGATGCACGCGCTCGCGCGCGCACGCCGCGACGGCGCGAAGGTCGCGCTCGTCACGCACGGCGACACACCCGACGAAGTGCGGCGTTTCACGGCCGCTTTCGCACTCGACATCACGTTCGCTTCCTATCAATCGGCGCAGGACGCGGAAAGCCTCGTGCTCGATCTGCGCGATCGCGGCATCGAGGTGGTGGTCGGCCCCGGACTCGTCACGGATCTCGCCGCGAATGCCGGCATGGGCGCGGTGTTTCTCTACTCGCGCGCTTCCGTGCGCGCGGCCTTCGACACCGCGCTCGAAGTCGCCCAGGCCACGCGCCGCGAAACGGTTCGACGTCAGCGGCTCGACAATCTGTTGCAGCATCTGCGCGACGGCGTCGTCGCGCTCGACGCGCAAGGCCGCGTCGAAGCGATGAACCAGCGCCTCGCGAGCGTGCTCGGCCTCGACGCGGCACACGCCGTGGGCCGCGTGCTGCTCGAACTCGCGCCCGATCTCGCGGGCAGTCTGCCGGACGCGGACGGCGACGGGTTCTGCACGGTGCGCGGCGTGAGCTATGTCGTGCATCGCGGGCCGCTGGCGAGCAGCGGTTCGGCCGCGGGCACCGTACTGACGTTTCAGGAATCGCGCGCGGTCGAACGGCTCGACCGGACGCTGCGCTCGCGCCAGCGCGTGCAGCAGTTCAGCGCGCGTTACCGGCTCGACGATATCGTCGGCGCGTCCGAATCGATGGAACGGGTGCGTACGCTCGTCAAGCGCTATGCGCGCTCGGACGCCACCGTATTGATTCTCGGCGAAAGCGGCACGGGTAAGGAGATGGTCGCGCAGAGCATGCATCAGTTGAGCGCGCGGCGCGACTTCGCGTTCGTCGCGATCAATTGCGGCGCGTTTCCCGAGGCGCTGCTGGAAAGCGAGTTGTTCGGCTACGAAGAAGGCGCATTCACCGGCGCGCGCAAGGGCGGCAAGGCGGGGCTGATCGAAGTGGCGCACCGCGGCACGCTGTTTCTGGATGAAATCGGCGAGATGCCGCTGTCGCTGCAAAGCCGGCTGTTGCGCGTGCTCCAGGAACGTGAAGTCGTGCGGCTCGGCTCGACGGAGCCGACGCGGGTCGATATTCGCGTGGTCGCGGCGACGCATCGCGGCTTGACCGAGGGCATCGAAGCGGGCAGCTTTCGGGCCGACCTGTACTACCGCCTCAACATTCTCAGCATCGCATTGCCGCCGCTGCGCGAGCGGCCGACCGACCTGCTGCCGCTCGCCGCCCAACTGCTGCTGCAAGCCGTGGCGCGTGAACCGCGGCTCGCGGCGCGTGTGCCGGACGCGGCTGCCGCCGAACGCGTGCTCGCCCCACTCGACGAGCCGCTCAAGCGTTACGCGTGGCCCGGCAACGTGCGCGAACTGCAGAACGTGATTGAACGGATCGCCGTGGAACTCGCCGACGCGGTCCCTGAAGACACCAACGCAGACGCCACCGAATCCGCTTTCACCCGCGACATGTTGCGCACGCTCGCGCCGGAAATCGCCGAGCCTCACGCGCGCACGAGGAAAGCCGCGCTATCGCTACGCGAACGCAGCCGTCACGTGGAAGCCGACGAAATCCGCGCCGCGCTCGCCGCGCACGAAGGCGATCGCGACGCCGTCTGCGAGGCGCTCGGCATCAGCAAGACGACGTTATGGCGGAAGCTGAACGCGGCGCAGTAGGCGTGGCGCCGGCGTTGCCCACGCCGCCATGCCGCGCCGGCCGCACGGCGCTAATCGCCGCAGTGCCGGCGCTCGTGATCGCGTTGCTGCCGGCAGCGGCGCGCGCGATGAACATGCTGGGCGTCATGCCGCAGCATCGCTTGAAATGGCGGCCGAAATGGCTTTGGTCGAAGAAGCCGACTTCCGTGGCGACGACCGATCCCGGCACGCCTTCGAGCAACAGCGTCTGCGCGCGTTGAATCCGCAGGCCGCACAGATAGCGGTATGGCGACGATCCATATTGCTGCCGGAACACCGTGGCAAAGCGCGACACGCTGAGCGCGGAGAGCGCGGCGAGTTGGGCGAGCGTCACCGGTTCGTCGAAATGGGCTTCGATGAACGCGCGGGCCGCGTTGAGGCTGATGGACTGTTTCATGACGTCACGATAGTCGAGCGGGCCGCCGGTTGTTTCGCGAAACGCCGAATGGAAAACGGGTCGAGAGGAATCGCCGTGCTGCCCGTATCGATCAGTTCCGCGAGCGTCTCGCCGACGCCCGGACCGATCTGAAAGCCCGAGCCGCTGAAGCCGAACGCGTAGTAAAGGCCGTCGACCTGGCTGCTCCGACCGATCACCGGCTCGCTGTCGGGCAGATAGCTTTCCACGCCGCTCCAGACACGAATCACATGCAGCGGCGCCAACGCGGGCACGAGCCGGCGCATCTGCGCCAGTTGCCGCACGGTGTTGATGGGCAACACGGAGGCGCGGCGCGTCACGGCGTCGGCCGGACCAGCAGGACCGCCGCCGACGATGATGTTGCCGCGCGGAATCTGGCGGAAGTAGATGCTCTCTTCCTTGATCGACGTGAACACGCCCATCGACGATTTGAATACGTACGGCACCGGCTCGGTCACGCACATTTGCGGCCCCCGCGCGGTCAGCGGCACGGATTCGCCGAACTGTTCGGTCAGGCGGCTCGCCCACGCGCCGGCGCAGATCACGAGCTGCGCTGCCCAGTAGACGTCGCCACGCGCGCTTTCCACGCGAAACCGGCCACCATCCTTTTCCACGCGAACGATCTCCGTGTCCTCGATCACCTGTGCGCCGAGCCGCACAGCCGCGCGACCGAACGCGGGCGCGGCGAGGCGCGGATTGGCGTGGCCGTCGAGCGGCGAGATCGAGGCCGCCAGCACTTCGCGGCCGAGAAACGGAAAGCGCCTGAACATGGCGTCGCCATGCAGCACTTCGAGTTCGAGTCCGTAGGCGCGCGCGTCGATCGCATACTGATCGAAATTTTCGACATCCTTCTGGTGGTAGCACACGCGCGTGTGGCCCGAAGGCAGAAACTCGATGTCCTCGCCGAGCAGTTCCGCCGAGCGTTGCCACGTGCGCAGCGCGCGGTTGGCCATGGCCAGTTGCGGCAGCGCGCGGCCCTGCCGGCGAATGCCGCCGAAGTTCACGCCGCTTGCCTGCTGGCCGGTGAGTCCGCGTTCGAGCAGAATCACCGAGCGATTGCGCTGACGCAGGAAGAACGCCGTCGTCGTCCCCATGATGCCGCCGCCGATCACGATCACATCGGCTTCGTTGCGAGTCGTCGCGCTCATTGGCTCACCTCGCTGCTCGTTTCGTCGATCGCCTCTTCGGTCAGCGCCACGGGCAGCGGTTTGACCGGCGCCTGACCGCGCAGCCGTCCCACTGACGACAGCGGCACGCACGCCGCCGCCGCGATGATCTCCGCGCCGGCGTGGCCGCAATAACGCCCCTGGCAACGGCCCATGCCGACGCGCGAAAACGCCTTCGCGCGATTGGCTTCCTTCGCGCCGCTCGCGCGGACCACGCGGCGCAATTCGCCCGCGGTAATCGCTTCGCATCGGCAGACGATCGTCTCGTCCGGCAGCGACGCGGCGAACTTCGCCGGCCACGGGAAAGCTTCGCGCAAGCCCGCGGCAAACCGCGTGAAGCGCGCGAGTTCGGCGCGCAAGCGCTCCACGCCGTTGACCGGCATGCCGTGATCCTGCATCGCCGCGAGCGCCGCGAGACGGCCCGAGCGTTCCGCCGCGTCGGCACCGCGCACTCTCGCGCCGTCGCCCGCCAGGTAGACGCCCTTGATGCTGCTGCGGCCGTCGGCATCGATTTGCGGCAGCCACTGCTGGGCGTTGTCGTCGAACACGAAGCGGCAACCCGCGAGGTCCGCGAGTTGCGTCTCGGGGCGCAGGTGGTAGCCGAGCGCAACCGCATCGCATGCCAGTTCGAGGCGCTTGCCATTGGGTAGCGCGACCTCGACAGCGCTCACGCCATCTTGCGGCGTGCCTTTGATTTCGAGCGGCTGCACGCCGCGATGAACCGGCACGCGCGCGTCGGCGATCACGCGCGTCAACGCAATGCCTTTTCTGAGCGCGGCGGGAATCGCCAGCAGACGCGGCAACGCGGCCACGCGCTGCATGAACGTCGAAGTATCGAGCACCGCCGCCACCTGCGCGCCCGCCTTCACGTACTGCGCGGCCACGAGGTACAGCAGCGGCCCGCTGCCCATCATCACGATGCGCGAGCCGATCGCGCAGCCTTGCGACTTCAGCGCGACCTGCGCGCCGCCGAGGCTATAAGTGCCTGCATGATGCCAGCCCTTGACGGGCATCAGCCGGTCCGTCGCGCCGCTGCAGACGATCAGCGCATCGAATACGAGCGTGCGGTAACGCGTGCCGCTCACCAGATGCACGGTGTTCGACGAGATATTCCAGACCAGCGTTTCCGGCAGATAGTCGATCCTGCTTTTCAGCGTATCGAAGCTCTGATGCAGCGACGCGGCACGCGCGGCCTCCGTGCCATAGAGCGTGTCATAGCTGCGCGAAAAGCCTTCCGGCTGACGCCGATAAATCTGTCCGCCGTCGCGCCGCGATTCGTCGATAACGACAGGCCGCAGGCCCGCTTCGACTAGCGCCTGCGCCGCGCGCACACCCGCCGGCCCGGCCCCGATGATCACTACACGCGGGGCCATACACCCTCCCCGGCATCCGCGAGTTTCGTGACGATCGACATGCCGGGTGTGGCCGGCGTGCTGCAAGCCCTCACGCGCTCGCCTTGCGCGGTCCACACCCAGCAGTCCTGGCAGGCGCCCATCAGGCAGAAGCCCGCGCGCCGGCCGTCGCCGAATTCGGAATCGCGCAACGTGCGCGTGCCGGTGAGCAATGCGACCATCAGCGTGTCGCCTTCGGCGGCTTCGCGCACCACGCCGTCCACGGTAATCGGAAACGTCTTGCGGCCGGCTTCCGCGACGCGCACAAATCGTCCGCTCATGCCGGGGTCGCCTCCACGGACTGCAAACGGTTCAGTTCGGCGGCCGGATGGTGGCACAGAATCTCCGCGCCCGAGGGCAGCCGCTTCACCGAGGGCGGCGTCACGTTGCACTTGCCGTCGATACGCACCGGACAGCGCGCGCGAAACGAACACAGCTCGGCAATATCGGCGCTTTCGCCCATTGCCGGCAAAGCGGTGGCGACGATCTCGCGGCGCGCGTCGAGCCAGCCGGGTTTGAGCGCCGGCACCGAATCCACCAGCAAGCCCGTGTACGGGTGATACGGCGGCGCGGCGAGCACATCTCGCTGCCCCGCTTCCACGCGATGCCCGGCATACAGCACGATCACTTCGTCGCAGATGGCGCGGACCGTTGAAATATCGTGGCTGATGAACATGTACGACACGCCCAGTTCGCGCCGCAATTCGCCGAGCAGATCGAGGATCGCCGCGCCGACCACCGTGTCGAGCGCGGAAGTCACTTCGTCGCACAGAATCAACGCGGGATTGGCGGCGAGCGCGCGCGCCAGATTCACACGCTGCTTCTGGCCGCCCGAGAGCCCCGCCGGCGTGCGCGTGGCGATGGAGGCCGGCAGTTTCACCAGATCGAGCAGTTCCAGCATGCGCTTCTTCGCCGCCGAGCCACGCAGATGGTGATAGAACGCGAGCGGCCGGGCGAGGATGTCGGCGATCGAGTGGCTCGGGTTCAACGCCGTGTCGGCGTTCTGAAACACGATCTGGATCTGCCGGTATTGCTCCGGTGTGCGGCGCGAGAGCTGCGCCGGCAGCGACTCGCCATTGAACAGCACCTCGCCGCGCGCCCGGTCGACCAGACCCGCCACCACGCGCGCGAGCGTCGTCTTGCCGGAGCCGGATTCGCCGATCACGCCGAGCGTACTGCCGCGCGGAATCGACAGACTGACGTCGTCGAGCACGCGCACGGCGGGCGCGCCATACCGGTCGATGCGGCCATAACCCGCGGACAGTCCGCGAATCTCCAGCAGCGGCGGCACGTGCTTGCCCAGGGTCGGCGGCAATTCCAGCACCGCTTCCGGACGGCGCGTGGCGGCCAGCAACTGGCGCGTGTAAGCATCCACAGGAGCGTCGAGCACTTGCGCGACCGCGCCGTTTTCCTTCACCGCGCCGCCGTTCAGGACGACGATGCGGTCCGCCATTTGCGCGACCACTGCCAGATCGTGCGATACGTAGACGGCCGTGGTGCCGAGTTCGCGAACCACTTTCTTGAAGGCCGCGAGCACTTCGATCTGCGTGGTGACGTCGAGCGCGGTGGTCGGCTCGTCGAACACGACGACGGCCGGGTCGGTGATCAACGCCATCGCCGCCATCAAACGTTGCAACTGCCCGCCGGACACCTGGTGCGGATAGCGCTCGCCGATCGTTTCCGGCGCGGGCAACGCGAGCGAGCGGAACAGGCCAATCGCTTTGGCGCACGCCGCCTCTTTGGTCATGAGGTGATGCAGCAGCGCCGGTTCGGTGACCTGATCCATGATCGTGCGCGCCGGATTGAAGCCGGCCGCCGCGCTTTGCGCGACATACGCGACGGTGCGCGCGCGCAACGCTCGGCGGCCTTTCGCGTCGAGCGACAACACGTCGACCTCGCCGATGCGCACCGACCCGCCGCTGATCGCACAGCCGGCTCGCGCATAGCCGAGCAGCGACAGCGCGATGGTGGTCTTGCCCGAGCCGGACTCGCCGATCAGCGCGAGCACTTCGCCCTTCTTCACCGAGAAATCGACACCCTTGACGATCTCCATCACCGGCCCCGGCGCCGCACCCGCGACGACTCTCAGTCCCCTCACTTCGATCATGTCCCGCTCAGCCATCACGCACCTCCGTGGCTACGGCCGCGACGCCGCAGGTTGTCGATCAGCAGATTCATGCCGATGGTCAGCGTCGCAATCGCGACGGCCGGCATCAGCACGGCGGGCGCGCCTTCCGACAGGCCGCCGATGTTCTCGCGCACGAGCGAACCCCAATCGGCGTTCGGCGGCTGCACGCCAAGGCCAAGGAAAGAGAGCCCGCTCAGCAGCAGCACGATGAACACGAAGCGCAGGCCGAAGTCGGCGAGCATCGGGTGAATCATGTTGGGCAGCACTTCGACCCGCGCGATATAGAAGATGCCTTCGCCGCGCGCTCTCGCCACCTGCACGTATTCGAGGCCCATCAGGTTCACCGCGAGCGAGCGCGAAATCCGGAACGCGCCGGGAATGTAGGCCAGCGCGGCGACTGTGGTCAGCATCGGGATCGACGAGCCGAACGCGGCGATCACGACGAGCGCGAGCACCTTGCTCGGAATCGAAATCAGCGCGTCGAACAGACGGCTCAGGATTTCATCGACCCAGCGGCCCGACACCGCAGCGAGCAGGCCGAAGAACGTGCCGATCACGCTCGCGAGCACCGCCGCGGCGAGCGCGAGGCCGACCGTGTAGCGCGCGCCGTAGAGAATCCGGCTGAGCATGTCGCGGCCGAGATAGTCGGTGCCGAGCGGATACGCCGCGCTATAGCGGCCGAAAATTTCCGTCGAGGTCAGCGCGCCGCCTTTGTACGGTGCGACGAGCGGCCCGATGAACGCGACCAGCAGCCAGAACGCTACCATCAGCAGACCGATCAGACCGAGTACCGAGAAGCGGTGGACGAGGCGTTTGAGCACGCCCTGTTTCAGCGCAACCGCTTCCACGGGCGCGGGCTCGACGACCAGTTCGTCGCGGCGCACGTCGTACAGTTCCGTGCCCGCGTGGGGAATGTGGTGGGGATTGGTAGGTTGGCTCATCATCGACGCAGCCTCGGGTTGGATACGATTTGACACAGGTCGGCGATCAGTACGAGCGCCAGATAAGCCGCGCAGAACACCATGACGCAGCCTTGCACGAGCGGCATGTCGCGGTTGGTCACGGCGTCCACCATCAGGCTCGCGAGGCCGGGATAGTTGAAGATCGATTCGACGATCACCACGCCGCCGAACAGATACGACAGGCTCAGCGCCACGGCGTTGGCGATCGGGCCGATGGTGTTCGGCAGCACATGCCGCCACACCACGCGCACCGGCGAGGCGCCCTTGAGCAAGGCCATTTCCACGTACGACGAATTGAGCTGATCGAGCACCGCGGCGCGCGTCATGCGCGCCATCTGCGCGACCAGCACGCAGCACAGCGTCATCACCGGCATTGCGTAGATGCGCAGCAGCGCGCCGAACGAATGCACTTCCGACAGATACGACAGCGCCGGCAGCCAGCGCAGTTTGACGGCGAAGATCAGCACGGCGATCGTCGCGATGAGGAATTCCGGCACCGCGACGGTCGACAGTGTGAGCACGTTGAGCGTGCGGTCGAGCAGCGAGCCGCGGAACATCGCCGACGAAATGCCGATCAGGAGCGCCACGGGCACCGCGACCACTGCCGTCAGGCCGGCCAGCGCGAGCGAGTTGGGCAGGCGCGTCGCGATCAGCTGGCTGACCGGCAGATTGTTCGACAGCGAGGTGCCGAAGTTGCCGCTGACCACATGCAGAAGCCACACGCAGTAGCGTTGCAGCGCGGGCTGGTCGAGGCCGAATTGATGCCGCAAGGCGGCAACGGCTTCGGGGGTGGCCGCCTGGCCGAGCGCCTGCTGGGCCGCGTCGCCGGGAAGCAGCCCGGTGACGGCGAACACGACTGCCGATACCAGCAGCAGCGTGAGTAGCGCGAGGCCGAGGCGCGCGGCGATGAGACGTTGCGCATGTGCTTTCATCGAGAGTCGCCTCTTCAGTTGAAGCCGCGCGCCGCTCGAAACGCGGCGCGCGTGTTGCAGGGTGTGACTTTCCAGTTCGTCAGACCGGAAACCCTTCGTAACCGCCCTTCAGATCCGGCTCAGGCCTCGAGCCAGACATTTTCCGCGAACATGAAACCCATCAGGCCGGCGAGCGGAATCGAGCCGAGACCCTTGAGCTTGTCCGTGTACGCGTCGAGCGAACTCTGGAACAGCGGAATGCCGACACCACCCGTTTCATGCACCAGCACCTGCATGTCGCCGTAGATCTTCTTGCGCTTGGCGTCGTCCGGTTCGCCGCGTGCCTGAAGCAGCAGCTGGTCGAACTTCGGGCTTTTCCAGTTCGCTTCGTTCCACGGCGCGTCCGACTTGAAGAACTGCGTGAAGATCACGTCGGCGCTCGGGCGCGCATTCACATTGCCGAAACCCAGCGGATGCTTCATCCAGTGGTTCGACCAGTAGCCGTCGGCCGGCACGCGCGACACTTGCAGATTCAGACCGGCTTGCGGCGCGACCTGCTGCAGGAACATCGCCATTTCAACCGAGCCTTCGGCCGCCGGCGAAGCAAAAATCTGGATCGGCGCGCTGCCAACCTTCGCCTTCTGGAAATGGAACTTCGCCTTGTCCGGATCGAAGGTGCGCTGCGGCAAGCCGGCCAGGTAGTACTTGTTGGTCGGATCGATCGGCTGGTCGTTGCCGATCGTGCCGTAACCCTGGAAGATCGCGCGGCGCATCTGCTCGCGGTCTTGCAAATACATCATGCCACGCCGGAAATCGTCGTTGCCGGTAATGCCGCCTTCGTCGCGCACAACCAGGTCGGTGTACAGGCCGGTTTTCGTCTCCAGCACGGAGAAACCACCCGCGCCCTTGATCTGGGTGGTCGAACGCGGGCTCACCGCGTTGATCAGTTGCACGTCGCCCGAGAGCAGCGCGTTCACGCGCGCCGATTCGTCGCCAATGCCGATCAGTTCGATCTCGTCCAGGTGCGGCATGCCCGGCTTCCAGTACTTCTCGTTTCTCACGCCGACCGTGCGCACGCCCGGCGAGAATTCCTTGACCTTGAACGGGCCGGTGCCGATCGCCGTCTTGAAGTCCTTGGTGCCGTCCTTGATGATCTGGAAATGCGAGGTGGCGAGGATCACCGGAAGATCGGCGTTCGGGCCTTCCAGCGTGATCGTCACTTCGTTCGGGCCGGTGGCCTTCACTTCCTTGATCTGATCGGCCAGCGTCTTCGCTTTCGAGGCGGTGGCCGGATCCTTGTGGCGCATGATCGAATACACCACGTCGGCCGGCGCGAGCGCTTTGCCGTCGTGGAACTGCACACCGTTGCGCAGCTTGACGACCCACACGGTGGCGTCTTTCGTATCGAGCGAGGTCGCCAGCGACATCTTCGCGCCGAGATGCGCATCGAGTTCGGTCAGACAGTTGTAGAACATGAAGCCGCGGACGTAGTCGGTGCCGAGCGCACCCTTCGCGGGGTCGAGCGTGTCGGCCGCGGAAGCGGATTGCGTCGCCACACGGATCTTGCCGCCCTGCTTCGGCTTGGCCTGCGCGAGCGCCGCGCCGCTGGCGGTCAACAAGCCGGCGCCGGTGACCGACATCATGCCGGCGGCGGCCATTGCGCGCAGCACGCCGCGCCGCGACGCGCCTTTGGCAGTCAATCGCTCCAACTCGCTTCCGAGTCCAAGAGCGCCATGTTGCGAGTTTTCCTTATTCATCGAACTTCTCCGCGAGGTGAGCAACGAGGTTAAGCAGGCGTGGCTGCGTGGTTTTGACTGCCAATCGAACAACAAACGATCAATAAAAAATGTCTTTGATGCGGTAGTACGTCCCCACGAGCGGCAGGAACCAGGGCTTGCCGGTGTGGCCGGGAATCGCGGGCCATTCGGACTCGCGCCACGGATTCTGGTCTTCGTGGCCGTCCATCACATCGGCCATCACCTGGCCCATGTGCGTGGACATCTGCGTGCCGTGGCCGCTGTAGCCTATCGAAAAATAAATGCCGTCGTGCTGGCCGGCATGCGGCAGACGATCGGCGCTCATGTCCACCAGACCGCCCCAGCAATAGTCGATGCGCGCCTGCGCGAGCATTGGGAACATCGCGGCGAGGCCTTCTTGCAGGATGCGACCGCTCTTCGCATCGGACGGCCTCTCGGACGCCGTGAAGCGCGCGCGGCCGCCGAACAGAAGTCGCGAATCCGGCGTCACGCGAAAGTAGTTGTGCATCAAACGCGTGGTGGTGTACGCACGCCGGTTCGGAAACACTTGCGCCAGCAACGCCGGCGCCACAGGCTCCGTCACCACGATGAACGAACCGACCGGCGCGAGACGCCTGCGGTACCAGCCGAACGGACCGTGCCGCGACGGGCCGGTGGCGATCAGCACCTGCTTCGCGCGCACTTCGCCGCGCGCCGAGGTGATACGAAAGCCGCCGCCGTCTTTCGCGATGGCAGTGACCGCCGCGTTCTCGTACAGCTTCGCGCCGCGGCGCACCGCCGCCTCGGCGAGACCCACCGTGAACTTGCCCATGTGCATCTGGCCGCCGTGCCGTTGCAGCAATCCGCCGTAAAAGCTGTCGGATTGAATTTCGCTGCGAATACGGCTGCGGTCGATCAGTTCAATATCCGTATCCACTTCGCGGCGAATCGCTTCGGCCGTCTTTTCCAGATGCGCAAGATGATGCGGCTTGGACGCCAGCTTCAGCTTGCCGGTCGCGATGTAATTGCAGTCGATGTTTTCCTCGCGGATCAGACGCTCGACCGTGTCGACCGCGTCCGAAAACGCGCGGTAGCAGGCGCTCGCGCGCTCCACACCGAGTTGCGCGACCAGCGCGACGAAGTCCTGCGCGACTCCGGTATTGACCTGGCCGCCGTTGCGCCCGGACGCGCCGCCGCCAATGCGACCCGCGTCGAGCACGGTCACCGTGGCGCCGCGCTTGCCCAACGCCTGCGCCGCCGACAGTCCGGTGAAGCCGCCGCCGATCACGACCACATCGGTCTGGCCGTCGACCGGACCCTCGCACGCCGACAGCAGTGGCGGCGCGGTGTCGAGCCAATAGGAATCGAGCTTCATCCGTGAGGTCCTTGAGATGGGCAATGAGCGAGGCGGTGGGCAGTGTCTGGCGGGCGCAAATGCAACCGGCGCTTACAGGCCGAGTTCCGAAGCCAGATGCGGAATGTCGTTGACCTCGTAGTACTGGTAGTACGGCGTCGACGGTTCGTGGCCGCGGTTGACGAAGACCTTGTGCTTGATGCCCAGGTCGTGCGCGGTCATCAGGTCGTAGCGCAGGCTCGACGACACGTGCAGCACGTCTTCCGGATTGCAGTTGAGCTGGTCGAACATGTATTCGAAACCTTGCATGCGCGGCTTGTACGACTGCGCCTGCTCTGCCGTGAAGACCTTGTAGAACGGCGCGCCGAGCTTGTCGACGTTGCTCTGGATCTGGTTGTTCGAAGCGTTCGAGAGAATCACCAGCTTGTACTTCTTCGCCAGACGGGCGACGCCTTCCGGCACGTCCGGATGCGGACCCCAGGTCGGCACGGCGTCATAGATGCTTTGCGCGCCCGCTTCGTTGAATTCGACGTTCATGCGCTTGCACGCGCGGCGCAGCGCGTTGACCACCACGTCGCGATAGGGTTTCCATGCGCCGAGCACTTCGTCGCGACGGTAGCCCGAGTAAAACGCGACGAGCTTTTCCAGGTCTTCGCCGTTCAGCAAATGACCGTACTGCTCGCGCGTCATGTCGGCCATATGGAATTTGGTCAGCGTGCCGTAGCAGTCGAAGGTGATGTATTTCGGTTCGAATTCGATCATGGTGCAGTCCTATCGTGATGGTGAACTCGTGGTCGGAGTTCATTGGCGAAAACAGCAACTATCTTGCAGGGGATCTGAGCAAGTGCTTCGCACCCGCTCAGATCGACAAAAGCTAATTCCTGTAAAAGATTTAATCAGCGCAAAAACATAGATGTTCCTGATTAGGGCGCTGCCGGTGACACAAACCATGCGTTTTCGGGCCGCTGACAGCACAGAATGCGGCGATCAGGCTAAACCCTTGCCCCTACTGGGTTTGCGACCGGCGCGCGAAGCGGCCGGCGGGTGCTCAAAGGCGTCTTCAGGCCCGCAGGTCGATCAGTACGCTTTTGAAACGCAGGTTCGCCTCGTAGGCCTGCCGGCCCAGGTCCTTGCCGATGCCGGAGCGCTTGTAGCCACCCGTGGGAATCATGAAGTCCGAGGTGCGGCCATAGCGGTTCACCCACACCGTGCCTGCTTCGAGCCCGCGCACGAAACGCAGCGCCCGGCCGAGGTCGGCGGTATGCACGCCGGCCGCGAGGCCGTACTCCGGATGCTGCGCGAGCGCGAGCGCTTCTTCTTCGGTATCGAAGGTTTGCAGCGTCAGCACCGGCCCGAAGACTTCTTCGCGCACCGCTTCGGAGTGCGCCGTGACGTCTGTGAGCAAGGTCGGGGCGTAGAACGCGCCATCAGCGCCGCCGTCGGCTCTCACGCCGCCGTAGCGCAGCGTCGCACCGGCTTCCAGCGTGCGTCCGACAATGCCTTCTATGCGCGCCGCCTGCGGCGCCGAAATGATCGGCGAGAGCGTCGTGCCCGCGGCCCATGTCGCGCCGGGCTTCAACTCGGCGAAGATCTTGCCGATGCGTTCGGCAAGCGGCTCAGCGAGGCTGCGCTCGACCAGCAGGCGCGAGCCCGCCACGCACACTTGCCCCGCGTTGCCCGTGATCGCGCCGGCAATACGGCGCGCCACATCGTCCAGACGCGGGGCGTCGGCGAATACGATTTGCGGGCTTTTGCCGCCCAGTTCGAGCGTGACCGGCTTGGTGCCGCTGGTGGCGCACGCGGCCATGATCGACGCGCCGGTCCGCGTGGAACCCGTGAAAGTGACCTTGCTGATCTTCGGATGGCGCACCAGTTCGTCGCCGGTCACCCGGCCATCGCCCTGGATCACGTTGAAAATGCCGGCCGGCACGCCCGCCTGCACCGCCAGTTCGGCGAGCCGCAAGACCGAGAACGGCGTCATCTCCGAGGGCTTGAGCACCACCGCATTGCCGGCCGCCAGCGCCGGCGCGATCTTCCACGACGCCATGACCAGCGGGAAATTCCATGGCGCGATCGCGCCGATCACGCCGTAGGGTTCGGCGATCGTCATGCCGAGATGATCGTGATCGGTGGCCGCCACGTCGCCACCCAGCTTGTCGGCGAACTCGGCGTAAAAGCGGATGCCCTCGGCGGTGAACGGCACGTCCCAGCCGATCGCCTGCGCAATCGGGCGCGTCGAGCCGAGCGCTTCCAGACGGCCGAGCGTCGGCGCGTCGGCTTCGACCAGCTCGGCGAAACGGCGCAGGATCTTCGCGCGTTCGCGCGGCGCCATGCGCGCCCAGCCACTCGTCCTGAATGCCTGCCATGCGTTCTCGACGGCGCGGTCCACCATCGCGGCGTCGGCAAGCGGCACCGAGGCATACACCACGCCGTCCGATGGACGCGCCACCTCGATGCGATGCTCGCCCGCCTCGACATACTCACCGCCGATGTAGTGTCCGCTGCGAATCGCGACGTCGTCTGGATTGAAGCTGTCCATGAGAGAGGTGTCCTGTGTGACTGGCTGGTGGTCTCGCGCGGCGCGGTCCCGAGACCGCCGCCGCCATGACAAAATCGTAGAGCCGGCGGCGTGGCATATGTCGCCGACAAAAATCGCCGCGCAGCAGAACTCACCTGTAATGCGTGCCCGGACCTGGCGTTTTGCATCGAATTGCGCTGCGGTCCTTTCCGGGGGCCGCGATAAAAAGATCGTCCTAGTCACACCGCGCACCGGATGACACAGTGACGGCGTAAGCCTTCAGTCAATCAGGGAGCTCGGCGTGTCCGATTCGATTACCTATAGACGCTTCACCCTCGAGGACATCGCCGCTGCGCACGCGTTGACCGTCGAAGTCAAATGGCCGCATCGCCCGGACGACTGGCGATTCGTGGCGCAACTGGGCGTGGGCTTCGTCGCGGAAGACCCGAGCGGTGTGATCGGCACCGCCCTGTGCTGGAAATACGGAGCCGAGCATGGTTCGCTCGGCATGGTGATCGTGTCGCCGGCGCACCAGGGGCGCGGCATCGGCAGAAAGCTGATGGATCTGGTGCTGGAAGAACTGGGCGGGCGCGTCACCTTCCTGCACGCCACCCCCGCGGGCCAGCCACTTTATGAAAAGCTCGGCTTTCGCGCGACCGGCACGCTCGATCAGCATCAGGGCGCGGCGTTCCAGCCGCCGCTCGTGTCCTTGCCGCCCGGCGAACGGTTGCGTCCGCTCGGTTCGAGCGATACCGCGCGGCTGGTCGAACTGGCGTCGCGGGCCAGCGGCCTGGACCGCGGCGAAGTGTTGCCCGCACTGCTGGGCGCCGCCGACGGCATCGCGCTGGACCGCGACGGCGAACTGATCGGCTTCGCACTGTTTCGCCGCTTCGGGCGCGGCTTTGCGATCGGTCCGGTGGTCGCGCCCGCCTCGGAGGAATCGAGCCGTGCGAAGGCGCTCATCAGCCACTGGCTGGCGCTGAACGAAGGCGTGTTCGTGCGTATCGACACGCCGGGCGAAAGCGGTCTGACCGAATGGCTGGAACAGCTGGGGCTGCCGCGCGTGGACACGGTCGTCAAAATGATCCGCCCCGCCACGCCGGGCCAGCCCGCGAGCGGCGGACAGGATGCGCATTACCTGCAATACGGCATCATCAACCAGGCAATCTGCTGACCAACATGGCCTTCCTCTATAAAGCCGACCCGGCGCGCGGCGCCCAGTGGGCGAAACTCTTCGCGCAGAAAGCGCCGGACTTGCCGTTTCATATCTGGCCCGAACTCGGCGATCCGGCCGCGATCCGCTATCTCGCCGCCTGGCAGCCGCCTGAAGACCCGACGCGCACCTTCCCTAATCTGGAAGTCGTGTTCTCGGTCGGCGCGGGTATCGATCAGTTCGATCTGTCCGGCGTGCCGGAGCATGTACCCGTGGTGCGCATGATCGAGCCGGGCATCGTGGAAGGCATGGTCGAATATGTCACACAGGCTGTGCTGACCATTCATCGCGATCTGTTCGACTACAACCTTCAGCAACAGCAGCAGGTCTGGCGCGCGTTGCCGCTCAAGCCCGCCAGCCAGCGCCGCGTCGGAGTGCTCGGGCTCGGCGTGCTCGGCACGGCCGTGCTGGAACGGCTGCGTCTGTTCGGCTTCGACTGTGCGGGATGGAGCCGTTCGGCTCGCGAGATCGAGGGCGTCGACTGTTATGCCGGTGAAGGCGCGCTGGATGCGTTTCTCGCTCGCACCGACATCCTCATCTGTCTGCTGCCGCTCACGCCCGCCACGCGCGGGCTGCTCAATGCGGAATTGTTCGCGAAGCTGCCGCGCGGCGCCTCGCTGATTCAAACGGGGCGTGGTCCGCATCTGAATCAGCAGGATTTGCTCGCGGCGCTCGAAAGCGGTCAGTTGCACAACGCCATTCTCGACGTCACCGATCCCGAGCCGCTGCCCGCCAGTCATGTGTTGTGGACGCATCCACGCGTGCGTATCACGCCGCATATCGCGAGTGCGACGCGGCCCGACACCGCCGTCGACGTAGTGCTGGAGAACCTGCGCCGCCATCGCGCGGGCTTGCCTATGGTTGGCCAGATCGACCGCGCGCAAGGCTATTGAGGGCAGAACCGGACGAAACGCCCGCGCGACACGGCTTTTCAGTGTTCGCAGCATAAAATGCTGAGGTCACGCATCAAAACGCGTCGTGCGCGCTTTTCAGGCAATTGTTTAGGTGAGCAGGCGATCGCCGCTGATCAGTAGTATGGGACGGTCAACAGCCCCTTCCCGCGACGAGAAACCATCATGCCGATTCAATCGCTCATCGAAGCCGACCGCAAGCATCTGATTCACCCGGTCATCAACTACCGCGCGCACGAAGCACGCGGCGTCACCGTCCTCGAGTCCGCCAGCGGCGCGTTTCTGCGCGACGCGGCCGGCAACGAACTGCTCGACGCGTTTTCCGGACTCTGGTGCGTGAATGTCGGCTACGGCCAGCAAAGCATTGTCGACGCCGCTACCGCGCAGATGCAAAAACTGCCCTACGCAACCGGCTATTTCCATTTCGGCTCGGAGCCGGCCATCGAACTCGCGCAAAAGCTGGTCGAGGTGTCGCCCGCTTCGCTGCAGCACGTCTACTTCACGCTCGGCGGTTCGGACGCGGTGGATTCGGCACTGCGCTTCATCACGCATTACTTCAACGCCACGGGGCGCGCGTCGAAGAAACACATCATCGCGCTGCAACGCGGCTACCACGGCTCGTCGACGACCGGCGCCGGCCTCACCGCCCTGCCCGCGTTCCACCGCAACTTCGATCTGCCGCTGCCGAACCAGCATCATCTGCCGTCGCCGTACGCGTACCGCAGCGATTTTGCCGACGACGCCGCGCTGATCGCCGCCTCGGTCGCCGCGCTCGAAGCGAAGGTGGCCGAACTCGGCGCCGACAACGTCGCCGCATTCTTCTGCGAGCCGATTCAGGGCTCGGGCGGCGTGATCGTGCCGCCGGTCGGCTGGCTCACGGCCATGCGTGAAAGCTGCCGTAAGCTGGGCATCCTGTTCGTCGCCGATGAAGTCATCACCGGCTTCGGCCGCACCGGTCCGCTGTTCGCCTGCCAGGGCGAAAACGTCGAGCCGGATCTGATGACGGTGGCCAAAGGCCTGACCGCGGGCTATGCGCCGATGGGCGCCGTGCTGATGTCGGACGAAATCTATCAGGGCATCGCCAACGGCGACGCCGAGGCGGTGGTCGGCCATGGCCATACGTATTCGGCGCATCCGGTGAGCGCGGCGATCGGCCTGGAAGTGCTGCGCCTCTATCACGAAGGCGGGCTGTTAGCGAACGGCGTGGCGCGCGCACCGCGTTTCGCGCGCGGCCTCGACGCGCTGCTTGCGCATCCGCTGGTGGGCGATTCGCGCCACCGTGGCCTGCTCGGCGCGCTCGAACTCGTCGCCGACAAGGACAGCAAGGCGGGCTTCGACCCGGCGCTCAAACTGTCTGAACGGATCGCCGCCGCCGCGTATGAAAACCGCCTGATTTTCCGGGCCTTCGGCGACAACATTCTCGGCTTCGCACCGGCGCTCTCGTACACCGAGGCCGAGTTTGATCTGATGTTCGAGCGGCTTGAAAAGACCCTCGACGATGTTCTCGCACAAGCCGATGTGCGCGCCGCGTTGAAGGTCAAAACCCATGCCAACGCATGCTAGAGTAGAGGGCCATCCCAGCCCCACACCGATCGCCGGAGCGATAACGTTACGATGAGCAGCGACTGCAAGCTAGACCGGATTGACCTGCGCATACTTTCCCAGTTGCAGAAGAAAGGCCGCATAACCAACGTCGAGCTTGCCGACGCGGTCGGCCTTTCGCCCAGTCCTTGCCTGATCCGGGTCAAGCGTCTGGAGAAAGCCGGCTACATCATCGGCTACGGTGCGCAGATCCAGCTCGAAAAGCTCGGCGACGTGCAGATCGTGTTTACCGAAGTCACGCTCGCCGATCACCGGCGGGAAGACTTCATCAAGTTCGTGAATGCGATCCGCGACGTCGACGAGATCGTCGAGTGTCATCTTGCCAGCGGCGGCTACGACTACCTGCTGAAGTTCGTCACGCGCAGCGTGAGCCATTACCAGAGCATCGTGGAAGGGCTGCTGGAACGCGACATCGGGATCGAGAAGTACTTCAGCTACGTGATCATCAAGTCGCCGTTCGTGAAGAGCCACTACCCGCTCGAAACGCTGTTCTCGCAGAATCATCACTAGGCCGTCTCTGGAACCTTGCATGATTGGGATATGCGGCCCTGCGAAGCTGAGTCGAGGACTGCTGAACCGACGCCAGCGCGAATCCGCGCCATTCAGACAGGGGGCGCGATGATTCGACGCCTACTATTCGCAGCTATCGCCATGACGTTTGGTGCGGGCACCTCCGCCGCACAGACGAAGTCCACTTCGGTCGGCGATTTCGTGGGCAAGTGGGTCGTCACCGACGTGGTGGACTATTCGGATATATCTCGCGGTATCCTCGAGGCAAAGCGGATTCTCGGCAAGACCATAACGATTACGCCGAAGTCGATTGCGTTCGACAAGGAAAGCTGCGTACCGCGTCCAGGCTTTACAGTTATCGACGTGGATACAGAGACAGAGTTGAACAGGCAATTCGGACTCACCGTCAACGAAACCGGCTTACCCGCGCGAACGACGTTGCTCCATAGCGAAAACTGCTTCGCAGTCTTCGGAATGAGCGACTACAAAATCGTGTTCGGATGGGACGGGATCATCGTGCGCGCAATAAGCGAAAAGTAAGCGTAAAGATCCGATCGATTAGCAACGCGCGTCAGGTCACCCCATCTCCCCCCCGGCCGCACCCTCGGCCGGCGGACTCCACTGCGCGAATTCCTCACTCAGAAAGTCGACGCAGACCCGCACCTTCGCCGACTGCGCGAGCCGTGCCGGATACACCGCCCACAGATTCGCCGGTTGCGTGACCTCGGGCAGCACCTGCTGCAACTGACCGCTTTCGAGCAGCGGCCGCACGTCCCACATGGAACGCAGCACGATGCCGCGCCCGGCCAGTGCCCACTCCACCGCCACTTCGCCGTGATTGGTCGACAACGGTCCCGTGACCTTGATCGAGACCGTCTCGCCGCGCAACGTCAAACGCCAGAGCCCGAACGGATGGTCGCGCTCCTTGATCGCGAGACACGCATGCGAGGACAACTCGGCAAGCTGGCGCGGCGCGCCATGCCGCGCAAGGTAGCCGGGCGACGCACATAGCACGCGATGATTCGACGCGAGCCGCCGCGCGATCAGATGCGGCGCGATCTCGTCGCCAATGCGCACATCCAGATCGAAGCCTTCGCCGCCCACATCGACGAGACGGTCGAACAGATCGAGCCGCACGCTCAACTGCGGATAGCGCTCGGAAAAGCGCGCGAGCGCGGGCGCGACGAAACGGCGGCCAAAGCCGAAGCTGCTGGAAATGCGCAGCTTGCCGCCGGGTATGCGGCGGGTGGTGGAGACGTCTTCCACCAATTGATCGACGTCGTCGAGAATCTTTTCGGCCCACGTGTAGACGCGCTCGCCCGCTTCCGTGATCGCCACCCGGCGCGTGGAACGGTGCAATAAACGCGTACCGAGCGTAGTCTCGAGCACGTTGATGCGTTTGCTGACATACGCCGCGGACACTGACAGGGCCTCCGCGGCCGCGCTGAAACTGGACTTGCGCGCCACTTCGCAAAACACGCGCAAGTCGCCGAGATCGGGTGATGGGACGGTGCTCATAGGACGCTCATGGGTGATTGGCCTGCACCTGAGTTTGTACACGAATCGTGCACAGTGGCTTAACTAAAGCGACTATTTTAGTCTCAAACAGCAGGAATAAAATAGCCGTTATCGAATCGTCCAGCTGCCCCAAACAGTCCCAAGCAGCCCCAAACAGTCCCAAGCGGAGGAGCACAACATGTCGAAGAAATATCGGATCGCAGTCATTCCCGGCGACGGCATCGGCGTCGAAGTCATGCCGGAAGCCATTCGCGTGCTGGAGGCGGTGAAAACGCGCTTCGGCATCGAGCTGGAGTATCAGCACATTGAATGGGCGAGCTGCGAGTACTACGCGAAGCACGGCAAGATGATGCCGGACGACTGGAAAGCGCAACTGCAATCGGCGGACGCGATTCTGTTCGGCGCGGTCGGCTGGCCCGACACGGTGCCCGACCATATTTCCCTGTGGGGCTCGCTCTTGAAGTTCCGCCGCGAATTCGACCAGTACATCAACCTGCGCCCCGCGCGCCTCTTTGCCGGCGTGCCTTCGCCGCTCGCGGGCCGCAAGGCGGGCGACATCGATTTCTGGATCGTGCGCGAGAACACCGAGGGCGAATATTCGTCGGTGGGCGGCGTGATGTTCGAAGGCACGGAGCGCGAATTCGTGCTGCAAGAGTCCGTTTTCACGCGGCACGGCAGCGAACGCGTGCTGAAGTTCGCGTTCGATCTCGCGCAACGTCGCAAGCGCAAGAAGATCACGGTGACCACCAAAAGCAACGGCATCGCGATCAGCATGCCGTGGTGGGACAAAGTCGCGGCCGGCATTGCCGCGCAGTATCCGGACGTGACGTGGGACAAGCAGCATATCGACATTCTCTGCGCGCGCTTCGTGCTGAACCCGGATCGCTTCGACGTGGTGGTCGCCACCAATCTGTTCGGCGACATTCTGTCCGATCTCGGCCCCGCCTGCACCGGCACGATCGGTCTCGCGCCGTCGGGCAATCTGAATCCGGACCGCAAGTTTCCGTCGCTGTTCGAACCGGTGCACGGCTCGGCGCCGGACATCGCGGGCAAGAACATCGCCAATCCGATCGCGATGATCTGGTCGGCCGCGATGATGCTCGACTTCCTCGGCAACCACGCCGGCAAGGAGCGCGAGGCGCACGACGCGATTCTCGCCGCAATCGAGGCGACGCTGGTTGAAGGTCCGCATACCGGCGACCTCGGCGGCAAGGCGAACACCACCGAGGTCGGCCGGGCGATCGCGGCAAAGCTCGCCTGAGCTCGCCGGTCAACCCGCACACTCTCTGCAAGGACACACTCGCATGAGCACGGAAGCCTACCCTATCGAAGTCGAATTCCCCGATATTTCGGGCCACGAACAATCGGCATCCGGTATCGCCTATGTCCACACGTTCGACTCGGGTGCACCGGGTCCGCACGTGATGATCAACGCGCTCACACACGGCAACGAAGTGTGCGGCGCGATCGTCGTGGACGAATTATTGCGGTGCGCGCTGCGGCCACGCCGTGGACGCCTCACACTGGCGTTCGCGAACGTCGACGCATATCGGAGTTTCGATTCGGCGCAGCCGGACGCGGCCCGCTTCGTCGATCAGGATTTCAACCGCGTATGGACTGCCGCGGTGCTCGACGATACTTCGCGCACGTCCAGCGAGCTGGAGCGTGCGCGCGCGATGCGGCCCGTGATCGACAGCGTCGATCTTCTGCTCGATCTGCACTCCATGCACGAGAAGAGTAAGCCTTTGATCGTGGCGGGACCGCTGCAAATAGGCATCGACCTCGCCGTGCGACTCGGCACGCCCGCCACCGTGATCTGCGACGAAGGCCATCCGGAAGGCCGCCGCATGCGCGATTACGAAGGCTTCGGCGACCCCGCCAGCCCAAAGAACGCGCTGCTGATCGAATGCGGACAGCATTGGGAACGCAATGCGGTTGCGGTCGCGCGCGATACCACCGCGCGCTTTCTGCTGCTGGCCGGCGTGGTCGATGAAGCGGATCTGCCGGCCGGCTGGCTTGCGCCATTGCCGGGCGTGCAGCATATCGTCCGCGTGACGCAGCCGGTGGTGGCCACCAGCATGGATTTCCGTTTCGCGGCGGCGTATACGGGTCTCGAGATCTTTCCCGAGGCCGGTGCCGTGATCGGCTGGTCGAACGGCGAGGCCATCACCACGCCCTACGACGACTGCATGCTCGTCATGCCATCGCTGCGGCAACTGCGGCCGGGCGTGACCGTGGTGCGGCTGGGCAAGATCGAGCAGACCGTGACGAACACCCCAACCCGTAGCCAATGAAACGGCCCATCCACACTCAAAGGTAACGTAGCGATGAAGGTACAGCAGCTCAAGCAAAGCGTGAATCTGCAGAATCTGGAGGACTGGGGCACGGCCGGGCTGCCCGGCACGACGCCGATCCAGGTGTCGGGCGTGCAACGCGTCATCAAGGGCAGCGAGTCCATCGACACCGGCATTTTCGAATGCACCACGGGCACTTATCGCCGCTCGGTCAAGCAGGCCGAAGTGATGCATTTCATTGCCGGACGCGGACGCTTCACGCCCGATAACGAGGAAACCATCCACTTCGAGAGTGGCGACACGCTCTTCTTCGAAGCCAACACCGAAGGGCTGTGGGAAGTCGAGGAAACCATGCGCAAGGTTTACGTCATCTTCTGACCACCGTTTCACGCTGTTCACCGAGCGCCGCGCTGCACCATGCCGGCCCTGCGAGGGCCGCGCTCCCCCTTCTGCCAACACCCCGTCTCCCCCCGGCGCGCCAAAGCGCGCCGCGGCCTCCCTCGTTCTTCGCGCTGTCCAGCGTCTTTTCCCAGTCGATGTGCATCTGCAACAGAGTGGGGTAATCCCGCGTTGACCCCTCGTCGCCATCTTACTTACAGTTCAGCCTTGTTCGCACAAAGAATCGCTGTTCTACATACGAACAGAACGGCGGAGAAAAATCAAACGACGGCCGGGTCGCCAACCACGCTCAAGTCAGTCGAAGCAGGTCGAATTGGAGAATACCTTTATGAATCGCAATATCACTATGACCCGGATCGCATGCGCGATCGCCGCTCTCGCCAGCGCACCGGTTTTCGCGCAAAGCAGCGTCACGCTGTACGGTATCGTCGATGCCGGTATCGGCTATCAAAGCAGCGCAAGCTCGCTTGGCTCGAACGCCGGCGGCAAGTCCAAAGTGAACATGATCAACGGCGTATGGGCCGGCAGCCGCTTCGGTTTGAAGGGCGGCGAAGATCTCGGCGGCGGCACCAAGGCCATCTTCCAGTTGGAATCCGGCTTCAACTCGAGCACCGGCGCCCAGCAATACACGAATGCGATGTTCGGCCGCCAGGCATGGGTCGGCGTGACGAACCCGACCTACGGTACGCTGCAGGCCGGCCGCCAGTACACGGCTTACTACTCGCTGCTGTCGCCGTATAGCCCGACCACGTGGCTCACCGGCTACTACGGCGCGCACCCGGGCGACGTCGACGCGCTCGACACGATTTACCGCGCGAACAACTCGCTCGTCTATACGTCGCCGAAACTGTACGGCTTCACGTTCAGCGGTTCGTACGCCCTCGGCGGCGTGCCGGGCAGCCTGAACCGCGGCTCGACCTGGAGCGGCGCGGTGCAGTACATCAACGGCCCGGTTGGCGTCGCGGTGGGCTTCATGCGCATCAACAACTCGACGCTGGGTGGCGGTGCCTACGGCGCGGATTCCACCGTGTCGAACAACGGCGCGCAGCCGGGCGTGTCGGCCGTGACCAACGGCTATCAAACGGCACAGGCGCAGCAGCGTTTTGCCGTGACCGGCGGCTATAACTTCGGCAATGGCTGGGACGTGTCCGCGGCTTACTCGAATGTGCAGTACATTCCGGGTATCAACTCGAGCTTCCGCGACACGGCGATCTTCAATACGGGCGGTGTCGTGCTGCACTGGAAGCCAACTGTTTCGTGGGACTTCGCGACCGGCTACAGCTACACTCGCGCTACCAAGGCGAACGGCATCACGAGTTCGGCGCAGTACCAGCAGGTCAACCTGTCCGAGTACTATTCGTTGTCGAAGCGCACCGGCCTTTATGCATTGCAGGCGTTCCAGCGCACCAATGGCAATACGCTGGGCACGGCCGGCTCGGGTCACATCATCAGCGCGACGGCAACCATCGGCGACGGCTTCCAGAGCGCGCCGTCGTCGTCGCGTAGCCAGTTCGCCGCAGGCGTGGGCATCGTGCACCGCTTCTAAAATCGGCGCACGATCTTAAAAAGAGGAAGGCTCGTTACGGCGGGCCTTTCCGTATTCCGCAGTCAGGAGACACATCATGAGCCGCAGCAACGCTGTGAACGTTCAGACCTTCCTCAACGAACATCCCTTTTCGCCGTTCCAGTGGCTCGTCTTCTTCATGTGCTTCATCATCGTCCTGCTGGACGGTTTTGACACGGCCGCGATCGGCTTCATTGCGCCTTCCCTGATCGCCGAATGGGGCATCACCAAGCCGGCGCTTGCGCCGGTGCTGAGTGCCGCGCTATTCGGCCTCGCCTGCGGCGCGCTCGGCTCGGGACCGCTGTCCGACCGGCTCGGGCGACGCTCCATGCTGCTCGGCTCGGTGCTGCTGTTCGGCGTGGCGTGCCTCGCCTCGGCCTTCTCGAACAGCATCGGACAATTGACGACGCTGCGCTTCATCACCGGCGTGGGTCTGGGCGCGGCCATGCCGAACGCCGTCACGATGATGGGCGAATACTGCCCGGATCGCCGCCGCGCGACCGTGATCAATCTGATGTTCTGCGGCTTTCCGCTCGGCGCCGCGTTCGGCGGATTTCTCGCGGCGTGGATGATTCCGCATTTCGGCTGGCGCAGCGTGTTGCTGCTCGGCGGCATCACCCCGCTGCTGCTTCTGATCCTGCTGGCGCTCAAGATGCCGGAGTCGGTGCGCTACATGGTGGCCAATAGCCAGCCGGTCGAACGGATTCGCGCGGCGCTCTCGCGTATTTCCAGCGAAGCGGCGCAAGCGGGCACCTTCATCATGACCGAAACCGCGCCGCAAACCGGCGGCAAGGGCGTGGCGGTGGTGCTGTCGCGCCCGTACATCATCGGCTCGGTGATGCTGTGGATCACCTATTTCATGGGCCTCGTCATCTTCTACGCGTCGATCAACTGGATGCCGATCCTGCTGAAGGACGCCGGCCTCACGCCGCAACGCGCGACGCTGATTTCCGCGCTGTTCCCGCTCGGCGGCGTGGGCGCCGTGCTGTGCGGCGTGCTGATGGACCGCTTCAACGCGAACCGGATCATCGCGGCCTGCTATGCATTGACGGCCGTGAGCGTGTATTTCATCGGCCAGGCGGTGGGCAACGTGGGCGCGCTGGTGTTCGTCGTGTTCGTGGCCGGCGTGTTGATGAATACCGCGCAGTCGTCGATGCCGGCGCTCGCCGCCGCGTTCTACCCGACCGAAGGCCGTGGCACGGGCGTGGCGTGGATGCTCGGCATTGGGCGCTTCGGCGGCATTGCGGGCTCGTTTCTCGTGGCCGAACTGACGCGCCGCCACTTCACGTTCGCGGGCATCTTCGCCATGGTCGCGGTGGCGGGTCTGATTTCGTGCGTGGCGTTGCTGATCAAACAGGCGGCACGGCCGCATGTGTCGAACGTGAGCGCCTCGAAGACGGAGTCGTTCGGGCATTGAAGAGACGAAGCGCGCGCATCTCGAGGATGCCGTCCGGCAACGGATGCGCCGCATGACCCGATGGCTGTTTGAAGCCGCCCTGCGAGGCGGCTTTTTCTATTGCGGCGTCGCGTGAAAAAACGCGGCGCGCCACTTCCCGATAAACTACGTGCCTGTTGGCAAGTTCGGTTGCCGCGGTGGCGCATGCCATCGCTCGGGCAACGTTGCTCACCTCACCACAGGGTTCAAGGAATGAAACGCGTAGTCGTTGCCGCGCTGCTCGCGGCGTGCCTCGCGCAACCGGCCGCTCAGGCCGTCGCGCAAACCGTCAGCGATCAGTGCTTTGCGATCGGCGATATCGCCGGCCAGGTCGCGTCGTGGCGCGCGCATAAAAAGACCAAGGCGCAAGCGCTCGACCAGGCGGCCAAATACTACAAGGACGCGGCTGACCGGCAAGCGGTCAGCGCCATCATCGAGAAGATCTACAGCCCGGACGCGCCGCGCATGACGCCGGACCAGGCCAGCATGGCGTTTACGTCGGACTGCGCGAACCGTCAGGCGCAGGCGCCCGCGAAGTAGCGCCCGCGCGCTCAACTAGCCACTAACGTTGGCGAAAGGCATCGAGCGACGTCAGCGCGTTGCCGTGGAAATCGAACAGCGTGTTGTTGTCCCACTGATCGCCGGCGCCGAGCTTCCATCCGACATTCGGCGTTGGAATCCATTCCGGCTCCCACCAGAACACGCCTTTGCCGTGGCCATCCGG
Source organism: Burkholderia sp. WP9 (assembly GCF_900104795.1). NCBI lineage: Bacteria > Pseudomonadati > Pseudomonadota > Betaproteobacteria > Burkholderiales > Burkholderiaceae > Burkholderia > Burkholderia sp. WP9. The sequence continues at coordinate 879,117 of NZ_FNTG01000002.1, forward strand.
TATCGCCTCGACAATGTCCGTCAACGCGCCGAGAAACTGCGCCTGGCCCGCCGGCGTCTGCGGATAGCTCGCCGTCCCGACGTTGGTCATCGCGTCCGGTTCGGAATCGCCGTCGCTGGTGGTCCATGGATAGGCCGTCTCGACCACCATCACGTCCTTGTCGTAGCGCGTTGCGAGATCGTTCGCGTTGTTCTGCAGATCGCTCAGCGAGCCTTGCCACTGCGGGTAGTAGGACAGGCCGATCACATCGAACGTAACGCCGCGCTGGGTCGCGCTGTCGAACCACCAGCGGCTCGTCGCGTTGTTACCGCCGCTGTCGATATGCAACATGACCTTGATGCGATCGTCGACGGATTTGACCGCGTCGTGCCCCGCTTTGAGCAATTGGGCGAGGTTGTCCCACTGATCGTACTTGCCGAGCGGCCACAGCATGCCGCCGGTGATCTCGTTGCCCACTTGCACCCACTCCGGGTGCACGCCGTCGCGCTTGAGCATCTTCAGCACATTCTTCGTGTACTCCGACAGCAACGCGCAGGTCTGCGCGATATCCTTGCCGGCCCACGCGTGCGGCGGATACTGCTTGCCCGGATCGGCCCACCAGTCGCTGTAGTGGAAATCGATCAGCACGCGCATGCCGAGCGCGGCCGCGCGGCGCGCAAGCAGGCGCACATGGTCCGCATTGTTGTACCCGGCGGCGGGACTCTGATCGGCCGGATAGAAGTTCGGGTTGCCCGGATCGTTCCAGACCTTGATACGAATCGAATCGACGCCATGCCTTCTCAGCAGCAACAGACAGTCGTGCGGCACGCCGTGCTCATAGAACTTCGCGCCGTTCGCCTCCAGTTCGAGCAGCGTCGATACGTCGGCGCCTTTCGCAAAGCGACTGCCACGCCCCGAAGCCTGCAACTCCGCCGCGAGCGCCGGCGGGCCGAGCGTTGCGCCGACACCGGCTGCGGCCGCCGTCGACGCGAGCCAGCCGAGCATTTCTCTTCTGTTCATCTGTCATCCTCCATCTATTGATGGGCGGCTCTTCCGAAGGCCGCCTGGTCCCAGGTTGAAGCGCTTGAGTGTCACCCTCCGACTACACACACTGTTGGATCCGATTCCGTCGAACAGCCAATCAGATCATTCGCTCTTCCATGCGCACACGTCGCCTGTTTTCAGCAGCGCACTGCCGAGCACGAACGTCGCAGCAACCGGCGCCGGCGCATGCACGGGCTGCGCACCGAAGTTGAACGCGAAGGTCAGAGCGCCGCGCCGCCGGATGCGCAAGCCTTCCGCCAGCCGTTGCGTTTCGATGCCGGCATCGCGCGCGGCCTGCTCCAATACCGTGCGATGCAACGCATGCGACAACCAGCCGGCCACGTAGCGAACCTTGCCGTGCGAGAGCACTGCGGGCCACGTGTCGTCGAATTGCGCATCGACCTGCGTATCGAGGTTGGCCCGCACGTGCTCGCGCCAATGCATCGCCACACCGTGCGTGCCGCCAATCGACACCGCCGGTGCCAGCGTGGGCCGCAGCGTCTCGACTTCGAGCACCCGCATCGGCAGAACGCGTTGCAACGCGCCGGGCGGCAGCGTGGAGGGGATCGCGAAGCTGTCGGTTTTCGAGCCGCTGCGCGGGCCGAACACCCATTGCGCTTCGCTTCGCTCGATCTGATGCACGAGCGCATCGTCGACCACGGCGATGCTCGGCACGACCACCATCGCATAAGCCGACAGATCCGCGCGGCTCGACACGATATCCACGTCGAGCCCGAGTTCGCGCAACGACTCGTAGTAGTCGAACGCCAGCGTCTGATAGTCGAAGGTCTTGCCATGACGCTGAATCTCGAACATCCATTGCGTCTCGTAGTCGAATACGACTGCAACAGCCGCACGCGCCGGTGCGTCGAGTTCGGACAGTGCGGCGCTCGCGGCGATTTCCCGCGCCGCCTGCTGCACCTCGAGGCCACCCGGCGACAGTTCGTTGTTCGGCAGATTGAGCCCGGAATGCATCTGCTCCTGCGCATACGGACACTGACGCCAGCGGAAATACGACACCAGTTCCGCGCCGTGCGCGAACGCCTCGTAAGCCCACAGCCTGACCATGCCTTTCGCCGGCACCGGGTTCCACGGCGCCCAGTTGACCGGACCGGCCTGCTGCTCCATCACCCAGAAACGCCCGCTGCCGATTGCCCGATAGCGATCGTGGTCGAACGCGGAAACGTCGGGGTGCGCGGTGCGTGCATAGAGCGCTTTCTGTTCGTCGGGCAGCGAGATCGATTCAGTGCGCGCGATCGGGTAGCTGTCCCATGCGGCGACATCGATCGCATTGTCTTTGGCGAAACGGTAGTGATCGAAGGTCGTGAAAAATCCCATGAAGTTGTGCAGCAGATCCGCAGCCGGCGCATGCTCGCGCAACACGTCGATCTGCTCGCGATGAAAACCCGCCACCTCGTCCGACATGAAGCGGCGGAAGTCGAGCAGATGAATCGGATTGGCGTCGGTGGGCGTAAGGTTCGGCAAGCCGATCGCCTCGAACGACGGATACTCCATGCTCCAGAATACGTTGCCCCATGCGTCGTTGAGCGCTTCGACGGTTTCGTAGCGCCGCCGCAGCCACGTCTGAAAGCGCACGAGCGCGGCAGGCGAATAGCTGGGCACGGTTTCGTGACAGCCGAGTTCGTTATCGGTCTGCCACGCGACGATCGAGGCATGCCGCCCGTAGCGCTGAGCCATTGCCGTGACGATCCGCAAGCACTCGCGCCGATAGGTTTCGCTGGATATATCGTAGTGCCGGCGTGAACCGAAATTCCAGCGCGTGCCATCGGCGCGCACCGGCAGCACGTCGGGATACGCGTCGATCAGCCACTTCGGCGGCGAAGCGGTCGGCGTGCCGAGCACCAGTTTCAATCCCGCGGCCGCCAATGTGTCGACCGCTTCGTCGAGCCATCCCCACACGAATTCGCCGGCGCGCGGCTCCATCCGGCTCCACGCGAATTCAGCGATCCGCACATGGGTGATGCCGAGTTCGGCCATACGTTTCGCGTCGTCGGCCCACATCGTGCGCGGCCATTGTTCCGGGTAATAACAGACACCAAGTTGCATGAGAGATTCTCGTTGTTAGATAACGTCGGACCGGCGCTCAGCCCTTGCTTGCACCGAAGGTCAAACCGGCTACGAAGTGCTTCTGCATCAGGAAGAACATCAGCACGGAAGGCAACGCGGCCAGCACCGAGCCCGCGGCGACCAGGTTCCACGCGGTCGTCCATTGGCCCTTGAGCGCCGCGACGCCCACCGTGATCGGCGCGGCGTCGTCGCCTTGCGTGAGACATAGCGCCCAGAAATAGTCGTTCCACACGAACGTGAACACCAGAATGCCGAGTGCGGCGAGCGCGGGCCGGATCAGCGGCAACACGATGCGCAGATAGATGGTCCATTCGCTCGCGCCTTCCACGCGCGCGGCCTCGATCATTTCGAATGGCAACTGTTTGATGAAATTTCGCAGAAACAGCGTGCAGAAGCCGGTCTGAAACGACACGTGGAAAATCACCAGCGCCCACACGCTATTGAACAGTCCGACCTTCAGCGCCATGTCGCGCACCGGGATCATCAGGATCTGGATCGGCACGAAATTGCCGGCGACGAACGCGAACAACACTGCGGTATTGCCCGGGAACCGGTAGGTCGCCAACGCAAAGCCCGCCATCGACGCCAGCACGATCGCGCCGAGCACCGAAGGCACCGTGATCAGCACGCTGTTGGCAAAGTAATGCAGCATCGGCGTTTGCGTGAGCGCCGTGCCGTAGTTTTCTAGCAGCGCAAAGTGCTTCGGCCAGCCCCAATAGTCGCCTTGCGACAGCTCGTCGGATGAACGGATCGACGTGACGAGCACGGCCAGCATCGGCAGAAGCCATATCAACAGCGCAATGGGCAACGACACTTTGTAGAGCGTGCGATTGAGCGGTTTCCAGCGTTCGACGGGAAGCGGATACATGACGCGCAACTCCTTGGAGATCAGCGTTCTTCGCGCAGCATGCGGCGCAAATGGAACACGATGTAGACGAGCATGATGGCGAACAGCACGACGGCAATCGCCGCGGAATAGCCTTCGCGGTAGTACTTGATGGCCTGGTCGTACATGTAATAGGCAAGCACGGTGGAACTGTCGAACGGACCGCCGCCGCTCATCACCGCGATCAGATCGAAGCTGCGCAATGCGCCGATCACCGTCAGCACCACGGCCATGAACGTGGCGGGCCGCAGTTGCGGCAGGATCACGTGCCATAGCAGCTTCACGCCTTTGGCGCCTTCCATGCGCGCCGCCTCGACCACTTCCGGATTGATACCCGTCAGGCCCGTCAGGTAGAGGACCATGCAGAACGGTGTTTGCGGCCATAACGCGGCGAACACGATGCCGAACGTCACCGTATGCGGATCGCCGAGCACGGGAATGCCATGACCGACGATCAGGCGCAGCAAACCGAAGCCCGGATCGTAGAACCAGCTGAACACGAGACCGACCACCACGCCCGAGAGCACGAACGGCGCGAAGAACAGCGACTTCACGACGCGCATGCCGCGGATATGCTGGTTCAGATACAACGCGAACAGCAGCCCAAGCGGTGGCGCCAGCAGAAACAGCGCGAGCCAGATGAGGTTGTTCTTGAGCGCCGTATAAAACGTGTCGGCATGAAACAGCTCGATATAGTTGTCGAGGCCGGCGAAGGTCTTCGGCGCCATGCCGTCCCAGTGATAAAAACTGAGCGAAATGCTGCTGATGATCGGATACACCACGCACAGGCAAAACAACGCACAACCCGGCAACAGGAAGAAGAATGCGGCGCGATGCTGATGACGGCGCGTGGTCGAGACGTGACGGTGCGAAGCCGCGGGTAAGCGGCGCGCTGCGGAATGAGACATGGATCGGGCCTCGTCGGAAAGCGAAGGCGATTCGAAGACGAGCGCCGGCCGTTGCTAGGCCGCCGGCGCTCCGTGACTGACTTCTTTACTTCTGATAGATGCGCTTACGGGTCGCTTCGAGGCGCACGAGCACGGCGTCGAGTTGCGACGGATCGCTGTAGAACTGCTGCATCGCTTTCATGCCTTCGTCGGCCATTTCCTTCTGCATGTCGCGATCGTAGAACTGCGCGATACCGCCCTTGGTGTTGGCGAGTGTCTGGAAGCCAACCTTCGAAATCGGATCGTCAGGCTCGGTCGCCAGACTGTTCGACGGCAGCGTTCCCCAGCCCTTCGCGAGATCGGCGTTGATCTGCGGCTGTTCCATGAAGGCGAGCAGCCTGCGCGCGTCGGCCTTGTTTTTCGCCTTTGCGGGAATCAGCAGCACGTTGACCGGACCGTCCTCGGCCATCGGCACGTTCGCGTCGATCACGGGGAAGCGGAAGAAGCCGGTTTGCGGCTTGAGGTTCGCCGGAATGCTCGCGGAGAAGAACGTGCCCATCAGCATCATCGACGCCTTGCCGTTCACGAGAAACGGTGCGATCGAATCGAGGTCGTAAGAGAGCGCATTGTCGATGAAATAGTGGTCATCGATCAGCGTTTTCCACGCGGCATAGACCTTTTTCACGCGTGCGTCGGTGTAGGGAATTTCGCCGGCCATCAATTGCTGATGGAATGCGTTGCCGTTGATGCGCAGATCCAGATAGTCGAACCAGGCGGCAAGCGTCCAGCTGTCGCGCGCGGCCACGGCGATCGGCGCGACGCCGCTGGCCTTCAGCTTCTTGCAGGCATCGAGAAATTCATCCCACGTCTTCGGCTCGCTCTTGATGCCGGCCTTCTCGAACAGATCCTTGCGATAGAAGAAACCGTAGGCGTCGTAGCCGAGCGGCGCCGCGTACTGCTTGCCCTTATACGTCGACGCATCCTTCACCGACGCGTACTGCTGCGACCAGCCATTTTTGCTCCAGTCCGCCGACAGGTCTTCGAGCAGGCCGCGTTGCGCGTAATACGCCATGCGCTCGCCGTCGTGCCATGAAACGACGTCGGGCGGATCGGTGGCAAGCCAGCCGCTCATCTGCACCTTGTACGCTTCTTCGGTGATGTAGGTCACCTTCAGATCGACATCGGGATTGGCCTTCTTGAACTTGTCGAACGCGTCCTGCCATGTCGAGCGCTGATTCCCGCGCGCCGATACGTTGACGTTGAGCGTGGCGGCGTCGACTGCGGCGCAGCAGAGCGAACCGGCGACCAGTGCGGCTGCGATCGACACGTGTGCAAGACGGCGAAGGCGAAAAGCAATCATCTTGTGTCTCCTTGATACCTTGTTGGCCGGCAGCGCGGCTGCCGGCAATGTAACCCGCTCTGTGGCGGAATTCGGCTTTGATGAATCAGTTGTTGCTTCAAACGCTCACGAACCAAAACTCAAGCGGCGGCGCGTTCGGGCTCGAACGCGCTTCGCCGCAGTGCAATCCCATCCGCGTCGAACAGATGACAGGCAGAAGGCGGAACGTGAATGGCAATACGCTCGCCCGACCCGATCGGCGTATCGCCCGCGGCCTTGGCGATGAGCGTGCCCGCCGCATGATCCGCGTGGACATAGCTGTGCTCGCCGAGCCGTTCCGACAGCACCGTCGTGCACTGCACGGACTGCCCGGCGCCGTCGAGGCGCAGATGTTCCGGCCGCACGCCGAGCGTGACCGGCTGGCCGCGCTGCAAACGTTGACCGTCGACCTGTGCGGTCAATCGCTCACCGCTTTGCGTCAGCGTGACCGTTACGCTCCCCGGCTCGATCGAATCGACCACGGCGTCGATAAAATTCATGCGCGGCGAACCGATGAAACCCGCCACGAAGCGCGACTTGGGATGGTGATACAACTCGAGCGGCGCCCCGCTTTGCGCGATGCTGCCGAAGCGCTCGGCGTCAGCACCCGCATGCAGCAGCACGATCCGGTCGGCGAGCGTCATCGCTTCGACCTGGTCGTGGGTCACGTACACCACGCTCGCGTTGGCAAAGCGCTGATGCAAACGCGCGATTTCGACGCGCGTCTGGCCACGCAGCGCGGCGTCGAGATTCGACAGCGGCTCGTCGAACAGGAACACGCCGGGCTCCCGCACGATCGCGCGGCCGATCGCGACGCGCTGTCGCTGCCCGCCCGAAAGCGCCTTCGGATAGCGCTCCAGAAAGCTGTCCAGTTGCAGAATGCGCGCGGCTTCGCGCACCTTGCTGTCGATCACGTTCTTGGGTTGTTTCGCGAGCTTCAGACCGAATGCCATGTTGTCGAACACGGTCATGTGCGGAAACAGCGCGTAGCTCTGGAACACCATGGCGACGCCGCGCGCCGCGGCAGGTACGTCGTTCACCAGACGGCCGCCGATATGCAGTTCGCCTTCACTCAGGTCTTCGAGACCCGCGATCATTCTCAGCAGAGTCGACTTGCCGCAACCCGAAGGTCCCAGAAAGACGCAGAACTCGTGCTGCGCTATCTCCAGATTCACGCGCCGGATCACCGGCGGATGGTCACCGTACGACTTCTGCACGTTCGTCAAACGAATTGCCGCCATGCTGCCTCCGTGGATTTAACCGCTTAAATTTCTAGGAAAAATAAGTGACCAACCCTTGCACGGCAGGCATTTAATCGCTTAAATTCGAGTTCGAGGGAAAAAGTCATGGCGGGTGTCTCCTGGATGTTTTCCAGCAAGTTATCAACGTCGCCCGCAGCTTGCAACATTTGAATCGCATTCCCTGAATATGGGATAAAGAAGTTATGGTCACTCTGTCCGAAGTTGCGAAGCGCGCTCACGTCACCGCCGCGACTGTCTCCAACGTGCTGCGCAACCGCGAGAAGGTGCGCCCCGAAACGGCTGAACGCGTGCTCAAGGCGATCGCCGATCTCGGCTACCGGCCCAACCTGAATGCACGCGCACTGGCCGAGGGCCGCTCGTCGACGCTCGCGTTGATGCTGTCGAATATCTCGAACCCGTTCTACCCCGAGTTCGTGCTGGCCGCCGAGCGTGCCGCGCGCAAAGCCGGCCACTTCCTGATGGTTTGCAATACTGACGATGACGCCGAGATCGGCCGCGCGTATCTGAACCAGATCGCAGGTACGCTGGCCGACGGCGTGCTCGTCATGAACACGGACATCACGATCAACGATCTGTGTGCGTCGGCTACGCACAGCGCGCCGATTCTGCTGGCCATGTGGGAACACCCGGAATCGCCGCCCGCGCTGCCTTGCATCGCCGTGGATTTTCATCTCGCGGGCGAGCTGGCCGCGCGGCATCTGCTCGAGCTCGGCCACCGCGAAATCGGCCTTCTGATCGGCGACGGTTGCGGCGGCTTGCAGGATGCGCGCTCCAACGGTTTTCGCGCCGCGATGCGCGCCGCCGGCATCGAGACCGACGCGGCGGCGGTGCTGCAAATCCGCGACTCGATCGACGCGGGCTACGCCGCCTGCATGCAACTGATGGCAAACCGGCCGCATCTCACCGCGATTTTCGCGACCAACGACCTGCTCGCGATCGGTGCGGCACAGGCGCTGCTGACGCTGGGCCGAGCGGTGCCGAACGACGTTTCGGTGATCGGCATTACGGACATTCAACTGGCGCACCAGGTGCATCCCGCTTTGACGACGGTCGCGATTCAGACCGCGGCGATCGCGGAGTTGTCGGTCGAGAGTCTGATCCGGCTGATCCAGACGCCGGACCAGCAGCCGTCGATGCTGCTCGCCCCGCCGCCCACGCTGATCGTGCGCGCGTCGACCGGGCCGCGACGGCCGAAATGAATTTGCAAGCCATTCAGCAGAAAATGCTGTCACAGCACGAAAAAAAAGGCGTGCAAACCGCCGACGCCCCGATTGTCAATTTGATCGATTGCGGCACAGGCGTAGCATCGATCCATCAATCGGCCCACGGTACGCGGCCGCGCCGCCGCGAGCCTCGCCGAATCAAGGGCAACCTGAAGGAGCAACCCGATGTCTCTCGCATTGACGCGCAGTGAACTGATTCGCCCGCAGAACCTGATCGACGGAAAATGGGCCGGTGCCGCCGACGGCGCCCGCTTTGCCGTCACCAACCCGGCCACCGGCGAAACGATCGTCGAAGTCGCGAACAGCGGCGCCGCGGACGCGCGCGCCGCCACCGACGCCGCAGCCCGCGCGTTCCCCGCCTGGCGCGATAAGCTGCCGCGCGAGCGCGCCGAGATCCTGCGCCGCTGGCACGCGCTGATCGTCGCCAATACCGACGATCTCGCGAAGCTGATGTCGATGGAACAGGGCAAGCCGCTCGCGGAAAGCCGCGGCGAAGTGGCTTACGGTGCGTCGTACGTGGCGTGGTTCGCCGACGAAGCGACCCGCATCTACGGCGATCTGATTCCGCAGCAGCAGCGCGGCAAGCGCATGAGCGCGGTGAAGGAACCGGTCGGCGTGGTCGCGGCCATCACGCCGTGGAATTTCCCGCTGGCCATGATCGCCCGCAAGATCGCGCCCGCGCTCGCGGCCGGTTGCACCGTGGTCGCCAAACCCGCCGAAGACACGCCGCTCACCGCGCTCGCTCTCGCCGCGCTCGCGCAGGAAGCCGGTCTGCCGGACGGTGTGTTGAACATGCTGTCGGCCTCGCGTGAACAGGGCATTGCCGCGGTTGCCGATTGGCTCGCCGACGCGCGCGTGCGCAAGATCACGTTCACCGGCTCCACGCCGGTCGGCAAGCATCTCGCGCGTGAATCCGCGGGCACGCTCAAGAAGCTCTCGCTGGAATTGGGCGGCAACGCGCCCTTTATCGTATTCGACGACGCCGATCTCGACGCCGCCGTGACCGGTCTGATGGCGGCGAAATTCCGCAACGGCGGCCAGACCTGCGTGTGTCCGAACCGCGTGTATGTGCAGGCCGGCGTCTATGCGCGCTTTGCCGAGCTGCTCGCGCGACGCGTCGCTGCCTTGAAGGTTGCGCCCGCAACGGACCCGGACGCGCAGATCGGCCCGATGATCAACGAGCGCGCAATCGAGAAGATCGCCCGTCACGTGGAAGACGCCGTCAAACACGGCGCGAAAGTGCTGACGGGCGGCAAGCGCCTGACGGAACTCGGCCCGAACTACTACGCGCCGACCGTGCTGACGGACGCGCGCGACGACATGCTGGTCTGCTGCGAAGAAACCTTCGGCCCGGTTGCCCCGCTCTTCAGTTTCGACGACGAAGCCGAAGCGATCCGCCTCGCCAACGACACGCCGTTCGGCCTCGCCGCCTACTTCTACACGCAGGACGTGCGGCGTATCAACCGCGTGGCCGCACAGCTCGAAGCGGGGGTGATCGGCATCAATGAAGGCGCAGTGTCGAGCGAAGCGGCGCCGTTTGGTGGCGTGAAGGAATCGGGCTATGGCCGCGAAGGCTCGAAGTACGGGCTCGACGATTACATGTCGATCAAGTACTTGTGCCAAGGCGGGCTTGATTGACGAGCCGCTATCCCGCTGGCAACTGAACGCCTGACCTGCACACTCTGCCGCCTCGGCGCAGCGCCTTACATTCCAAAGAGGCGCTGAAACGGGGCGGCAGTTTTCATTCAATCGCTATTTGGCCTGCAAAGCCCGCTGATGCGCTTTCACCAGATCACCCATGCTGTTGAAGCGGAAGTCGATCTTCGGCTGTGAGCCCGGATCCATCGTCGCACCGAAGCCCTGCTTTGCGTGCCGGCGATAAATCCAGCACGACGAGAGGCCGAATTCGTTCGCCGGTTTGTGGTCGTGGAACAGGCTTTCGGCCGTGTGCAAAATCTTTTCCTTCCTGATGCCTCGCTCGCCGAGCTTTTCCAGCATGTACTCGAAATTGCGCGGCGACGGCTTGTATGAGCCAATATCCTCGGCCGTAAAAATCGCGTCGAATTCGACCTGTAATTTCGCGTTGCTATAAGCAAAGCTTTCGTTATCGACGTTCGACAGAATCACCAGCTTGTAATGCTGCTTCAGGTATTGCAACGACGCAGCGGAATCGTCGAACGCGGGCCAGTTCTGGATCGACTTGCCGTACGCCACGCAGTCGGCGAGCGTGTACGGCACCTGCCACTCTTCCGCGAGACGCTTGTAGACGATCGGCAATAGCTCCTGATAACGCCGCCCCGGCGTGTATCTCTGCTGCGACGATTCGTGCCGCGCGTGTGCTTCGAGCACCTGGTCGCGCGTGAGTGGCGGTTCCACACGCGTGAGCAGCGGCCGCAAGCCTTCGAAAATGCCGGTTTCCCAGTCGATCAACGTTCCATAGCAGTCGAACGTCAGCGTATCGAAATCGGTCAATTGCATGCCAGTTCTCTCCTTGTTTCGCCGAATGTGAACACAGTGTAGAGCCATGGCCGCGCTTCGCCAAATCTCAGTTCCCCGAACAAACCGCCAATCCGCTCCTGTTGGAACCCACACGCGCAAGTGCCTGCAACGGCCGCGCGTGCAATAGCGTAACCGTCATGCACACGATTCATGACGGGCATTTTTGGCCCGAATTTGACCGCGCTTTTTCACGGTCCTATCGTTCGACATGCCTGCCGGATTCGTCTCGCCGCTCCTGCCGATCAAAAAGGCGAGAACGCGCGACCCTCCACCTCGTGACCCTCCCACTGCCATGAATTCTGACGCGACAGCTGTTCTGACACCCCTGCCCGCCATCCGGCCCACCAGCAAGGTTCGTCGCGCGGTGACGACCGCCGTGCTCGGTCAGGTTCTCGAATGGTACGACTTCTTCCTCTATGGCACCGCCGCCGCACTCGTATTCGGCAAGCTGTTCTTTCCCGTTGGCAGCGATCCGCTAACCGGCACGATCGCTGCGTTCGGCGGCTTTACGGTGGGCTTTATCGCGCGGCCCATCGGCGGCGTGCTGTGCGGCCATATCGGCGACCGCTACGGCCGCAAGACGGTCATGATGCTGACGCTGCTCGTCATGGGCACGGCCACCGTGTGCATGGGTCTTCTGCCGACCTATCAGCAGATCGGCCTCGCGGCGCCCGTCATGCTGGTGCTGTTGCGCATTTTGCAAGGCCTCGCCGCAGGCGGCGAATGGAGCGGCAGCATTCTGCTGATTCACGAAAGCGCGCCCGCCTCCCGGCGCGGCGCGCTCGCGGCCTGGAGCCCGTGCGGCGCAGCGTTCGGCTTCGTGCTGTCCACCGCCGCGTTTCTGCTCGTGCAAACGCTCACGCCCGCCGACTTTCACAGTTGGGGCTGGCGCGTGCCGTTCCTCTGCAGCGCCGTGCTGGTCGCGCTCGGCCTGTGGATGCGCCGCTCCGTCGACGAAAGCGCGGAGTTCGCCGAAGTCAAGGCCACGCGCCGCGATGCCCGCATGCCGGTCGTCGAAGTGCTGCGCCAATGCCCGCGCCAGGTGTTGACCGTGTTCGGCCTGCGCTTCGGCGAAGGCGCGGCGTCGTACATCTTCTTCGCGTTCTCGATTGCGTATGGCCAGTTCATCGGCCTCAAATCGAGCTGGGTGTTAGGCGGCTTGACCGTGTCGATGTTGCTGATGATCCCCATGTCGCTGTTGATGGGGCGTCTCACGGACCGGATCGGCCGCAAGCCGGTCTATCTCGCCGGCGCCGTGGCGATGGTGTTGGTCGCCTACCCGTATTTCACGCTGCTCGGCTCGGGCGTGCTGTGGAAAGTCATCGCAGCGCTCGTGCTCGCCAACAGCATCACGCTCGGCATTCTCGAAGGCGCGCAGCCCGCGTTCATCAGCGAGTTGCTGCCGGTTCATCTGCGGTTTTCGGGGCTCGGTATCGGCCGCGAGATTTCGTCGGTACTCGGCGGCGGACTCTCGCCGATGGTCGCGACCGCGCTGCTCGCGCATTACCGCAGCGCCGCACCGGTGGCGATCTATCTCGTCGTGCTCGGCTTGATCACGGTACTCGCCACCTGTTTCGCACCGGAGACCTTTCCCAAAGCGCTGCGGCTCGAGGCGAAGGCCAAAGAGCATGCCGAGCGCGAAAGCGCTTGACGCCCCCGCCGACGCCAATTCGTCCGAACTCATTTACTCCATTTTCAAGCCGTCATCATGCAAAGCCTTCAGATGAGCAATGTTTCGACCTACGCTTACGAACCCAGGGCGCTCGATCATGCCGATCCGTATCCTGAGTACGCCGGCCCGATCACGCTCGACGCGCTGATCAGCGAGATCGAGCGCCGCCGCGACGAGTTCGATCAACTCTCCCATGTCCCGCGCAACATGATCGCGAAGATGAAGCGCGCGGGCATCTTCCGCGCCAGCACGCCGCAACGCTTCGGCGGCGACGCGCTGCCACCGGCGCAATTTCTGCGGATGCTCGAACGCATTGCGATCGCCGACGGCTCCGCTGCCTGGGTGGCCGCGTTCGGCTCGGCGAATACGTATATCGCCGCGTTGCCGATCGAAACACAGGAGCAGATTTACGCCACCGGACCCGATCAGGTTTTCTCGGGCGGCCTCTACCCGCTGCAACCCGCTGCCCAGGCGCCGGGTGGCTTCGTGGTGAGCGGGCAGTGGCGCTTCGCGAGCGGCTGCAAGGGCGCGGACTGGATCGGCGTCGGCATCGGCGGCACGCCCGCCAACTCCGGCGCGGCGGCCGCGGGCAAGCCGTTCACCGCGGTGTTTCCCGCGCATGAGGTCGAGATCGTCGAGAACTGGAACGTGGTCGGTATGCAGGGAACCGGCAGCCACGATCTGCGGCTCCAGGATAAATTCGTTGAGACGCCATGGACCTTCGTGCGCGGCGGCGCGGCGCTGATCGACGAACCGCTGTACCGCTACCCCGCCGTCGCCTATCAGGCGCAGGTGCACGCTGCCGTCAACATCGGTCTCGCGCGGGCGGCGCTCGATCTGTTGACAGGCATGTCCGGCTCGACCAAAACCACCACCGGCGCGCCGCGCCTCGCCGACCGCGGCTATTACCGCTCGGGCCTCGCGAAAGCGGAGGCCAACTGGCGCAGCGCCCGCGCGTTCTTCTACGAATCCGCCGAGGCCGCATGGCGGACGATCACCAACGGCGATGCCGTCTCACAGGACCAGGCGAATCTGTTGCGCCTGAGCGCGACGCACGCCGCGCAGATCGGCGCCGAAGTGGTGATGCAGGCGTATCAGATGGCGGGCGTTGCCGCGATCTATCGCGAGAACCGGTTGCAGCGTCTCGTGCGGGATTCGATCGTCGTGACACAACATGCGTTTCTGGGCGAAGGCACGTATGACGCCTCCGGCGCGCTGTTCGCGGGCGTGCCGCCAGTCACGCCTTTTCCGTAACACGGCGCGCCCGGCCTCCTGCCATGCAAAAGGAAATGAACGTGACGATCGAAGACACCAGAATGCGTTTCCGCGACGCGATGGCATGCCTGCCTGCCGCCGTCAACATCATCACCACGGATGGACCCGGCGGCCGCTGTGGCATCACCGCAAGCGCGGTGTGCTCCGTGACGGACGCGCCGCCGACCATGCTCGTCTGTATCAATCAGGCCAGCTACGTGCATGACGTCCTGCATCGCAACCGCAGCGTGTGCATCAATGTGCTTGCCGCGGAGTGCCAGGAACTCGCGCGTGATTTTGCCGGCATGACGGCGTGCTCGATGGACGAGCGCTTCGGCCGTCACGCTTGGACCGTGGGCGAGTCGCCGGCACCGGTGCTGCAGGATGCGATCGCCAGTCTCGAAGGTGAGATCGTGGACATCAAGACGGTCGGCTCGCACTCGGTCATGTTCGCTCAGATCCGCCACATTGCGCTGCGCTCGGACGGCGACGGGCTGATTTATTTCGGCCGGCAGTTTCATCGCTTGAGCAGGCCGCCAGCAACCGCGCCGCTTACCGCGCAAGCAACGAGGTGAACGTGGAAGTCTGCTTCTTTCTGATTGGCCACGGTGCGCCTGAGCGAGAAGCGCGGCCCCCCGAGCTGTCACGGCTCGAAGCTGCCTCGCAAGACACGGAGGGATTGCGCCGTTTCGCGATTCACGTGCCCGAGGAATCGGACGACCGCGATCCTTTGTCGACGATCGACACTTCCGCCCGCCCCCGCTGCGTGCTGCAATGGTATTTCGACGATCTCGAACCGCTTGAACACGCGCTGCAACCGGGAGGTGCGTTGCACGACGTGGTCGAAGGCGCTACGACCACGGGTCTCACTTTCACGCAGCAGGCCATGGCGGTCAGGCAGTTCGCCACGCTGAATCCGGGTGACCCCGGCGCCCGCGCCGAGCGCTGCACATACCTCGTCAGCTACGAAGGCGAAGCGCAAGACTTCAACGCGTGGCTCTCGCACTACCTCGCGCATCATCCGCCACTCATGGCGCAATTGCCCGGCATTCGCGAACTCGAAATTTACACGCGTCTGGATTACCGTTCGGGCCTCGACGTGGCGCGCGTCACGGCCATGCAACGCAACAAGGTGGTTTTCGACGATGCCGCGTCGCTGGCCGCGGCCCTCGCGTCACCGGTTCGGGCCAGCATGAAGCAGGACTTCAACGCCTTCCCGCCGTATAGCGGCGCGACGCTGCATTTCCCTATGCGAAGCATTTACGGTAATCTGAAACCCAAATAAATGCCCTCTCTCGCCGCGATCCGAACGTCATGACCAAGTCGCACCCCGGCATTACGGACTTGAACCTGCTGCGCGTGTTTCTCGCCATCTCCGATCTGCGCAGCCTGACCGCCGCCGGGGAACGTCTCGGACTCACGCAGCCTGCCGTCAGCCACGCGTTGCGCCGGCTGCGCGTGCTGTTCGACGACCGGCTCTTCGTTCGCACGCCCACCGGCATGATTCCAACCGACGCCGCCTTGCGCCTGCACGCGCCGCTCACGCAGGCGTTCGGGATCATCAACGACGCGGTCCAGCAAATCGCCAAGTTCGATCCGGCCACGGCGCAGCGCGTGTTTCGCGTGTCGATGTCGGATATGTCGGAATTCTATTTCCTGCCGCCGCTTCTGTCGATGCTCGATCGCAACGCGCGCGGTATTCGCCTGGAAATTGCGAATGTCTCCGTCGACTCGGTGAGCTCGGCCATGCGCAGCGGCAAGATCGATCTCGCGCTCGGCTATGTGCCCGGCCTCGACCCCGGTTGCATAAGCAGAACGCTCTTCGTCGACGAACATGTTTGCGTGGTGCGGGCCGGTCACCCGCTGCGCAAACAGAAGCCGACCAAGGAAGATCTCGCGAGCCTGCGTTACGTCTATGCCAGCACCAACGCAACCGGCCACCGCATGGTCGAACAGTGG
Source organism: Burkholderia sp. WP9 (assembly GCF_900104795.1). Taxonomy (NCBI): domain Bacteria; kingdom Pseudomonadati; phylum Pseudomonadota; class Betaproteobacteria; order Burkholderiales; family Burkholderiaceae; genus Burkholderia; species Burkholderia sp. WP9. The sequence continues at coordinate 895,248 of NZ_FNTG01000002.1, forward strand.
CTGGAAGAGTTGAATCTGCGCCGCGATATTGTGCTGCGCCTGCCGCATTTCGTGGTGGCGCCGGAAATCGTCCAACATACCGACCTCGCCGTGATTTTCCCGCGGAGTATCGCGCAGCGTTTCAACCGCAATAAAGCCTTTCGCATCCTGCCTTTGCCGTTCGCGCTGCCGCCCATTGAAATTCAGGTTCACTCGCACTCGCAATTTTCGGCGGATCCGGGCATTGCCTGGCTGCTCGATGAAATCTACGGCATGTTCCATCGACCGGCGAGCAGCGCGCAAACGCCAGCCCTCGCACCGCGACGGGCGCGGAGAAAAGAATCGATATGAACGTCAGAGCCCTGCAGTGCTTCGTGATTCTCGCGGAGGAGCTCAACTTCAGCCGCGCCGCCGAACGTCTGCATATCGCGCAGCCCGCACTGAGCCAGCAGATCCGTTCGCTCGAAGAACGACTCGGCACGCAACTGGTCGATCGCGCGAGGCGTCCGCTGAGCTTGACCGAGGCGGGCCAGTATCTGTGCAGCGAGGCGCGGCAAATACTCGGCACGCTGGAACAGATGACCCTTGTCGCGCAGGAAATCGGCGTAGGCCGGCGTGGCTGGCTGAGCATCGGCTTCACCCGCTCGTCGATGTACAGCGTTCTGCCGCCCGCGCTGAAAGCATTTCACGAGGCGTTTCCGCAGGTCGAACTCAAACTCTTCGAGATGCTCACCGAAGAACAGACCGATGCGCTGCGCGACATGCGCATTCACATCGGCATTGGCCGGCAGCCGCTGACGATTGAAGGTTGCACGTCGTATCCGCTGCTGCGCGAGCGCGTCATGGCCGCGCTGGAACCGGGGCATCCGCTTGCCGCGCACAAGAAAGTGCGCATTGCCGAACTCGCCGATACTCCGTTGATTCTGTACCCGAAGCATCAGAACGCTCAATTCAAACGCTCCGTGCAATCGCTCTATCGCGATGCGGGCATCACCCCGGTCGTCGCGCACGAGGCTTATGAGATCCAGACTGCAATTGCACTGGTGGCCGCGGGTCTGGGCGTGACCTTTATCGGCGAATCGGTGGCGCGGCACGGGCGCACTGATGTGGTTTTCCGCCACCTCACCGGACCCGGCTCGTCGTATCGCTCCACACTCGCAGCCACTTTCCGCACCGACGACCCTTCGCCTCATCTGCGAGCGTTTCTGGGTTGCCTTCCCGCGCCGCTCCCGGGCCCCGCACTATAAGCAATCAGTTATAGAAGCATAAGCAAGCGGTCTTGGACTCCCTCCGCGCGCGTTCTTATCATTGACTCACATATGATTAGAACGCAGCCACGGCTACGGCCGTCGCCGCAAGGTAGGAGACAGGATGGACGCGATCAACGAAGCCGTAACCATGCGAAAAGTCTACGGGCGCCTGATGCCCCTGCTCTTCGCGATGATGTTCTTCAACTATCTCGACCGGATCAATATCGGTTTCGCCGCGCTGGACATGAACAGGCAGCTCGGGTTCAGTCCGGCCGTGTTCGGGTTCGCGGGCAGCATCTTCTTCGTCGGCTACATGTTGCTGGAAGTGCCGAGCAACCTGTTGCTGCATCGCGTGGGCGCACGCCGCTGGATCGCACGCATTCTCCTGACCTGGGGCGCGGTCGCCGCCGCCACGGCGTTCGTGTTCAACGATTCGAGCTTCTACGTGCTGCGCTTTCTGCTCGGCGTCATGGAAGCGGGTTTTCTGCCGGGCGTCGCCGTCTACCTGACGAAATGGTTTCCCGTGCGCTACCGCGCGCGCGCGGTGGGCGGCTATATCATCGCCGGTTCATTTTCCGCGGTGCTGGGCGGTCCCATTTCCACCGCGTTGATGACCTACGCGAACGGCATTCTCGGTTTGCAGGGCTGGCAATGGATGTTCATTCTCGAAGGCGTGCCGGCCATGCTGCTCGGCCTGCTGACGCTGCGCGTCATGACCGAACGCCCCGCCGATGCCGACTGGCTGTCCGTCGACGAAAAGCGCTGGCTCGAATCGACGCTCGCCGCCGAGCGCGAAGCCGTGGGCGGTAACGCGCATTTCCCGCTGCTGCGCGTGGCAGGCGACATCCGCGTATGGAGTCTTGCGTGCCTGTTCGGTTGCGCGCTGGTTGGCATTTACGGCCTGTTTCTGTGGTTGCCGCAGATCGTCAAGAGCCTCGGCCACCTGACCAATCTCGAAGTCGGCTTTTTATCGGCCGCGCCGCCTTTGCTCGGCGTGCTGGGCACGTTCCTCGTCAGCCGCAGTTCCGATCGCACCGGCGACCGCAAGAAGCACCTCGCATTCGTGTACGGCATGAGCGCGCTGGCCATTGCCGGCAGCGCCTACGCACCGAACCCCGTGATCGCTTATGGGCTGCTGTGCGTGACCGGTTTGTTCATCTATGCGGGCAACCCGCTGTTCTGGAGCCTCGCATCGTCGTTCAGGACCGGCGCGGCGGGCGCCGCGACGATCGCGCTGATCAACACCATCGCGCAATTCGGCGGCCTGGTCGGGCCGTGGAGCATCGGCCTCGTGCGCAGCACAACCGGCAATTTCAAGCTGGCCTTGCTGACGATCGCGGCCTTTCTGGTTGTTGCGACGATCATCGCGCTGGTCATGCGGGTCACACCGGCGGAAGACGAAGCAACTTCCCTCGCCGCCGCCGACCCCGCCCCGCGCGCCTGAAAGGCGGCACGGCCGGACGGAGCGATTGAACAGACAGCGGATCGAATCTGCGCGCACTGCGCATGCACGCGCAGCGACAACTCACAGGATTGGCACACCATGATCATCGATTGTCACGGTCATTACACGACCGCACCGAGCCAGCACGAAGCCTGGCGCGCGCAGCAGATCGCCGCGCTAAAGGACGGCGGCACGCCGCCGCCACGGCCATCGATCACCGACGACGAAATTCGCGCGAGCATCGAAACCGGCCAGCTGCGTATCCAGCGGGAGCGCGGAACGGACCTCACGATCTTCTCGCCCCGCGCCGCCGGCATGGGTCATCACCTCGCCACCGCCGAAGCCAACGCGCTCTGGTCAAGCGAATGCAACGACCTTGTGCATCGCGTGTGCGAACTGTTTCCGCGCAACTTTGTCGGCGTGTGCCAATTGCCGCAGGCGCCGGGCGTGCCGCCCGCCAACTGCATCGCCGAATTGCGGCGCTGTGTCGAAGAGCTCGGCTTTATCGGCTGCAATCTGAATCCGGATCCGTCCGGCGGCCATTGGTCCGGTCTGCCGCTCACGGACCGCTCCTGGTATCCGCTCTACGAGGCGATGGTGGAACTCGACGTGCCGGCGATGATCCACGTCTCGTCGTCGTGCAATCCAAACTTCCATGCAACGGGCGCGCATTACATCAACGGCGACACGTCGGCGTTCATGCAATTGCTGCAGGGCGATCTGTTCGCCGACTTTCCCTCGCTGCGCTTCATCATCCCACACGGCGGCGGCGCCGTGCCGTATCACTGGGGACGCTATCGCGGACTCGCGCAGGACATGAAGCGTCCGCTGCTAAGCGAATACCTGCTGAACAACGTGTTCTTCGACACCTGCGTCTATCACCAGCCCGGCACCGAACTGCTCGCCAAGGTCATTCCGGTCGGCAACATCCTGTTCGCGTCGGAAACCATCGGCGCGGTACAGGGTATCGATCCGGAAACCGGCCACTATTACGACGACACCCGCCGCTATATCGACGCCATCGACTGGCTCAGCGACGCCGACCGCCAGCGTATTTACGAAGACAACGCGCGCGCCGTGTATGCGCGGCTCTCGCGTCAACTCGATCGTCAACTCGATCGACAGCTCGCTACACCAGCAACTCAAGGGGCAACGGTATGAATCCAATCGGATGGCGCGAATACGAGTCCGCGCCGCAGGCGAGGCCGGCCACGCTAGACGCATTGCGTGAACTGGCCGTGTCGCTGCTGAGCGACAACATGGCGCGCGCGAGCGGCATGGTGGGCTTGCGGCCCTATCACCAACCGAGACCCATGGCAGGCACCGCCGTCACGGTCCACACCCGGCCAGGGGACAATCTCGCGATTCATCGCGCGTTCGACTTTTGCCGGCCCGGCGACGTGCTCGTGATCGACGGCGCGGGCGATCTCACCCAGGCGCTGATGGGCGAGATCATGGCCAGCTTCGCGGAAAGTCTCGGCGTTCAGGGTCTCGTGATCGACGGCGCGATCCGTGACGTCGGCGCGCTGCGTCAGCGCGATTTTCCGGTGTACGCGCGGGGCGTCACGCATCGTGGCCCATACAAGAACGGACCGGGCGAAATCAACGTGCCTGTCACGGTCGGTGGCATGGTCGTGCATCCTGGGGATATCATTGTTGGCGACGAAGATGGCTTGCTCGCCATCGCGCCCGCCGACGTGGAAGCGGTGATCGAAGGCGCGCGTCGCCAGCATGCGAAAGAAACAGCGGCGCTGAAGTCGATTGCCGACGGCAGATTCGACCGCTCGTGGGTCGTTCCGCACCGGGAACGAATGATGAACAACTGATTGTGGGCCACATGGCGCAATATCTGAACACGGCAACACTCCTCGAACTCGCGCGCAATGCGCAAACGCGCGCTACCGCGCCCTGCTCGTGCACGAAAACCCCGCTCGACGGCTGGCAATCTCAACCTTTGTCGCTCGATGAAACGCAGTTCGAGGAAATCGGCACGCTGTTGCCGGAGGACGATCCGGAGCCGACGTTCAGTGAGTATCTGCCGGGCAAAACCAGTTATTGGGCGGCGGACGCGCCTATCGCGCCGAAATACTTCCCGTATAACCGGTGCGCCGTGTGGCAATGCTCGTTGTGCGGGAGGCTTTATCTGCGCTACGTGGAAGGCGGAGGGTACTTCGTCGACCGCAGGATTCGTGCGGTGCGGGCGGCGCTGATCGAGGATGTGCCTCTGCCCGCGTGATGGTGGCGGCGAGCCGCGAGCCGCGAGCCGCGGCTCAATGCCCCGGCTTCAACGCCGCATACGCGCCGGGCGTGATGCCATAGGCGCGCTTGAACAACCGGTTCAGATGGCTTTGATCGTAAAAGCCCACCGCTACCGCGGCCGTCGCCGCATTGTGGCCGGCAGCGAGCATCCGCTTCGCCGCCAGCAACCTCACCTGGGTCGCGTAGGCGTGCGGTGGCAAGCCAAACTCCTTGCAGAAAGCGCGTGTGAGGTAAAAACGGCTCAGCCCGACCAGTTCCGCCAGTTCGTCGACTGAAATATCACGCTCGTAATTGGCGGCGACATACTCGCGCACCTGCTCCATCTTGCGCGCTTCGCGCCGGGGCTCGACCGGCTCCTCACCGGAGCGCCCATAGCGTCCGACCAGCATGCCCATCGCGGCCCACCAGTTCGCCTGACGCTCCATCAGCGAGACAGCGCCCTGTTCATCCATGCTCGCGTGCGCCTTGACCAGCAAACCCGCGAGGTGCGGATCCTGATAAAGTCCCGGCGGAATCAGCAGCGGCTTGTCGGCGCGCGCATCGGGTGAGAACACCGCGCTCAGCGCGCCAAGCCCTTCCATGTCGAGATAGATCGCGCGATAAATCCATTCGCGGCCCTCCCAAACCTCACCGCTATGATATTCGCCCGGCCCGAACACCAGCACGCTGCCGGGTCCGGCAATCTCGCTGCCCGCGCGCGTATGGCATTGGCCCGCGCCGGCTTCCGTCATGACGATGACCAGTTCGTCGTGCAGATGGCGGTCGAACTTGTGATTGCCATAGCGTGCGCTCGCAAGACACGCGCCGTCGAGCGCGCCGTCGCGCCAGCAGACCACTTCCGGCTCGCTCTTATCCGATGTCTCCATAGCACACGCTCCCTTCTGAACACCCATCAAACCAGCTCGATTCTGACACGACGATTGCGACGGCCTTTGTTTTCGATCTTCGCGATGCGAATGGGCCGCGACTGCGCGGTGTTGGTCAGATGCGTGCCGCCGCACGCCTGCCGGTCCAGATCGCCGATCTCGACGATACGCACGTTACCGTCCGGCGTCGGCGGCGGCGCCACCGAGAGGCTGCGGATCAGGCCTTGCGTTGCCTTCGCTTCGTCGGCGCTGACATAGTAGACGCGCACGTCCATCGCATTGCGGATCACTTCGTTGGCGGGCTCTTCCAGCAGACGCAGGGCGTCGTTATCCGCGTCGGGCAGATCGAAGTCCATGCGCGCGGTGCCGTCCGCGTTGATCTGCGCGCCGGTCACGAGCGCGCCGGCAAAACGTTGATACACCAGTGCATTGAGAATATGCGTAGCGGTATGCAGTTGAGCGACGGTGGCGCGGCGCGCCGCGTCGATGGCCACGTGCACGTTGCCGGCCAGTTCCAGCGGCTCGTCGAGCAGATGCCACAGCATATCGCCTTCCGCCGCGACGCCTGTGATGCGCACCGCGCCGTGCGCGTGCGTGAGCATGGCCGCGTCTGAGACCTGCCCGCCGCCGCCCGGATGCAGAGCGGATCGGCCCAGCACGACAGCGCCGGGCCGCGCCGCGATCACGGTCGTTTCGAAGTCCAGCAGGTCCGGTTGCTCATGGCAAAGATAGTGCGCCACCTTGTTGTCCTCGCATGCATTGACTGAATATGGCAAGCATACCCAGTCCCGTGCGAGGCCGTCTTGGTTAAAAATGCCCTGGGAGGCGGCCATGCAAGGAGCGCCTTACCTCTCCAATTCGGCAAACAGCCAATCCTGAAAGCTGCGTAGCTTCGGCAAATCCGCACGTGACTTGAGCAGATTCAGCGTATAGCCGCTTACGCTGAGGCCGTCCGCGCCGAACGGCGCGACGAGGCGCCCAGTCTCCAGTTCGCGCTGCGCGAGCAGCAGGCTCTCCAGACACACGCCCAAGCCATCGACCGCGGCGCTCAACGCCATGAACGAGCGGTCGAAGCGCGGCCCGCGTCCAATATCGATCCGTGTCTTTCGATGCAAACGCATCCAGTCCCGCCAGCCGACCAGACAGCCTTCGCTATGGATCAGCGAGTGGTGCTGAAAGTCCTCGATGCTGCGCAGCGGATGGTCGCCGCTCATGAGCGCCGGCGCGCATAGCGGCACGATCGTCTCCGGCGGCAATTCCAGTACCAACGTGCCGGCCGGTTGCAGCTTGCGCGGACCATAGCGGATGTCGATATCGACCGCTTCCGAAATCAGATCCGCCGCTTCGGACGACGCGTTCAAACGCACGTCGATATCCGGATGTGCCGCGCTGAACCGCGCGATGCGCGGCATCAGCCACTGGGTCGCAAAACTTGGTGTGCAATGAATCGTGAGGATGTCGCTCTTGGCCACGCGGCCGATCTCGCGCGTCGCCGCGTCGATACGCGCGAACGCCGAGGTGATCTCCTCTGCGTATTGCCGCCCCGAGTCCGTCAACAGCACCGTGCGATGCAGCCGATGAAACAGACGAATGCTCAATTGCTCTTCGAGCAGCTTGATTTGATGGCTGATCGCCGAAGGCGTCACGAACAGTTCCTCTGCTGCGAGCGCGAACGACGAAAGCCGCGCGGCCGCTTCGAACGCTTGTATCGACTTGAGTGTGACGCGATTGTGCATGGCAGCATCCACGTGAATTCAATTCATCCATCGGCCATCTTAATTCGTTTGAGCGCTGGTGGGCGGACGGTTACGCTTGTTATCACTGGCTGCGGCATCGATGCAGCCCACGCAAACAAGGAGACGAGACAATGAACCTCAGAGAAGCCGCGCCCTTTCCCGAGCTCGCGGAGCACGCCTACCAGATCCGCCGCAACGCGCTGCGCATGGGCGAAGTGCAAGGGCAAGGCTATATCGGCCAGGCGCTCGACATCGCTGACGTGCTGGCCGTCGCCTACTTCCGCGCCATGCGTTATCGCGCCGACGATCCCGACTGGGAAGGCCGCGACCGCTTCCTGCTCTCCAACGGCCACTACGCGATCGCCCTGTACGCGGCGCTGATCGAAGCCGGCATCATCGCCGACGAAGAACTGGAGACCTACGGCAGCGACGACAGCCGCCTGCCCATGTCCGGCATGGCGAGTTACACACCCGGCATGGAGATGTCCGGCGGCTCGCTCGGCCAGGGCTTGACGATTGCGGTGGGCCGCTGCCTGGGTCTGAAGCGCAAGGGTTCGGACGCCACCGTCTACACGCTGTTCTCGGACGGCGAACTCGACGAAGGCGCGGTATGGGAAGGGCTGATGTCCGCCGCGCACTGGAAGCTCGACAACCTGATCGCGATGGTCGACGTCAACAACCAGCAGGCCGACGGACCGTCTTCAGCGGTCATGGCGTTCGAGCCGCTGGTCGAGAAACTGCAGGCGTTCGGCTGGTTCGTGCAACGCGTGGACGGCAACGACCTCGCGGCGGTGGTCGCCGCGTTCGATGCGGCACGCGCGCATTCTGAAGCGCAACCGCGCATCATCGTCTGCGATACGCGTATGGGGTACGGCGTGCCGTTTCTCGAAGCACGCGAGAAGAACCACTTTATCCGCGTCGACGCGCACGAGTGGCAACTCGCGCTGCAGGCGCTCGAAGCCGGGAGAACCGTATGAGCGCCGCCGCACCGAAACCGCGCCTGAAAACCTCGGCGATGATCGCCTCGATCGCCGGTGAAGGCCAGATCACCCGCTCCGCACCATTCGGCCACGCGCTGGTGGAGCTCGCGCGCAACCGCCCCGAAGTGGTCGGCATGACAGCCGACCTCGGCAAATACACCGACCTCCATCTGTTCGCGAAGGAATACCCCGAGCGCTTCTATCAGATGGGCATGGCCGAGCAACTGCTGATGGGCGCGGCCGCCGGCATGGCGCACGAAGGCGCGCAGCCGTTCGTCACCACGTATGCGGTGTTCGCCGCGCGCCGCGCTTACGACTTCATCCACCAGGCGATCGCCGAGGACAACCTCGACGTCAAGATGGTGTGCGCGCTGCCCGGCCTCACGACCGGCTACGGTCCGAGCCACCAGGCGGCCGAAGACCTCGCCCTCTTTCGCGCGATGCCGAACCTCACGGTGATCGACCCGTGCGACGCGCTCGAAATCGAACAGATGGTGCCGGCGATCGCCGACCATCGCGGCCCGGTGTACGCACGGCTGTTGCGCGGCAACGTGCCGGTCGTGCTCGACGAATACGATTACCAGTTCCAACTCGGCAAAGCGAAGCTGCTGCGCGACGGCGCCGAAGTGCTGATCATCTCGTCCGGGATCATGACGATGCGCGCACTCGAAACGGCCAAGGCGCTCGCTGCCGATCGCATCGACGTGGGCGTGCTGCACGTGCCGACCATCAAGCCGCTCGACACGGTCACGCTGCTGCGCGAAGCGCGCCGGCCGGGGCGCCTCGTGATCGTGGCGGAGAACCATACGGTGATCGGCGGACTCGGCGAGGCGGTGGCCACCGTGCTGCTGACCAACGGCGTCACGCCGCCCTTCCGCCAGATCGGCCTGCCCGACGCCTTTCTCGATGCCGGCGCGCTGCCGACGCTACACGATCGCTACGGTATTTCGACCGAGGCGATGTGCGACACGATCAAGGGCTGGCTGCGCTAAGCGTCGATTTGATCGGCACAAGCAAGCGTATTAACCGATAGCAAAGAAAGCAGCAAACCATAAGCATCACATTCAGGAGATCCGCATCATGTCAGAGTCACGTCTTCTCGACGGCAAGGTCGCCGTCATTTCCGGCGGCGCGTCGCCGCGCGGCATCGGCATGGCGACCGCCCGCAAATTCGCCGCTCACGGCGCGCGTATCGCCATTTTCGATCTGGACGAAAAGGCCGCAATCGAAGCCGCCGCTTCGATCGGGCCGGAGCATCGCGGCTATGCGTGCAACGTCACCGATCGCGGCGCATGCCAGGCCGCCGTCGAGCGCACCGTCGCCGATTTCGGTTCGATCGATATCCTGATCAATAACGCCGGTATCACCCAGGCGGCCAAGCTGCTCGACATCGACCCGGAGAGCTGGGATCGCATTCTCGACGTCAACCTGCGCGGCGTGCTGTATCTGTCGCAAGCGGTCGTGCCACAAATGAAGAAACAGAAGAGCGGCTCGATTGGCTGCATGTCGTCGGTGTCGGCGCAGCGCGGCGGCGGCATTCTCGGCGGCCCGCATTACTCCGCGGCCAAAGCCGGAGTACTCGGTCTCGCGAAAGCGATGGCGCGCGAACTCGGCAACGACGGCATCCGCGTGAACTGCGTGACCCCGGGCCTGATCCAGACCGACATCAACGCCGGCAAGATCAGCGACGACAAGCGCGTCGAGATTCTCGCGGGCATTCCGTTGAATCGCCTCGGCGTACCCGACGACGTGGCCGGCGCATTCCTGTTCCTCGCGTCGGACCTGTCGTCGTATATCACCGGCGCGGTGATCGACGTGAACGGCGGGATGCTCATTCACGGCTGATCCGTCCCGGCAGGACGGGCCGTCTGGCGGGAAGCCGGCGGCGGCGATGGAGACCTGGCAGCAGACAGCAAACGGGCGCGGCGCGCGACACGTGCAGCCGCCGCGCTCGAGATTTCAGCATAACCATAACGACACGCCATATTGGAGGAAGACACCATGACTACCCGTTCGAACGCCCCGCAGGGCATCAGCCGCCGCACCTTTCTGAA